>NZ_JQNA01000002.1:2505484-2818670 GCF_000745015.1 Burkholderia sp. 9120 | reverse complement strand
CTTTGAGACCAGCAGTTCCGTGCAGACTTCGGGTGATACCTGAAGACCGACATCATCCGGCACGATAACTACAGTGAGTGGCCGGACTTGCAGATGGCACCATGCTTGGGCGAATATCCAGGACTTTCCGTTGCCGTCCGCCCCCAGAATTGCGACGATTGCATCGTCGAATCTAGCAAAAACTGCGTCGGATATCCGGATGCGAAGGTCTGCCCGGTCGAGGGTACCAACGCCCGACGCTTCGGCTGGGCTGAGAGGCTGGCCTAACATTCTGCGAGCGTGATTAGCGTCAGAAAAAACCTTCTCGAGCCAGATGGCGTTGTCGGCCAGCGCGAATGCCGGAGCAATGCTAGGCTGCAGAACCATGGTTTTCAGCTCATCCGACCGAGCCTGAAACTGTGAATGGGCTCGCACTGCGTCCAATTGCAGTAACAGTTCGCGTTGACTGACCGATATATGTCTGGCAATAAATTCCGCAGATACATCCGTGGCCATGGCTAGAAACACTGCCAGGTCGGGTAGTCCCGTCTCTGGCCAGCTCAAGGCCATCACAACCATCCCAAATCTCCTTGCGGCTGACTGCATCAACGAGATGTGTTGTGCCCATATCGGCCCAGTAGCTCCAACAATGAAGAGTTCGGGCGTGCTTTCAGTGTCACCGGCAATCTCCGTAATCTTCGTCAGAATTTTCTCTTTCGGAAGTGTGTCGTCGTAACGCTTCGCTTCGAACAGAACCACTCCGCGGTCCAAAGCCGACTGGCCGTCACGACCGCGTTGCGAACCGGAGCTAGCAATTGCAAAGCTTCTTCGCGTCAGGTCTGTCAACACTGCAGCCATAAGTCCCTCAAAGCCATCATCCCCATCTGGCTTTAACTTGCGAACATTCTCACGCAGACCTTCGATAGGTGCAGTCATTTTTTGGGTATTCCCTTTGCTTCATACGGCGACAATAATATTCCAATGAATAGCCACCGTTACAGCGAGATGATGAGGCTACGGAGCGTTACACGAATCCGACGTGGCCGGTGGTGGAGGACGCCTGTTCTTCGGAGCGATGAAGCCGGCGGCTGGCGGCTCGACGACCCGTACCTCATCCTTGAGTGTCGTCATGCAACCGGTCTGGGGCAGGGGCGATTTCGCAGGTTTCGCGCTGAACGGTCCAAGCGCGCCGGGATAGGGGCTGCCAACATCGTACGGGTCAACGCACAGTAACCTCACGTCGCCAAGCTGGAACCTGATGCTCGCCTTAAAGAAAGTGGTTTCTCCGATGAACCGGAATCCGAGCGCGGTCCACGCAGAGCGCTCGTTCGTGCTGACGAGTTCAAATGTACGGGTTTCTTTCTCGGCGACGCTCATTGCACGCATGGCTAACAGCGCCAGCGGCTCCAGCGATAGGCCATTCAGGGTAAGTACAAGAATAGTCGCCCCCACCATCAGCGCCGCTATAGCGAACGCAACAGTCCGCGAATCGCCCCAACTGCGCCTCGCGACATACATCATGCCGGGTAGCAGGCTTGCTGGAAAAACAAGCGCCCCAGCCAGGTCCGCCAGCCGTCACCGGACAGTCCGTACAGCCGGAAGAGGCTGGCGAATGTGACGAAGGTGCTCACGGAAATCAGCGCGCTTGCGCAGGCCCAGAGAGTACGTTTGACGCTTTGCCGCGTGCGTAGCGTTCTGTTCGTGCGCTCTGCGTCGGTAAGCATCCGGAAGTAGCGAGGGCTGCGCAAGGCGAGCAAAAGCAGCAGCAATGGGGTCAAGAATGCAACGGCAATTCCAGTTATCCACTTCAGCCAGAGCGGTAAGGCGGCGTTGGGCAGGTAGCACAGGGTAAGGAAATATGGGCCCGCGATGAACCCGGTGAGAATCACGAAGCTCGCCGCGCCGAGCATCGGGCGCCCGTCCTTGCCGTAGGTGTTGGCTATTTGCGAGGCTACCCACGATGGACCAACAAAGTTGGCGAGGAGCGCGGCGCACAGAATGAACGTGGCTTCGAGTAGCGCAACGAGGCCCGGTCCTGAGAGGATGGCTGGCAGGAAGAGGTCCGTGCGCTGGAGTGTTTTCAAATACAGAAAAATGGCGAGCGCCGGCAAGGGCAGCAAGATTACAGAAATCTTGATAACAACGTCGAGCAGGTCCTTGATGAACTCGATGCCCGCCGGCCATGTCCATTTTTGAGGCCGTGCGGGGCGGTCGCGCGTAGTTCTTAGTTTTGTGGCGAGCATGGGCTTCCTGATATTGACGGTACTGCCGGAAATGGAGATGCACGGCAATTCATCAGCGATTTTCCCACGAATCATCTGACCGATGATGCACAGTGGCCTGCCTGTCCTGCCTGTCCTGCCTGTCCTGCAGCGTGTCTGAAACCTCAAGTGCGCAACTCGCTATTCGCGAGCTTTTCAGGCAGAACGCCGAATCGAAGCACTACGACACGGAACCCCGAAGTGCCTGAGACGCAAGAGATGGGAGTCCGTACTCACTGTGTGCATAGCGAAGCTTTGAGACGACGAGCCATCCGCTTCGTCCTACGCACGCCGTAAACTTTCGATTGCTGTCGGCTGTGCTCGCGGCGAGTCCAGACGAAGGCCGGCCTAGCTCAGCCCTCGACTGCGAGACGCGTGGGGCTGCTGCACTCATACGACCCACGGGGTCTGCGCTGTGCGTGCTCCGAACGAAACACACGGACGCTGAACACGCACAGCGGCCACTTAGCGATTCACTGAGAACTCTGCGTATGCGGCACGCATGGCACTCAAGGCTCCTTCGACTGCGCCCTCGCGTTCTAAATAAGCGACAAGTTTTGCCAACGAGGTCTCGGCCACCGGGAAGGTTTTGTCCCCTTTGATGTCCCCGGCGAGGTCACCAATCCAATCCTTGCGTTCGGTCTGCGTCACAATCCAACGATGGAACCGACTGCGTGACTTCTCGCGCTCAGCCTCGGCCGAGAGATATGTGCGCATCAACTCATCCAGAGCGTTCACTGCGTCAGCAGGTCGCCGCCAGTCTCCTTGGCTGCGCTCAGGCGAATTCCAGTAGCGGAGATTGTCAAGGTAGCGCTCCACAGTCTTCGGGCCATGGACAGCGTCGAAATGTTCTGCTGGTGAGAATGCATCGCACTGGGCGCAGTAGTAGAGCGCTGGGTCGTGCTCGGTCTGGTCGCCATGCAGGTAGTAGCGCTTTCGGGTATCTAGTCCTAGGTCTGACGCAGTATCAACGACGCGGACCTTGGGCGCCGGACCGCGAGTGACGCTCTTGGCCAGCAACGACCAGTTCCTGAAGCCCTGCTGTATCGCGACGCGACTTTGTGCTTCATGCAAAGGAATTTCGTGCTCGCGCTTGAGACGCTGCGCGTCACGGCGAAATTGCTCGAGTTGAGCGGGGGAAATGGTTTTGCTCATGGCGATATCTCCTGGCCACCAGGACTCCAATGCGCCCACACAAGGAATCTGCAGTAGCCAAAGGGATAGGCCATGCAAGTCATACGCTGCCGAAACCGGCTTCGCCATCGTGGGCGGGCAAGCCAGCGCAGCGGCTTACGCGGGAATTCTAACTACAACAGCGCAGAGATGTCTAGCCCCGCCATCTATGCCGCAGTGCCGAAGTCAGACATCCGAAGCTTCCGAAGTGATGCATCCGTGCGGAAGGTAGTCTTGTTTCCTTGCGGCGATGCGCTCTAAAGGCTTGTGCCCGGCTTGCGACCTACAATTCAGATGACGAAGCAACGAACCAGCTTGGCTTCAGGACTGTTTCAATGGTGTCGAGCAATGGCTTCCACCGCAAGGAGGGGAAAATGGGACCGGAGGAGCCGAAACCCAACCTATGACGGTACCGCCCAATTGACCGGCCGGTCCACCAGCTCCAGCTTTGGTATGTTGCTCTGTATGCAGCACATCGGCGCCCGCAAGGCAATCGCCAGGCTCGTTCAACTTCCATGCGCCATGCTTCCACCCGGAAGCTCTATGCCGAGAGACGCCATCCTTCGTTGGATGCTGCGTCTTCGTTCCGTGTTTGTTGTCCGACCCGAAGCTGTAGACCAATCGAGCGTACCCGTTGCTGTCGGGCAGTGGTGCAGCGCTGTTCCTGCCTAAGGTTGCGCCGTGATGTGGCGCAATCAATCCGACAAGCGGCTTGTCAGTTTGAGTTGCGTCGATGTATCGATAGTCGCAGTCCCCGGTAAGAAGCCATCGTCGACTGGGAGATGTCGACGAGTTCTCTACCATCAGAACGATGCCAGTATTGTTTCGGCCCCCCCCGGAGCCAAGGGAGACCTGCAACTCCTTGTGCGTGGAGATTCTCACACTTAAAGGTGAGCCCCACGAATTGGGGGTGTAGAGGAAGACAGCTCCGCCATTGGCTACGACGTCATAAGCGAACGCCACGTGTAACGGACCGACTCTTTGTTCAGGCGCAAACCAGGTCTTCGATAAGGCCGGATACATTCCGCTTCCAGGCACGGTTCCCGGCGTCAGTGCCCTCATCGCATAAGCCCCTGCCCAGTGGTCTGCGTCCCAGTGCGAGAGAACAATCGTCTCCACACTGCTGAAGCAGAAAATCAGATTGGCGGGCGTTGTAGAACTGTTGCGATATACACCTGCACCAAGGTCATAGTAAAGCGTTGGATATGGCGAGGGTGCGGCGGCCGCCAGGAAGCCATTGCAGTTTCCCTGCCCGACGTCATAAGCAGCAAGCAAATCGGCGCGACCGTTCTTTAGCCTAGAAGCAAGCACGTTTTCGTCCGCCCGGGGAAGATGTGCAAAAGAGAAAGTACTGCCAAGTAACTTACCTGCTTTCGTCGACGGCATGGTGCCTTGGACGTAGACTGTCGTCGGCGGCGCGAAGAGATTGGAGTACACCTTTGCTGACATTGCGCCGGGCACCGGCGTCGCTGAAAAACTCAACCGAAACCAAGCCTTCTCGAATCCCTGATACCAGCCATTGGGGTCTCCCCCGGATTCGTAGTCAGCGGCATGCTGATATCCGAAGGGATAGTTGTAGGCTGAACCTGCGTTCGGGGACAGCGCGACCTCGACTCTATATAAGGGCGCGTCTTCAAACGGGTTCCGTCCATTGCGCAATGGTGTGAGTTCTTGCTTCAAAAAACTTTGATGCCGTCGGTCGGCCGTGCCGCCCTGTTGCCAGAACGAACTGCTTTCGAACCAGTCTGCGCCAACAGCGTCGAGAGCAATAAGGACATCGCCGTCGGGAGATGCTTCAACGTGGTCCACCATCGCGTAAGCAGAGGGCGGAAAATCGGATTTCATCTCTTCATACTTCTGAAAATGCCTGTTCATCGTTTTCTCGTCTGGCCTATCTGCTGGCAATCAATCGAATTTGGGTCGCTTGCTTTCGAACCATGCTGCGCGACCGCAACTGTTCCGGGCTTTGTTGATAACGCTGCAGAGGCGCAGTAGTCGACTGGCCGCTGCCCCGCGCTTTTGACGCTGGTGGCTTGGCGGCCGAGGCCGTCTTCGTAGCTTTCCCGGCGGGCGCCACAACCGAGGGCTGAACGATGCCGACTAAGGACTACGCGGGTTTCCCCGTGCCGCCCGGGCCTATCAGGCAATTGATACCGGGGGCTGGGAACCAGTCGAGAGAACTGATACCGCGGAAGTGCCTGATTTCAATCTTTCTGATTTTCGTCATATCGGCTCGTTTCGTCGTAAACGTTGTCCGAATTTCGGCATGACCGCTTGAGCCTCGGCGCGTGACACCAAGAGGATGTGGATAAGGACTTCCGCTTGTTTCCGAACGTCACCTCGCGTGGCATTGACGAAAACGTTCGTCAACGAGCCATACCAAGTGCATGCCAGCCCATGGCCGAACTGAACGAATTTTCGCATTTGCGTTGCTGTACCGACAGCTGATGCGCGCAGCATCTGCGAGGCAACGTCCACAATTGGATTAGCAGCCACGCGAAGCTCGCATAGAACTAGCCAATCGGATACGCCGGCATGGCGAGAGGAACTTCCGTCTGATAGATACCTAACGTCAGCACTGCATGACCATTCGAGAAAACGTCGAACAGAAACCGATGTCGGCCCCCATGTGCGTCGCTGATAATTGCCTCGCCTGCCCCCAATGGCCCGCGTGTCCGGTGCGAGCAGTGCGCTCGAACATGCTCGAGCAATTGCTCCTCGTTAATATCCGGAAAACGGCGGTGGAACAAGTTTGAACGGATAAAGTATTCGACGACATCGTGAGCGGCGCCGCGAGTGTGGGGATGCTGCGAAATGAGTCCGAACGCGGGGTTCGGACACTCCTCAACATAACGCCACAGCGTGCTCGTGATGGAGTTTCCAAAATGCTTCGCGATGTCCTTGAGCCCTACCATCGAGGGCAAGCTGGACGCGCACGCGGTACGAAACACGTCACGAGGAAACAGCAGTCGGCCAGCACCAAAATTGGCCTCGGCCTCTATGATTTCGTGACAGGCGGGAGAAAGGGTGGACTTCGTGTCCCCTAAAGCGTACCCGGCGTGCCATGGAATGATGCTGTGCACTACCTCGTGAGCTTCGCTCCAACGTTTCTTGATTTCATGCAGGTCGTCGTCAATATATATCTGACGGCGCTCGGGTACGTATAGGGCCTTAAGGTCGAATTTCGCAATCGCTCGCGCGAGCAACGATGGGTCTTTTAAGACCTGCTTCGCTCCTACTTTCAAATTGTGGAGCACATGGTCGAACATCGTTGGATTGCTCTTGGAATAGTACTTAAGGTCGAGCTTGAGTAGGTCTCGAACCTCCGCCAGGCTAACTCGCTCCGGACGCAGCCCCAAATTAGCGAGTAACCGACCAACCTTCGCGTCGATATCTGCTGCACTGGCTTCTTCCAAGAAGATGTTGCGGATAGTCATGGCTATTCATTTTTGGTTATGCTTTCAACGAGCAATCTCACCAATTCATACTCGTCTGCATCCAGGCTTCCGGCTGTTCGAGAGTTAGCAGCGAACCGCAATTGTGGGTCGTTGGAGGCTAGTGAATGTGAAACGGGAATCCGGTGACCAACCAGTCCTTGCAGCTTATCCTCAGCCAAGTGTAGAGCCTCAGCGAGGAAATATACCGTTCTTGGAGATGGAGAGTAGTTGATGTCCGTTTCCAAGCTAACGATATCATTTAATCCGACATGCGATTCGTGCGCGAGGTCCTGAATGGACCATCCTTGGTTCTCTCTCGCGACGCGTATTACCCTCCCAACCTGAGTTGGGACTTTCAATAGCGAGTTACTTATCAATCGCGACTGAGCGTCCCCCCTTAGCTCCTCCAAGCTCATGTAGCCGGCACCGACCTCGACGTCAGCATCGTCTGAAGGACCAAGCCGCTTCGCCAACCACTCCCTGCTCATCTTGAATTTCATGAGTCACTCCTGTCCAACGAATTGACGTGCGCTTTCCTCGGACATCTCGTAATACGCGAGATTGCCTTTCTTTGCGAAGTCACCGAGTTTCGTCATGCCCTGCTCAACATACCAAGATTCAGATTGCGGCAATGAATGAAGACCAACACGACCTTTGAAATCAAGTTCGAGGCTTAGATTTATTGCTCCCAGCAACATGGCTTGGCCCACGCCCCTAAACCGGGGGGTCGGCAAATAAGGCGCCCAGTTCCAAGGGGCCGTCGCGAGATACGCGATATATACAAGCGGCAACGCGCGCTTTTGCGGCAAGAGCGCGACGTCGCCCGAAGTGCGCACAATCATAAGTCCTTGAACCTCGCCGGCGCACTCGACGCTAAACGTCGTGTAAGGGAGCAACCCTTGGACGCACTCAATTTTCTTGGCCCACTCCCAATGCGCGTGTTCAGGCCTCACCGGGACCTCAGGGCCATTGACGACCGATGCTGTAAGCATTTGCGCCCACGCCGCATCAGCACGTATTCCCGTGTCGACTCCGGCGCCCTCTATGAGCGACGCTTCAACATAGGTGCCGGTATGCCGGTCGTATAGATAAATTCCATGACTCTCGCTCACAGAACTACCACCTCTTTTTTTTCTTTGGCTAACGGGTCTTCCAAGAACAGCTTCTCTCCCTGCTGCATCCTGTTATCCAGCAACTGGTAGAGGCGCAGAGCTTGCCGCAGGACCGCCGTCTTGCTCATGTCTTTTTGCTCGCAAAGCTGTTCAAGGACCGTCATCTCTGCGTCCGTGAGGTTCAGCGTCATCGTTCGCTTCGAGGACATCTTCACTAACTCCTTGGTTTACACCCTGATTATCGGCGGTGGCGCGACGGACTGCAAGAAAAATCCCTTGTTGGATAGCTACTTTTTAGCTACTATACGGCTATCAACTACGTAAGGAGTATGGAAATGTCAGCTACGGCACCTGAGAAAGACGGAGCAATCGGTCATGAGCACGGTCATGAGCACGGTCATGAGCACGGTCATGAGCACGGTCATGAGCACGGCCATGAGCACGGCCATGAGCACGGCCATGAGCACGGCCATGAGCACGGCCATGAGCACGGTCATGAGCACGGCCATGAGCATGAAAAGCCCATCGTCGTCACTATCGATGAGGTCGAATACGTTGCTCCCAAGCACGAAATGACCGGCGCTGAACTCCGCGACTTGCCGCGTCCGCCTGTCGCCCCTGACCGCGACCTCTGGCAAGAGATTCCTCACCATCCGGAAGACTTGTTGATTGAACCGACCAAGACGTACCCGGTTGAACGTGGGAACTGCTACTACACCGCCCCCAGCACAATCAACCCGGGAACGGAGTGACGTATGCAACTGCCAGCGAAGGACGAGCGGTTTTTGAACGAGCGGGGATACAACTGGGTTTTAGTGCCGGACAGCGCTGGAACCTTCTGCGTTCTTATCAACGACTTTGATGTCAGCGGTGGCGGCTTCACTCCGGCCAAGACGCAGTTAATGATTCGCGTCCCGCCACAATATCCGCTTACACCGCTGGATATGTGGTATTGCGACCCACCTGTGCGCATCGCGGCCACCGGGCAATTCGCGCCTCAATCCGAGGTGAGTGAGAGCCATGTCGGCAAAACGTGGCAGCGCTTCTCGCGGCACTTACCTCCTGGTGCATGGAGGCCCGGCATCGACGGACTACGCTCCTTCATGGGCATCTTGACGCGAGAAATGCAAGGTGTGGGGAGGGGCGCATGAGGACCCGAATCGTTTTGCTTGAGCAACACGAACAGGAATTGCGCAGCATCTTGTTCGACCAGCCCGGCATCGAGGGCGCAGCGTTCGTATTGTGTGGTGAGGCCAGCACAGGGGAGACGCTGAAACTGGTCGCCCACTCTGTCGTCGCGATACCGCCCGGCGATTTTCTGGAGCGAAAGCACGACCGGTTGAGTATCCGGTCGGCCGCACTGACCCGGGTAGCGAAGCTGGCGCGGCACGAAGGGTTATCGGTAGTCTTTGTTCACTCGCACCCCGGCGGCTTCGCCGAATTTTCGAAACAGGACGACGCGGAAGAAGAGAAATTCATTCCGTTTTTCCAGTCACGTGTACCCGGCAAGCTGCATGGGACACTAGTGATGACTCAGGATGCACTGGTGGGCCGCATTTATGCCGAATGCCGGCACGATGTTGAGCAGATTGTTGTCGTTGGACAGCGCTTTCGCCTGTACACGAGGGGCGGCATCAACGACTTCGCGCTTTTCGACCGGCAGGTTCGAGCCTTCGGACCGGAAATTCAGCTCGCGCTCAGTGGGTTGGTAGTCGGAATTGTGGGATTAGGCGGCACTGGTTCGGCATGCGCGGAACAGCTCGCGCGGCTGGGCGTCGGCACGCTAGTGCTGTTTGACCATGACACGCTATCAAAAACCAACTTGAATCGAGTATATGGCGCGACCTTGAAGGACGTGGGCAAAAACAAGGCGGTCATCGCTAAGAACCGACTCGACGCCATTGGGCTCGACACTGGGGTCGAAGCAATCCCTGATTCCATCGAGGAACAGACCGTTGCAAAGCGTTTGCGTGACTGCGACGTGGTTTTCGGATGCACGGACAGGGAACTGCCACGAGCTATTCTTTCGAAGCTTGCAACCGCGTACCACATCCCTCTAATCGATATGGGCGTCGTAATTGACTCACACGGTGGAATTATTCAGGGAGTGTACGGGCGCGCAACCACCGTTCTAGCGGGAGAACCGTGTCTGCTCTGCCGTGGCCGCATTTCGGCGGAAGGACTGCGTGTAGAGGGATTATCCGATTCCGACAGGGACCGGCAAGTACAGCAAGGATATGCTCCCGAACTGGCGACACCGGCCCCAGCCGTCATTGCATTTACAACAATGGTTGCAAGTCACGCAGTCACAGAACTACTTCACCGACTTACCGGATTCATGGGAGCTAGCCGCCAGTCTACTGAAGTTCTGCTATTTATAGATAAAGGTCGCATCGCAGCCAACCGAAGAAACCCCGAAGAAGGCTGTTTCTGCGAGGACGTGGCGGAGTGGGGGCGCGGCGACGAAGCGCCGTACCTGGGAATGGTGTGGAGGCTCATGCCCAGGTGATGCGGCCGTCGCGAATCCAGAAGTGGGCTCCACACTCGGTTGCGTCGATTGACGGGTGAATCGAAACTGCGCCTTCCGACGACGTCGCAACCGTCCAGCGGGGGGAGTGTCCGTCCATGAGATTCAGGGCGAGCACCTCTCCGCACCCGCACGGGCATAGGAGACGCGCCCACTTGAGATTGTCCGCCGTTCCGACAAGCGCAACGACGTTGGCAACCGAGGTTGCGCTTCGAGACGACGAAACCGTTGGACACAACCGATAAGTCCACTGGGGGGGGGGCCTAGCCGAAGGCTTCGCATTGGACGGAGTGTTTCGCCATCCAAGCAGGCGCTTGATTGCTGAAGATATTTTCTGACGAATTAAGTCGAAAGCAACCATACCGGAGAGCCCTAAAAGTAAAAACTTGCGACCGCTACAACTTCGTCGAGGGAAGAGTCTCGATTCTTCCACAAAGTTCCTCGCATGAGCGACATGGGCCGCACATCAAACAGGAAAGTCGACGGTGGATGGCGCCTCACCGGATACATCAAGGAACCGAAGTACCTCGGCTAGCCGGCGGAATCTTCCCGGATTCGCTATCCCGGCCGAGCCCACCCTATCGCGCAGTACTGGCTTACCAGCGGAGTCATTGTGAAGGCGTGCGCCTTGCGAAGTGCCGCATGACGAACGTATACGACAACATAGTGTGGCCATCTGTGACGCGACGCCGGTCGAGAAAACCAGTGCCGACCGAATTCGGCGCCGATGGTCGGCTGCAAACAGACGCGATGCACGCCAAAAAACCGATGGCGGAACTGGCGGCAGCGGATGGTGGCAGCAGGGATGCCCGTCTGCACGCGGTGCAGTCTCGCACCAAAAATCTGATGGTAGGAGGGGGGCGAAATTAGCCTGAAAAGTTGGTGTGCTGAGCACATCAGCTAGAAGCGTTTCCGCCTTATGCCACGGTGATTAGCGAGGAGGCCTACCCCTTCGCGAAACGGTTGTAACCCCCAGACGAGAAACGTTTCTTTTTCTCAAGAACAGCCGAAGGCGAAATCGCGGTGCCGGGCGCAAAAAAGGGGTGCTGGAAAATGCTCCAGCGCCCCTTGGACATTAATTCTGGTTACCGCTTGCCAAGTAAGGCTCAGCGGCCGGGAAGAGCCACGTAACCAAAACTAAATCGAGGCTTCGTAACCGAAATTAATGCACCTCAGCATCTACACGGACGCCCGCCCCACCCTCACTCCACCGTCACCGACTTCGCCAGATTCCGCGGCTTGTCCACATCGGTGCCCCGCGCACACGCCGTGTGATACGCCAGCAACTGCAACGGCACCACATGCAGGATCGGCGACAACAAACCGTAGTGTTCCGGCATCCGGATCACATGCAGGCCTTCGTCGTTGACGATCTTCGTATCCGCATCGGCGAACACATACAGCTGACCGCCGCGCGCGCGCACTTCCTGAATATTCGACTTCAGCTTTTCCAGCAGCGCGTCATTTGGCGCCACCGTCACCACTGGCATCGCCTCGGTCACGAGCGCCAACGGCCCATGCTTCAACTCGCCGGCCGGATACGCCTCAGCGTGAATGTACGAAATTTCCTTGAGCTTCAGCGCGCCCTCGAGTGCGATCGGGTAATGCAGACCACGCCCGAGGAACAACGCATGTTCCTTCCGCGAAAACTCTTCCGACCACGCGATGATCTGCGGCTCCAGCGCCAGCACGCTATTCAGCGCGGCCGGCAGGTGACGCAACTGCTTCAGGTATTCGGCTTCCTGCGCTTCGCTCACGCGCCCGCGCAACTTTGCCAGCGTCGCGGCGAGCACGAACAACGCGACCAGTTGCGTCGTGAATGCCTTGGTCGACGCGACACCGATCTCGCGGCCAGCGTGCGTGAGGAACGACAACTCGGTTTGACGCACCATCGCGCTCGTGCCGACGTTGCAGATGGCCAGCGTGTGCTTATGACCCAGCGACTGCGCGTGCTTCAGCGCCGCGAGCGTGTCCGCCGTCTCACCGGACTGCGAAATCACCACGACCAGCGCCTTCGGATTCGGTACCGACTCCCGGTAGCGATACTCGCTGGCAATTTCCACCTGCGTCGGAATCTTCGCGATCGATTCGAGCCAGTACTTTGCCGTCAGCCCCGAGTAGTAGCTCGTGCCACAAGCGAGAATCAGCAGGCTGTCGATGTCCGCGAACACCTTGTCCGCGCCTTCGCCGAACAGCGACGCGTCGAACGAATCCGCTTGCGGGATCGTGTCGGAGATCGCGCGCGGCTGCTCGAAAATTTCCTTCTGCATGAAGTGACGGTAGGGCCCAAGTTCGACCGCGCCGCCGTATGCCGCCACCTGACGCACGTCGCGCTGCGCCTCGTTGCCGTCGCGATCAGCGATACGCACGCCTTCGAGCGACAGTTCGCACACGTCGCCTTCTTCGAGGAAGATGAAGCGTTCGGTGCTGCCCGCGAGCGCAAGCGCATCCGACGCGAGGAAGTTCTCACCGTTGCCGAGCCCGACCACCAGCGGCGAACCCTGACGCGCGCCGACCACCGTATGCGGCTGGTCCTTGTGCAGGACCGCGATCGCATACGCGCCGTGCAACTGCGCAACCGCTTCGCGCACCGCGGCGAACAGATCGCCGTGATACAGGCTGTGAACCAGGTGAGCGATAACCTCGGTGTCGGTCTGCGAGACGAACGTGTAACCCTTGCCGCGCAGCATCTCCCGCAGCGACTCGTAGTTTTCGATGATGCCGTTGTGTACCAACGCGAGCGCGTCTTTCGAGAAGATCGGGTGCGCGTTGTCCGTGACCGGCGCGCCGTGCGTGGCCCAGCGCGTATGCGCGATACCGGTGATGCCTTCCAGATGGCTCTCGCGAACCTGCTCGTCGAGATCGGCGACGCGCGCCACACTGCGAGCGCGACGCGGACCGTCGGCGCCGAGCACGGCCACGCCGCACGAGTCGTAGCCGCGATACTCGAGGCGACGCAGTCCTTCGATCAGGACGGGAACGATATTACGTTGCGCAACCGCGCCAACAATGCCACACATGGCTTATTCCTTTTCAGTGCTGGATTGCAAGGAGCGCGCTCGGAGCGCGCGTCATGTTCATCAGCTCTTCTTCTTGGTCGGGCGGACGTAGCCCGTCTTGCTAGTTTGTGTCTTGTCGTTCAACACCAGACTCTCGGCTTCGACGTCTTTCCACACCGTAGTGCCCGCCGCGATCGTCACGCCGCGCCCGACGCGCACCGGCGCAACCAGTTGCGTGTCCGAACCGACGAACACGTCGTCTTCGATAATAGTGCGGAATTTGTTCGCGCCGTCGTAATTGCAGGTGATGGTGCCCGCGCCGATATTCACGCGCGCGCCGATGTCCGCGTCGCCGATATACGTGAGGTGATTCGCTTTGGAGCCGCGGCCGAGCACCGCGTTCTTCACTTCGACAAAGTTGCCGACATGCGATTCATCAGCCAGCGACGCGCCGGGGCGCAGCCGCGCATACGGTCCGAGCACGACGTTCGCGCCAACTTCGGCGCCTTCGATATGCGTGAAGGCATCGACACGCGTACCGGCGCCGATCGTCGCATTGCGGATCACGCAGTTCGGCCCAATGGTGACGTTGTCGGCCAGCGTGACGCGGCCTTCGAACACGCAGTTCACGTCGATCGAAACGTCGCGGCCGCATTCGAGCGTGCCGCGCACGTCCAGACGCGCCGGGTCGGCCAGCGTCACGCCCGCCACCAGCAACGCCTCCGCCAGTTCGCCCTGATAGATTCGTTCGAGTTCGGCAAGCTGCTGCTTGCTGTTCACGCCGAGCGTTTCCCACTCTTCGTCCGGCTGCGTGGTCACGACTTCGAGGCCTGCCTCAATCGCCATTTCGACCGCGTCGGTCAGATAGAACTCGCCTTGTGAATTGTCGTTTTTCAAGGCCGCCAACCAGCCGGCGAGCCGCGCGGTCGGCGCCACGATAATGCCCGTGTTGATTTCGGCGATCTTGAGTTGCTCGGGCGATGCGTCTTTCTGCTCGACGATGCGCGATACCTTGCCGTGCGCGTCACGCACGATGCGGCCGTAGCCGCTCGGGTCAGCAAGCGTGACGGTCAGCACGCCGTAGCCGCCCTCGCCCGCACGGTCGGTCAGCGCGCGCAACGTGCTAGCGCGCGTGAGCGGCACGTCGCCGTAAAGCACCAGCGTGGGCGCGCTCGGGTCGAGCAGCGGCAATGCCTGCTGCACCGCGTGGCCCGTGCCGAGCTGTTGTTCCTGCACGGCGAACTGAACGTCTGGCGCCGCCACCGCCTGGCGCACGGCTTCGGCGCCATAACCGATCACCACCACGAGACGCGCGGGATTCAGCGCGCGAGCGGTGTCGATGACATGAGCAAGGAGTGGCCGGCCGGCCAGCGGATGCAGCACCTTGGGAAGCGCGGACCGCATGCGCTTGCCGGTGCCTGCCGCCAAAATAACGATGTTCATGGCGTCGGCGAATAGACGAGTTTGGAGGCGCCGATTCTATCATGCAGCCCACCGCCGACGCCGTTGTGAAACACGCTATAACCGGCTGAAATGCCCGTAGTTCGGGCGTTTTCGTTAAAGATCGTCGAATTGAACGATCGAAATCGACTTCGATGCACCCAGCATCGCGCCGTCGTTCGAATCGGTCGAGCACGGCTCTTCGTCGAACGCAATGTCGCCTTGCGGATCGACCTCGCCGGTGGCGCGCAAGCCTGCGAACGGGAACAGCTTGCGATCCATCAAATGCGACGGCACGACGTTCGACAATGCATTGAACATATTCTCGATGCGCCCCGGGAAACGCTTCTCCCAATCGCGGACCAGCGCCTTCATTTCCGCGCGCTTCAGGTTCGGCTGGCTGCCGCACAGGGTGCACGGAATGATCGGGAATTCGCGCAACTCCGCGTATTTCTCGAGATCGGTTTCCTTCACGTAGGCGAGCGGCCGGATCACGATGTTCTTGCCGTCGTCGGATTGCAGCTTGGGCGGCATGCCCTTCAGCTTGCCGCCGTAGAACATATTCAGCAGCAGCGTTTGCAGAATGTCGTCGCGATGGTGGCCGAGCGCGATTTTAGTCGCGCCGAGCTCGCCCGCGACGCGGTACAGAATGCCGCGACGCAACCGCGAGCACAGCGAGCAGGTGGTCTTGCCCTCCGGCACCAGCCGCTTGACGATGCTGTAGGTGTCCTGGTTCTCGATGTGAAACGGAATGTCGAGTTGCTTCAGGTACTCGGGCAGCACGTGCTCCGGAAAACCCGGCTGCTTCTGGTCGAGATTCACCGCAACGATGTCGAAGTTGATCGGCGCGCGTTCGCGCAGCCGCATCAGCAACTCGAGCATTGCGTAGCTGTCTTTGCCGCCCGACAGGCACACCATCACCTTGTCGCCTTCCTCGATCATGTTGAAGTCGACGATCGCTTCGCCGACCTGGCGCGCGAGCCGCTTGAACAGCTTGTTGTTCTCGTACGCTTCTTTCTGCTCGCGGCGTGTGAGCGGCATCTTCGTCGGCGCAGCGGCTACCGTCGGGTTCAGGGTGTCGGGCGTGGCCATGACTCAATCCTCCTTGACGCGGAAGACTTCGACGCCCACCGCGTCACAGTCGGGATAGACGTCCGGTTTTTCGGTCGACACGCGCGCGGCCCGCACCAGCGGATGCTCGAGCATGGTCTTGACGAGGTCGTCGCAGAGCGTTTCCTGCAAGTGGATATGGCCTTGTTCGACGCGACGCGCGATGGTCGAGCGCATGAAGTCATAGTCGACGACTTCATTCAGCTTGTCCGCCACCGGCGTGGACAGCGCGAGCGGCACGAACAGTTCGACGTTGATCACGACGCGCTGTTCGCCGCGCTTTTCGAAGTCGTGCACGCCAATGTTGATGTGCACTTCGTAATTGCGCAGAAAGAGCCGGCGGCAATCGGCGAGCCGGGGATGCGAAAGAGCGGCAAACATGTTCGTTCCAGTCGAAAAAAGCGTGCGGAGCACGCAAAGGGCGTTTCAGGCGCCCGTCAAAAACATAACGTCGCGCGGCAGGGGCACCAGGTGCTGCCCGCCGTCGACCACCAGCGTCGTTCCGGTGACGCCCGCTGCATCGGCGAGATACAGCGCGGCGGCGACAATATCCTCGGGCCGCGACGCGCGACCCAAAGGCGTAGTACGGTGGGCGGCGGCGAAACCGTCCGGCGTTTGATCGCCCGACTGCATCGTCAGGCCGGGCGCGAGCCCGACCACCCGCACTTTCGGCGCCAAAGCCTGCGCCAGCGCGACCGTGGCTGTCTGCAACGCCGCCTTCGACAGCGTGTACGACAGGTAATCCGGATTCATGTTGTACAGCTTCTGATCCAACACATTGATCACGACACCACGCTGACTTTCGTCGCTGCGCGCGGCCTCCGGCGTGGCCTCATGGAGCATACGCGCCAGCACCAACGGCGCGCCGACGTTCATCGCGGTCAGCTTGAGCAACAACTCGTAGCCAACATTGAGCGCCGTATCTTCTTCGAAACGCGACGCGTTGTTGACGATGCACGCCGGCCGCCCCAGCGCCGCGATACAGGCGGGCAAAAGCCGTTCGACCTGCGCCTCGTCGCCCAATTCGGCCTGGAGCGCGACCGCCCGGCGTCCCAGCGCGACGATTTCGGCGACCACCTGGTCGGCTGCCTCGCGCGATTCGCCGTAATGGACCGCGACGTCCCAGCCCCGCGCGGCAAAGCCGAGCGCGAGCGCCCGCCCGATGCGGCGGGCGGCGCCGGTAATCAGCACGATTCGCGGCGCGTCAGGCGCGCGGGCAGCGGCGGTATCCAGAGAGGCGGTCATTTACAATGCGGGGATGAATCCGAAAGCTCACCAACCCGATAGTTTACCTGCTCCCGGCCCAAGCGCGCTGGCGCAGTCGGAAGCGCTGGTCGCGCAACTGCGCGCGGAACTCGACAACGCCGGCGGCTGGCTGCCGTTCGAGCGCTACATGGAGCGCGCGTTATACGCGCCAGGGCTCGGTTATTACAGCGGCGGCGCCCGCAAATTCGGGCTACGCAGCGACGACGGCAGCGACTTCGTCACCGCGCCCGAATTGTCGCCGCTGTTCGCCACGACGCTCGCGCGTCCGCTCGCGGAAGCGCTGCAGGCGAGCGGCACGCGCGACGTGATGGAATTCGGCGCCGGCACGGGCAAACTGGCGGCGGGCTTGCTCGTCGCCCTCGAAGCGCTGGGCGCGGAATTCGACAGTTACGCGATCGTGGATTTATCGGGCGAATTGCGCGAGCGCCAACGCGAAACGATCGAAGCGGCGGCACCTTCGCTTGCCGCCAAGGTGCGCTGGCTGGACGCGTTGCCGGTGCGCTTCGAAGGCGTGGTGATCGGCAATGAAGTGCTGGACGCGATGCCGGTACGGCTGTTCGCCTTCAATGCCGGCGCATGGCATGAGCGCGGTGTCGTTTCGCGCGACGGCGTGTTTGCATTCGAGGATCGCGCGGTTTCAGCCGCCGACGACCTCACTATGCTGTCCGAAATCGACACCGACACCGCCAACGACGCCTACGTGACCGAAACGCACGAAGCGGCACGCGCCTTCACGCGGACCATCTGCACGATGCTCACGCGCGGCGCGGCGTTCTTTATCGACTACGGGTTCCCGCGTCACGAGTATTACCACGCGCAACGCGCGCAGGGCACGCTGATGTGCCATTACCGGCATCGCGCGCACGGCGACCCGTTTCTGTATCCGGGCTTGCAGGACATTACCGCGCACGTGGAATTCACCGGCATCGCCGAAGCGGGCTGCGAGACGGGCGCGGATCTGCTCGGCTTCACGTCGCAAGCGCGGTTTTTGTTGAACGCCGGAATCACCGAGGCGCTGTCGGAAATCGATCCGTCGGACACGAAACGGTTCTTGCCCGCGGCAAACGCGGTGCAAAAGTTGTTGTCCGAGGCCGAGATGGGTGAGCTGTTCAAGGTGATCGCGTTTTCGCGCGGTCTGGACGACACGTTGCAGGCGTTTTCGAGCGGCGACCGCTCGCATACGCTGTGATTTTTTGCCTGATCCGGCTCGGGAACGCGCAATGATCCGCTGGCTGTTGACGACGTTTGTAGCGGTGGCCGTGCTGTCGGCCTGCTGGCCGTGGCTGAGGAAAATCGGCATTGGACGCATGCCCGGCGACGTGACCTTGCGGCTGTTCGGCCGCGAGTACCCGTTTCCGTTTATGTCGACGCTGGTGCTGTCGATGGTGTTGTCGTTGCTGGCCAGGCTGTTGTAGTTACGCCTGATCAGCCCATCGCCGCTTCCACCGCCCGAATCCGCTCCTTGTGCACCGCGTCCTTGATTCCCGCGGGCGCATCGGCCAACCGCTTCGCCACCGCACCGGCATCGACACCACGCGCCGCGACGAGCGCCACTCTCAGCCGCTCGGCCTGCGGATAATCCCGCGCCTCGAAACCCAGCCGTCCACGCGCATCCGCCTCGCAAGCCTGCAAGGCTTCCGCGAAGCGCGCCGGCTTGCGAATCGCGTCGCTGCGCTCGAGCAGCCTCACCAGCGCGGCCGCGCCCATTTCCATCACGCGATGAATGTTGCCGTGCTCCCGCGCCACCAGCAGCGCAAGGTCGCGGCACTCGTTCGGCACGCGCAGGCGCTCGCATAACGGCTTCAGCAGATTCACGCTGCGCTCTTCATGACCGATATGCCGGGGCAACACGTCTTGCGGCGTGGTTGCTTTGCCGAGGTCGTGCGTCAACGCGGCAAAGCGAACCGGTAGCGCGTAGCCTTGGTGCGCGGCGTGGTCGACCACCATCATCACGTGCACGCCGGTGTCCACTTCCGGGTGATAGTCGGCGCGTTGCGGCACACCGTACAGCGCGTCGACTTCCGGCAGAATCCGCGCCAGCGCGCCGCACGCGCGCAGCACCTCGAACATGCGCGAAGGCTTCTTCTCCATCAAGCCGCGCGACACTTCCTGCCAGACGCGTTCGGCGACCAGCGCGTCCACTTCGCCATCGGCCACCATCTTGCGCATCAACGCCAGCGTATCCGGCTCGACCGTGAAATCCACGAACCTCGCGGCAAACCGCGCGATTCGCAAGATCCGCACGGGGTCTTCGAGAAACGCATCGCTCACATGACGGAAGAGCCGCGCCTGCAAATCCCCCTGCCCATTGAACGGGTCGATCACCGGACCGGTCAGCTCGCCGTCCGGTCGCACCTCGCGCGCCATGGCGTTGATGGTCAGATCGCGGCGCGCCAGGTCTTCCTCCAGCGTCACGTCCGGCGCATAGAAAAACTGGAAGCCGTGATAGCCCGCCGCCGTCTTGCGCTCGGTACGCGCGAGCGCGTACTCCTCATGCGTCTGCGGATGCAGAAACACCGGAAAATCCTTACCCACCGGACGGTAACCCTGCGCAACCATCTGCTCGGGCGTCGCGCCGACCACGACGTAATCGCGGTCCTGCACCGGCACGCCTAGTAGCTCGTCACGAACCGCCCCGCCTACCACGTAGAGTTTCATGGGCATACGTCTTGATCGGGAAGAGCGTGTGTTTCGCGCAGCGAGTCGTCGATCCAGGCTTGCACGGCCGGCAGCGCGGTCACGCGGCGGGCATAGGCCAAAGCCGCTTCCGACAACGCCGGTTGCCAGGTGTTGAAGCGCATCACCACCGGCGCGAACATCGCGTCGGCAATGCTGAACTCGCCGAACAGGAAGGGGCCGCCGTACGTGTCGAGACAGTCGCGCCACAACGCGTCGATTCGCGCGATGTCGGCCAACGCACCCGGCGTCGCGTTCTTGCCTGGGAACGACGCGCGAATGTTCATCCACATGTTCGAGCGCAACTCGCCGAAGCCCGAATGCATTTCGGCGCTCACGCTACGCGCGTGGTTGCGCACCGCCGCGTCGCGCGGCCACAGCGCGTGTTGCGGGAAGCGCTCGGCCAGCGTCTCGGCGATCGCCAGCGAATCCCACGTGATCTGTTCGTCGTCGCCGATCAGACACGGCACTTTGCCCGGTCCGCGCGGCGCATGCGCCAGGATCGCGGCCGTCGTGCCGGGTTCGCGCAAATGAATCAGCACCTCGTCGAAGGGAATGCCGAAATGCTTCAGCAGCAGCCATGGACGCATCGACCACGACGAATAATTCTTGTCACCAATGAGCAGCTTCATGCTTTCTATAACGGGAGAAAAAGTAAATTCAGCGTCCGGCGCTGGCGCGGAACGTATCGAAGCGCGAGCGCGTCGACGCGCCGGTCAGATAGACCGGTGCGATGGTTTCGATACTGGTCGGCTCGATACCGAGTTCAGGCGCCAGCGGCCCGCTCAATACGTTGTCGACTTTCATCGAATCCAGATTGTCGCGCGAGATCACCGGTTCGCCTGGCGCCATTTCGAACGTCAGCGCCTGCAAACGCGCGAATGCTTCCGGCAGACGAATGATGCGCGCGTGCTTGCCGATCACGTCGCCGCAATAGGCGACGAGGTCTTCGAGCGTGTACACGGTCGGGCCGCCGAGTTCGTATGTGTGGCCGCTGGCGGCGTCCATATCGAGCACGTTGATGATGGCTTTCGCGACGTCGTCGACATACACCGGCTGGAATTTCGCATCGGGCATGGCGAGCGGAATCACCGGAAACATCTTCTGCAGAAACGCGAACTTGTTGAGGAACTGGTCCTCCGGCCCGAACACCACGGACGGACGGAAAATCGTCCACGCCAGATTCGCCGCGTGCACGGCCTTCTCGCCGTCGCCCTTCGAGCGCGTGTACATACTCGGACCGTTCGAATCGGCGCCCAGCGCGCTGATATGAATCAGGCGATGCACACCCTTGCCCTCGCAAGCCGCGACGATTTTGGTCGGCAGTTCGACATGCATGCGCGCGAACTCCGGACCATACGGTCTGCCGCGTTTGCCGTTCAGTGTGGCCACGAGATTGATCACGCAATCGGCGCCCTCGACGAAACGCGCGAGCTGAACCGGATCGAACACGTCGGCTTCGATCACGTCGATGGGTAATAGCGTGAGATGGCGGGCGTTATAGCGCCGCCGGGTGGCGATGCGCACGTCTTTGCCCATTTCAACGAGCGCATTGACGAGATGACTGCCGATAAAACCGGAACCGCCGATGATCGCAACGGCTTGATGTCGCATTTTCGACTCCCTTGGTGGAAGCCGCGGCAAGGGCTGGCGTGGCGCGCTGCCGCTCGGGTCGAACGCGGACCCGAGCGGCAGCGGCACGGCGCTTACGGTGCGATATAACCCAGACGCGCCTTCAGCGATTGCGGACGGCCTTCGAACAATGCCGCGTAGTAGACCGTGTTGGACAACACATTCTTGACGTAGTCGCGGGTTTCCTGGAACGGAATCGCCTCGGCGAAGATCGCGCCTTCCACCGGACGCTGCAACGATTGCCGCCAGTTGCGCGGCCGGCCCGGACCGGCGTTGTAGCCGGCGGTAGCGAGCACGGCGGACCCGTCGAACTGATTGTAGATCATGGACAGGTAGTTCGTGCCCAGCAGGATATTGGTGTTGATGTCGTTCATCTGCTCGCGCGAAATCGGACCGAGGCCGATCTTCTTGGCGACCAGTTGCGCGGTGCCCGGCATCAACTGCATCAAGCCGCTCGCGCCGACTTCGGAGCGTGCGTTCATGATGAAGCGCGATTCCTGGCGAATCAGCCCATAGGCCCATTCCACGTCGAGCCCGTTCGACTGCGAATCGCGCTCGACGATATCGCGGAACGGCGACAGATAACGCAACGAGAAGTCGTGCTCGCTCTTCGTGCGGTCCGCCGTGTTGACCGTGCGGTCATACAACTGGATACGGCGCGCGTATTCGGAGGCGGCGATCAGTTGCCGGTCGCTCATGTTGCGCAGCGGCCAGTTCCATTCGCGATTGCCTTCGAGTCGCAGATTCAGCGCGTAGAAACGCTGCGCCAGATCGAAGCCCGGCGTGTTGCCGGCCTGCTGGACTTCGGCGTCCGTCACCGAGGTTTTCGGCGGCACGGTGATCTTCTGGCCGAGTTCTTCCATGGCCAGTTGGCCGTAGAAATTGAAGCCCTGCGAGATCGATTCGAATTCCTGGTTAGCGGTGGCCGTGTCGCCTGCCTGCTTCAACGCGCGTGCATGCCAGTAGATCCACGAAGGCTGATTGCGCAGCGCGGCGGGCATCTGCTCGATCGACCAGCGCACCATCGTCCAGTCACCCGCCAGCAGTGCCGTGCGGGTGCGCCATTCATACGCGGGATTCGACAGCGGCGCATTCACCGACAGGCGATACCAGTCCACCGCGCTCGGCATCTGCTTGGCGGCAGCCTGATAAGCAATCGTGCCCCAGCCTATCGCGCGTTCGGGTGAACTGAGCGACGGCGCCACCGATGCGAACGTGGCCGCGGCCATGGCCGGATCGTTGCGCGCCATGCGCGTGATCGCCAGCAACGCCAGTTGATGCGACTGCGCATCCGGACCGACGCCGCGTGCCAGCAGCAACGGCGGTGTGCTGGTGGCCTGGCCGAACAGCACCGGATCGGGCGGCTGGTTGCTGAGCGCGTCGACGAGCTTGCTGCCGGTGGCGGTGTAGTTCTGTTCGTACGCGAGACGGATCTGCTGCCAGATGTCGTCGGTGCTGAACTGGCGGCTTACGCCCAGCGAGGTGATCAGATCGACGCAGCCGTCGCCGTACCACTTCGGATCGACCAGCAGCGCACGTGCCGCGTCGGCGACATTTTCACCGCGCGACGCACGCGATTCGAGCGCATAGCACTTCACCTGCGTGTCGTCGTTCAGGACGAAGCGCGCGTATTGCTGGTCGAAGTTGCGCCAGTCGTGACGCGCGCCGAGCACCGTCAGGTAGTCGTTACGCAGACGGTCGGCGATCGCCTGGCCGTCGTACTGCTGCAGGAAGGCCAGCACGGGCGCGTCCGGCGCGTCGACGCGGGCATGCCCGCTCGAGTCGAACAACTGCGGCTTGAGCTGGAAGTACGCCAGATAAGAAGGCGCGGGATAGTTCGGAATCATGCTCGCCAGCTGGGCTGCACGCGCCGCGTCGTTATTGCGGGCGGCCTCGCGAAGCTGGACGAAAATCTGGTCGTCGTTCGAGAGCTGCGAAATGGGAATGGGCTTGACGGCTGAGGCCGTGCTGCACGCGACGAGCGCCGCAGCGGCGAGCGCCAGACCGGCCGCGCGATATACTCGGTAAAGGCGTTTTGACATCGTTGTTTCTGGAGCGCGAATTGAACTCAAGCATAGCATGCAACCCCGTCGCCGAATCGAAAAAGGCGCTGCGTCGAATGCTATTGGAAGCCAGGCTACAAGCGGCTTCCGAGCCGGCTCACAATGCCGCGCTCGGACGTCGCATGCTCGACGTGTTGAAGCGCCATGACGTGAACCGCGTGGGGTTCTACTGGCCACTCACCGGCGAGTTCGACGCGCGCGGCGCGATCGCGCTGTGGCTCGCGGCTGGCGCGCAACGCGAGGCCAGTTTGCCGGTGGTCAGGGAGCGCGGCGTGCCGCTCGAATTTCATGCATGGACGCCCGATACGCCGATGAAGCTCGGTCATCACAAGATCGCCGAACCGACTTCCGGGCAGGTGGTGATTCCTGATCTGCTGTTCGTGCCGTGCGTCGGTTTCGACGCGGCAGGCTACCGGCTGGGTTATGGCGGTGGCTATTACGACCGCACGCTAGCGGCGTGGCCGGGGGCGACGCAACCGCTCACGGTCGGCGTCGCTTATGAAGCATGCCGGACCAACGCATTGCAACGCGAAGCCCACGACATGCCGCTCGACCTGATCGTGACCGAGGCAGGGCTTTATCCGCATCCGGTGAATTGAGCGTTCGGCCGGCGCGGCGAGAAAGGCGGGCTTCGATCTCGGGGCTCGCGTTCACTCAGTGCGTGAGTAAGGCAGTCAGACGCTGCCCCGTTCAACCACCCAGACGCTCAACGCGCAACTACAACGAAGCCGCCGCCCGCGCCGCCGTGTCGTACAAACCAGACGCGTTGCGCATCAGTTGCGCGGCCTCGCCGATCTGCTCGTTGGTCAGGCCGCTCTCCTTCAGCGTCGAAATCAGACAGCTCTCGCGTACCTCGCGATACCGCATGCACAACTCGCGGCCTGCATCGGTCGCCGAGAAGAACACTTCCTTGCCGGTCTTTTCGCTTTTTACATACCCTCTAGCTACGAGCTTTTTCAACGCGTAGGTGGCGACGTGCGTGTCTTCAATGTTCAGCACGAAGCAGATGTCCGCCAGCTTCTTGCGCCGCTCGCGATGACTGACATGGTGCAGCAGCGAAACTTCGATGGCGGTCATGTCCTTTTCTCCGGCCGCCGACATGCAGCGCACCATCCACCGGTTGAATGCGTTGCCCGCCATGATCAACGCGTATTCAAGTTCGGACAGTTCCGCGCTGCTGTCGGACACGAGGTGCTCCGACGAAACGATCTTGGTGGGATGGCGCGACATGATGACGATTCTCGGCAAACAGGATGGGAAGGTGTCGGGAGTGTACGACGAGCCATCGGTCCCGGCGAGCCTGGCAAAAACGCTTATTGAGAAATTGTTGATATTTTATTGATAATGTACGCTTCAACCATCGCGAACCCGATGCCGTTAATAGGGGCAGCAGGTCCGCCAGATGTTCGACTCCTCCGACTCGTCCTGGGCCGTTAAGCCATGAGCCAACCAAGAATCTTCCCGCTCGGCGATGCCGCGCTAGTCTGCGAAGCGCCGCCGCCCGCCACGCTGGACTGCCAGCGGCGCGTGTGGGCCGCCGCCGCAGCCGCGGGCGACTGGCCGCATGTGCTGGAAGTCGTGCCGGGCATGAACAATCTGACGCTCGTGTTCGATCCGCTCGAAGCCGACCCTGAGGCGCTCGCCGGCCAGTTGCAGGCGGCCTGGGACGCCGCGGCCGAAGCGCCGGAGGCTGGGCGTGACGTCGATATTCCGGTGCAGTACGGCGGCGAGTTCGGTCCCGATCTGCAAGCCGTGGCCAATCACACGGGTTTGAGCGTGCGCGAGGTGGTCGAACGTCATTCGAATGCCGAGTACGTGGTGTTCTTTCTGGGCTTTCAGCCGGGCTTCGCTTACATGGGCGGGCTCGACGCCGCGCTGCATACGCCGCGCCGCGCGTCGCCGCGCCTCGAAGTGCCGGCGGGCTCGGTTGGGATCGGCGGTGAACAGACCGGCATTTATCCGGCCACGTCACCCGGCGGCTGGCAGTTGATCGGCCGCACCGAGCTGCCGCTGTTCGACCCGGCGCGCCGCCCGCCCACGCTGCTGCAACCGGGCGACCGGGTGCGCTTCACCATCGCGGGGATACACACATGATCGATGTGATTCGCGCGGGTCTGCTGACCACGATTCAGGACCTCGGGCGTCATGGCTACCGGCATCTCGGTGTCGCGATGGGCGGGGCGCTCGACCGACTGTCGCTCGAAGTCGGCAACCGGCTGGTCGGCAACCGGCCCGATGCGGCCGGTCTGGAAATCACCTTTGGCCCGACCGTGCTGCGGTTTTTGCGCGCTACGCGAGTGGCGATCACCGGCACCGAATTCGGCGCGACGCTCGACGGCAAGCCGGTCTATTCCTGGTGGAGCCTGCCGGTCCAGGCCGGTCAGGAACTGGTGCTGAACACGGCCAGGCGCGGCATGCGCGGTTATGTGTGCATAGCGGGCGGTATCGACGTGCTGCCGATGCTCGGCTCGCGCAGCACCGATCTGGCCGGCCACTTCGGCGGACTCGGCGGCCGCGCGCTGCGCGACGGCGACCGCCTGCCGGTCGGCGCGCCGCCGCAGCGCGGCCATCTCGGCTTCACGCCCGAGGCGCCGGCATTCGGCGTGAAAGCGCCCTCCTGGTGCAAGTTCGTGCTGGTTCAGGAGCCGCTGCGGCGCGGCCGGCATCCGTCTGGCGTGCCGTGGGCGGTACCGATCCGTGTGCTGCGCGGGCCCGAGTACGACAACTTCACCGAAGCCGCGCACGAATCGTTCTGGTCCGATGAATGGCTCGTCACGCCGAACAGCAATCGCATGGGTTATCGCCTTGCCGGCAGCGAACTCAAACGCACGCAGAAAACCGATCTGCTGTCGCACGCGGTGCTGCCCGGCACGATTCAGGTGCCGCCAAACGGCCAGCCGATCGTGCTGATGAGCGACGCGCAAACCACCGGCGGTTATCCGAAGATCGGCGCGGTGATCCAGGCCGATCTGTGGAAACTGGCTCAGGTGCGTCTGAACGCCGCCGTCCGCTTCATTCCGACGACGCCTTACGAGGCGCGTCATGCCTTACTGGAAGAACGCACGTATTTGCGGCAGATCGACGCCGCGATCGCGATGCATGAAGAACGCTGCGCGCGGCAGACGGCCGTCGCGGCGCTGTAAAAACGGGCGCTCCGAGTCTGGCGCTGCGAGGGACTGCCCTCGTCGCGACAAACCCGGGGTGGCCCGGCGTTGTCTTGAGCGTAGAGGAACACCATGGAAATCGATTTGAACGCCGACCTCGGCGAAGGCTGCGGGTCCGACGAAGCGCTGCTCGACCTCGTCAGTTCGGCGAACATCGCGTGCGGCTGGCATGCGGGCGGCGCCAATGCGATGCGCGACTGCGTGCGCTGGGCGGTGGAAAAAGGCGTGTCGATCGGCGCGCATCCGAGCTTTAACGATCCGGAAAACTTCGGCCGCAAAGAGATGGACCTGCCGGCCAACGACATCTACGCGGGCGTGCTGTACCAGTTGGGCGCATTGTCCGCGATCGCCCAGGCCGAAGGCGGGCGCATCGCGCACGTCAAGCCGCACGGCGCGCTGTACAACCAGGCCGCGCGCGATCCGAAGATCGCCGACGCGATCGTCTCCGCCGTGCACGATTTCGATCCGTCGGTGGCGGTGTTCGCGCTCGCCAACAGCGGACTCGTCACCGCCGCGCGCAACGCAGGGCTGATCGCCGTCGAAGAAGTGTTCGCCGACCGCGGCTATCGCGCCGACGGTTCGCTCGTGCCGCGCAAGGAGCCCGGCGCGCTGCTCGACGACGAAAACCAGGTGCTGGAACGCACGCTCGCGATGGTGCGCGAGCAACGCGTGCAAGCCGTGGACGGTCAATGGGTCCCGCTCAACGCGCAGACCATCTGCCTGCACGGAGACGGCCCGCATGCGCTCGCCTTCGCGCGACGGATTCGCGGCGCACTGGAAGACGCCGGCATCGAAGTCCACGCGGCCGGCGCGACGCGCGTCTGAGCCGCGCCGATTTACGTTGATCTGAGCCCAACCGGCGAACCGACCGGACAGCGCGCTTCAACCGTTGTGCAAAGACCGTTGTCATGCCCCAAACGCCCCGCTCCAGGCGGGGCGTTTGCCAGGCGCACGACGCATCGCATTACCCGCAGTCAATCAGTATCAGCAAAGGTAGTACCGAAGCGGTATAGGCAGGTGTAGCGCAGATGTTGTCGTTCGAAGCAACGCGGCCATGAAGAGCCGCGGCAACAAAACGGCGCGTGAATCACGACGCGCCGGCACACGTTAGCCGTCACAAGCGGCAAGGTTGAAACCCTGTTTGGAGATCCAGATGCAGACAACCGTCAGTCTATGGCCGCTCATCGGCGTGGCCGTCATCATCGTCGGCTTTTTATTACGGTTCAATCCGATGCTGATCGTGGCCGTCGCCACGATCGTCACCGGTCTGGCCGCGCACTTCCCGCCTGAAAAAATCCTAGCCGAAATCGGCACCGGCTTCATTAAAACCCGCAATATCCCGCTGATTATCTTTTTGCCGCTCGCGGTGATCGGCCTGCTCGAACGGCACGGTCTGCGTGAGCGCGCGCAAGCGTGGATCGGCGGCATCAAAGCCGCTACGGCGGGACGCCTCCTGATCGTCTATCTGCTGATCCGCGAATTGACGGCGGCGGTCGGCTTGACCGGCCTCGGCGGTCATCCTCAGATGGTGCGTCCGCTGATCGCGCCGATGGCCGAAGGCGCGACGGAAACCCGCTTCGGCAAGATCAGCGACGCGGTGCGTTTCCGGTTGCGCGCGTTCTCCGCCGCCACCGACAACGTGGGCCTGTTCTTCGGCGAGGACATCTTCGTCGCGTTCGGTGCGATCGTGCTGATGACCACCTTCCTGAAAGAGGCCGGCATTGTCGTCGAGCCGATTCACGTTGCGGTCTGGGGCATTCCCACCGCGATCTGCGCGTTTCTCGTTCACGGCTTCCGCCTTTATCTGCTCGACCGCAAACTCGAACGTGAATTGCGCGGCAATGCCGCGGCCGCCAGCGCCACGGTCGCGCCGACGCAATCCGCCGCAGGAGACAAAGCATGACGCTCACGATCAACTATCTGTTCTGGCTGTTGGGCGTGGTGCTGCTGGTGATCGGCGGCATGATCGTCACGGATAAGGAACACCCGCGCCGCTTCACCGCCGGCGGTTTCTGGATTCTCTATGCGTTGATTTTTCTGATCGGCGACAAGCTGCCGCCCGCCGTGGTGGGCGTGGCCGTGATCGTGATGGCGTTGATCGCCGGCTTCGGCGGCGTCACCGCGGGCAAGGCGAAAACACTGTCGCTCGAAGCACGCAAGGCTAGCGCCGCGCGTCTCGGCAACAAGCTGTTCATTCCCGCACTGACCATTCCGGTCGTGACCGTGATCGTCACGCTGTCGGCGAGCCATTTGATCTTCGGCGGAATGCCGCTGATCGAAAAGGCCAACGTCACGTTGATTGGCTTCGGCATTGGCTGCGTGATCGCGCTCGCGATTGCCTGCGTGCTGACGCGCGACACCGTCGGCCAGTCGATGAAAGAAGCGCGGCGCCTCGTCGATGCGTTGTCATGGGCCGCGGTGCTGCCGCAGATGCTCGGTATGCTCGGCCTCGTGTTCTCGGACGCGGGTGTCGGCAAAGCCGTCGCGCACGTGACCATCGCTTACATCAGCCTCGACTACCGCTTTATCGCGGTGGCCGTGTACTGCATCGGCATGGCGCTGTTCACGATGGTGATGGGCAACGGCTTCGCCGCCTTCCCGGTGATGACCGGCGGCGTCGGCGTGCCGATTCTGGTGGGCGTGTTCCACGGCAACCCGGCGGTGATGGTCGCGATCGGCATGTTCAGCGGCTACTGCGGCACGCTGATGACGCCGATGGCCGCGAACTTCAACATGGTGCCGGCCGCGCTGCTGGAACTGCCGGATAAGAACGCGGTGATCAAGGTACAGATTCCGACCGCGCTGACGATGTTGATCGTGAACATCTTCCTGCTGAATTTTCTGATGTTCCTGTAGGGCGCCTGCGTTTCAATGCGGTAGATATCGGTGCAGTGTGCGACGGATACGCATCCCAATTGGGATGCGTCCGATCGCGCCTCAACGAGGTGGAACCTAGGATGGCGGATTGCCTCCCTTCCACGGCTCGCCGACGCGTGCAATGCGCGCCGGCGGCACTCCCGAGCAGGTTTTCATGGAACAACCTTCCCACGTCGACGACGCGCGTAGCGACTCGCCGCCGTCCCATCTCGCCGCGTTGATCGACGCCGCACTCGCCGCACATCGAACGGGCCAGCCCCGCGCCGCCGAATCGCTGTACCGCCAGGCGCTGGCACTCGATCCCGCCAATCCGCGCGTCCTGCACTACTTCGGCGTGCTGCACTATCAGCGCGGCGATCATGAAACCGCCGCACGGTTGATGAGCGACGCGCTCAGGCTCGACCGCGACGACGCTGCCTGCTGGAGCAACCGCGGTCTCGTGGCCGCCGCACTCGGCCATGCCGACGAGGCGCTGATTTGCTACGACCAGGCGCTACAACGCCAACCGGATTTCGCCGACGCGCACAACAACCGCGGCGTCACGTTGCAAGCACAAGGCGCGTTCGGCGAAGCGCTCGAACACTACCGGCAGGCGCTGGCGTCGAACCCCGCGATGGTCGACGTTCATCTGAATCTCGGCACGGCGCTGGCCAGGCTCGAACGTTTCGACGAAGCGCTCGCGTGCTATCGCCACGCGCTGGCGCTCGATCCGCAATCGGCCCAGGCGCACTTCAACGCGGGGAACGCGCATAACGCGCTTGGACATCACGAAGCGGCCATCGCCAGCTTCGAGCAAGCATTGGCGCTGCGAGTGGACTACGTGGAAGCGCATATCAACCTGGGCAGCCTGATCGGTAAGCGCGGCGACTATGCGGGCGCCGAAGCGCACTACCGGCACGCGGTTGCGCTCAAGCCGAATCCGGTTCACCTGGTGTGCCTCGGCGGTTCGCTCGGCGCGCAGGGCCGACTGGACGAGGAGGAAGTTTTCTATCGCCGCGCGTTGGCGCTCGATCCGGATTACGCGGACGCGCATCAAAACCTCGCGTGGCTATTGCTCAAGCGTGGCGACTATAAGCAGGGCTGGGTTGTCTTTGCGCGGCGCTGGCGGCAAAGCGACTACGACGCGCTCGCGATTCCCGGCGTGGCCGAATGGCGCGGCGAGCCGCTTGCCGGACGCCATCTGCTGGTGGTCGGCGAACAGGGTTTCGGCGATCACTTCCAGTTCCTGCGCTTTGCGCGCGTGCTCGAACGGCTCGGCGCAACGGTCGACCTCCGCGTGCGCGAGCCTTTGCTGCCGCTGGCGGAGCGCACACGGGGCGTGCGCCGCGCATTCAGCGGCCAGCCCGATTCTCACTACGATTTCTGGGTGCCGATGATGAGCGTGCCATCATGCATCGGCACGGAGTTATCCACCCTACCCGCAGAGGTTCCGTATTTATTTGCGAAGCCGGAAAAGATCGACGCGTGGCGCAAGCGCATGGGTGCCGCCGGTCAGACGCTGCGCAAAGTCGGACTGGTCTGGGCCGGCAGCCCGACCTTCGGCAACGACCGCTACCGTTCGATCACGCTGACCGAACTGCACCGGCTCGGCGAGCTGGACAACGTGGCCTGGTACGCGCTGCAGAAAGGTCCCGCGCACGCGCAGTTGGCCGACGCGCCGACCGCTTTCCGCGCTCACGATTTCACCGCGGAATTGGTGAGCTTCGAAGACACCGCCGCACTGATCATGAATCTCGACCTGGTGATCGCGGTGGACACGGGCGTTGCGCATCTGGCCGGTGCGCTGGGCAAGCCGGTGTGGTTGCTGCTGCCCGCCAACTCCGATTGGCGCTGGCTGGAGACGCGCAGCGATTCGCCGTGGTATCCCGGCATGACGCTGTTCCGGCAGACGACGCTGGGCGATTGGGCGCCGGTGGTCGAGCAGGTGTCTGAAGCGCTACGCAACGGCCGCCATTAAAACCCACGCGACGCCCGCTCACAGCGTCTCTCAACACGCCGCCCAGCCGCGCGCGACGCGAGGTTAAGGCCGCCGACGCTGCTGCGCCATCATGTAAGCGCGCAACAACTTGTTGATGCGCGTCTGATAACCCTGCCCCTGCTCCTTGAACCAGCTCAGCACGTCCGCGTCGAGGCGCATGGTCACCGCCTGCTTCGGCGGAACATGCAGTTCGGCGCGCTCGAAGAAGTCGCCGGCCAGTTCGGGCATTTCGCTCGTATCGATCTGCTCGTCTTTGGACGATGCAAGCCGCTTCCAGTCTGTTGCCGATTTCTTTTTCATCATTTCACCTCTGCTTGTTTGCCGCGATGGCGCCGGTTTCAGTCAGTGCCAGATACGCTGCTTGTATTGCGTGACTTCGTGGCGGGTTGCCTTGCGCGCTGAAATGATCCGCAGCACATTTTCGTCTCGCTCGACATACACCACCACACCCAGGACCACCGAAATACAGCCCAACGCAATCCAGCGCTCCTCGCCGTAGTCTTCGCGCTGGTCCAGCGCCGTCAGTACAGGATGATTGAACACGTCGATCGCATCGCCGAAGTCGATGCCGTGTTTGCGGATGTTGATCTGATTCTTAATTTCGTCCCATTCAAAAAGCACGCGCCACCTGTATTGACGTTTGTACATACAGCATAGCATGCGAAGGCAGGCTACGTCAGCGTGCGCCGCGAGCATTTTGCGGCACACGTCAGCGTCGGACTGGCGGTGTGGAACCTTGTTCCTGTTCTGGCCGAACGGCCAACCCGGCTTAGGATGCGGTGTCAATCAAGCGTGCCTCGCGCTCAGCACGCGGAGCGAATGTCAGTACGCGTCCACGATGAAACCGTGCTGCCGCAACAATTGCAACACGCCTTTGCGGCCACCCAGATGCAATGCGCCGATCGCCACGAACACCGGTTTGTTCGGTGCGGCGATCAGCAACATGCGCGACACGAAACGCCGGTTGCGTTCGTAGACGATACGGTTGTCGATCGAATCGGAGACGCGCTGGTCACGCGCGAGTTTTTCGGATTTGGCCGCCTGCCAGGCGGCGATCGCATCGGCGTCGCCGACGCGCCACAGGCGGTGCAACGTCCGCACGTCTTCGACGTTTTCCGCGGGCGTCTGCACGAGGTCCTGCGCCAGCATCTCGCGCTGCTGCGCGAGCGAGAGCCCGGTGAATGCGCGCATCTGTTGCGGCAAGGTTTCGAGTCCGACGATCTTGCCGCGCGTGCGGATATACACGTTCTGCAATTGCGCTTCCGTGCCGTACTCGGTTTGCAGGCCGGCGCTCAATGAATCGTAGGTTTCGACCACCAGCGACGCGAGCCACGGCCGCATCTTCTTGATCGCGTCCAGCGCAGCGGGATTGCCCCGCAGACGAAAGGCCAGCTTGCGCCACAACGGATCAGGCAACAGACCCGGCAGACAGTCGCGCCGGCACACGCCGTACTTCGACACGTCGTCCTGCGAGACGAGCAGTTCGTCGGGTGAGAGTTCGAGCGCCAAAGTCGGCGACGCCGCCAGAGCGCCGAGGATCGGCGCGCGGAACGGCTGTTTGGCGGGATAGTCGGCGGGGTCGCCGACATGCAGCGTGCCCAGAACATAAATGGTCGTGGTGCCGCGTGTCGCGACGTAGAACGGCATGCGCGCCGGCTGTTGACGCACCGGGCCGCTTGCCGTGGTGCCCGGCGAAGCGGGCGGCGGATTGAAACCCGGCAAGCTGGCGCGCGGCGGCGCCGGCATGCTGGGCAGTGGTGCTGCGGGACGCCCGGCTTGCCCAGGCGCATTGGCGGCCGCCCCGGCCGCCTGCGCGAGCCCGATCGGCATCAAATCCGACGTCATGCCCGGCGGCAAAACCAGGCCGATGCCGAATACCGAACAGGCCAGCGCGACGCCGGTCAGCGCACGCGTCTTCCAGCGCCGCGCGGAAGCGGCACGGCGGCCGCCATCACGCGAGCGGCGCGTAAAACGACGCGCCGCCACCCCATCAGGCATCCACGTCCCCCACCTCCTCGGCGCGGTGACACGACACCTGGCGGCCATCCACTTCGCGCAGCTTCGGTTCTTCGCTGCGGCAGCGGTCGATCACATACGGGCAGCGCAGGTGAAACGTGCAACCCGACGGCGGATTCAGCGGCGACGGCATCTCACCTTGCAGCTTGATCTTGATGGTGCGATCCGCTTCGAAGATGGACGGCGTGGCCGACATCAGCGCGCGCGTGTACGGATGCCGTGGGTTCGAGAAAATCCGCTTCTTGTCGCCGAGTTCCGCGACGCCGCCGAAGTACATCACCATCACGTCGTCAGCGATATGCTCGACCACCGAGAGGTTGTGCGAGATGAACACGTAGCTGGTCTTGAACTGTTCCTGCAGATCCATGAACAGATTCAGAATCTGCGCCTGGATCGACACGTCGAGCGCCGACACGGGTTCGTCGGCAACCACGATCTGCGGGTCGAGAATCATCGCGCGGGCAATCGCCACACGCTGGCGCTGACCACCGGAGAACATATGCGGATAGCGCTTCGCGTGTTCCGGACGCAGGCCGACGGTGCGCATCATCTGCGCGATCCGTTCGGCGCGTTCGGTCGCGCTCAGTTGCGTGTTGATCGCGAGCGGTTCGCCGAGCGTCTGCTCGACGGTCTTGCGCGGATTGAGCGATGCAAACGGATTCTGGAACACCATCTGCACGCGCCGCCGCAACGCCGCGATCTTCGCGTGATCCGCGCCCGCCACGTCTTCACCGTCGATCATCAAGCGGCCCGCGCTGGGCGCTTCGATCATGGTGAGCTGGCGCGCCAGCGTCGATTTGCCGCAACCGGATTCGCCGACCACCGCCAGCGTCTTGCCGCGTTCGAGCGCGAACGACACGCCGTTGAGCGCCTTCACGGTGCCCGAGGAAAACATGCCGCGCTTGACGGAGTAGTAACGCGCGAGCTGGTCGGCAACCAGCACGTGATCGCCCGCATGGTTCGACTGGCGCCGCGTTTCGGGTACTGCGTTCATCGTGCGCCTCCATGGGTGTGAACGTTGGCGTCGCCGCTCAGGTTCAGGGGTTTGATGCAGCGCACGCGCGCCACCTCGGCATGGCCTTGCAGCGGCGCCAGCGCCGGGCGCGCCTTGGTGCAGTCGTCGGCCACGTACTTGCAGCGCGGCGCGAACAGACACCCTTTGGGCCGATCGTCACGCCCCGGCACCATGCCCGGCAACGCGGCCAGCCGCACCGCGCCGACGTTGTGCTCGGGAATCGCCGCCAGCAGCGCTTCCGTGTACGGATGATGCGGCGCGGCGAAGATATCGGGCACCTGGTTGGTTTCGATCACTTCGCCAGCGTACATGACCGCGACGCGTTGCGCGACCTCGGACACCACCGCCAGATCGTGCGAGATCAGCACCAGCGCCATGCCGCGTTCCTTCTGCAGCTTGATCAGCAGTTCCATGATCTGCGCCTGGATCGTGACGTCGAGCGCGGTGGTCGGTTCGTCGGCGATCAGCAGCTTCGGGTTGCAGGCAATCGCCATCGCAATCATCACGCGCTGGTTCATACCGCCCGACATCTGATGCGGGAACGAGCCGATGCGGCCTTTCGGGTCGGGAATGCCGACCTGATCCAGCAGTTCCAATGCGCGCTTGTCCAGCGCGCTGCCGCGCAGGCCTTCGTGCAGCTTCAGCACTTCCTTGATCTGATAGCCGACCGTGTAGCTCGGATTCAGACTGGTGAGCGCGTCCTGAAACACCATCGCGATGTCTTTGCCGATGATCTTGCGGCGTTCCTTCGCCGAGGCTTTCAGCAGATCGCGGCCGTTGAAGGTGACTTCGTCGGCGGTGACTTTGCCGGGTGCGTCGATCAGGCCCATCAGCGCCATCATCGTGACGCTCTTGCCCGAACCGGATTCGCCGACTACGCCGACGACTTCGCCCGGCGCCACGTCGAGGCTGATGCGGTCGACCGCAGGCAGCCCGTTGAAATTCACCGCCAGGTTGCGGATGGTCAATAGATTCGTCATATCACGCCATCCGTTTCAGTTTGGGGTCGAGCGCATCGCGCAGCCCGTCGCCGAGCAGGTTGATCGCCAGCACCGAGATCACGATGGACAGACCGGGCAACGTGACGATCCACCAGGCGTTGTCGATGTAATCGCGTGCCGAAGCCAGCATCGCGCCCCACTCCGCCGACGGCGGTTGCACGCCGAGGCCGAGAAAGCCGAGCGCGGCCGCGTCGAGAATCGCCGACGAGAAACCCAGCGTGGCCTGCACGATCAGCGGCGCGGTGCAGTTCGGCAGCACTTGCGAGAACATCAGCCGCAAGGTGCCCGCGCCCGCCACGCGCGACGCCGTCACGTATTCCTTCTGCAACTCGCCCTGCGCGGACGCGCGCGTCAAACGCACATAACCCGGCAACGCGACGATCGCGATCGCCAGCATCGTGTTGACGAGACCGGGACCGATGATCGCCACCACCGCGACCGCGAGCAGCAGCGACGGCAACGCGAGCAGCACGTCCATGATGCGCATGATCGGCGTATCGGCCCACTTTTCGAAGAACGCCGCGATCAAGCCGAGCACGATGCCCGGAATCAGCGCGAGCACCACCGAAACGAAGCCGATCCAGAACGACAGCCGCGCGCCGTACATGAGACGCGAGAGGATGTCGCGGCCCGCTTCGTCGGTGCCGAGAATGAACTTCCAGTTGCCGCCGTCGAGCCAGGCGGGCGGAATCTTCACGTTGTCGCGGTATTGCTCGATCGGGCTGTGCGGCGCGATCAACGGCGCGAAGATCGCGATGAAGATCAATGCCAGCACGATGATGCCCGCGCCGACCGCACCTCGGTTGCGCGAGAAATTCGCCCAGAATTCACGGGCCGCGATAGCGCGGCCACTGGACGGCGTCACTGCCTGGGGGACTGTATTTTGAATGTCGGCCATAGTGATTTACCTCGTATGGCGGATGCGTGGATTGAGCACGCCGTACAACAGGTCGACGAACAGGTTCACAACGATCACCAGCGTGGCGATCATCAGGATACCGCCCTGCACCACCGGATAATCGCGCCGGCTGATCGCGTCGATCAGCCACTTGCCGATACCCGGCCACGAAAACAGCGTCTCGGTCAGCACCGCGCCCGCGAGCAGCGTGCCGACCTGCAAACCGATCACCGTGACGACCGGAATCAGCGCATTGCGCAACGCATGCACGATGATCACGCGGCCCGGCGACAAGCCCTTCGCGCGCGCGGTGCGGATGTAATCCTCGCGCAGCACTTCGAGCATCGACGAACGCGTCATTCGCGCGACGACTGCCAGCGGAATCGTGCCGAGCACGATCGCCGGCAGGATCAGATGGCTCAGCGCGGATTTGAACGCGCCTTCGTCGGTCGACATCATCGCGTCGATCAGCATGAAACCCGTGACGTGCGGAATGTCGTATTCGACCGCGATGCGGCCCGACACCGGCGTCCAGCCGAGCTTCACGGAGAACACCATGATGAGGATCAAACCCCACCAGAAGATCGGCATCGAGTAGCCGGTCAAAGCCGTGCCCATCACGCCGTGATCGACCACCGTACCGCGTCGCAACGCCGCGAACACGCCGGCGGGCAAGCCCACGATCAGCGCGAACAGCATGGCGCAGATCGACAGTTCGATCGTGGCGGGAAAGCGCGCGAGGAATTCACCCATTACGCTGGTGTTGGTGATGATCGACGTGCCGAGGTCCCCATGCAGCGCACGGCCGACGTAGTGGATGTACTGCATCGGCAGGGATTCGTCGAGCCCGAGTCGGTGCAGCGCCGCGGCGTGCATGGCGGGATCGACGCCGCGCTCGCCCATCATCACTTCGATGGGGTCGCCCGGAATCAGGTGAATTAGCGCGAACGCAAGGATCGTGATGCCGATGAAAGTCGGAATCACCATGCCGATGCGGCGCAAAACAAAGCGGAACATGGTTTTGTCCCTATGGTCTTGATGAAGAAAAAACGCAACCGGCGACGAGGGCTTGTGACCCCGGTCGCCGGACCATTTCGACCAGTTTTCTAACCGTGCGAAAAGCGTACTGCGTAACTATTACGATTCGCCTGGCGAATTACTTGACGCTGACGCCGTCGAAGCGCGCGTAGCCGAGCGGTTCAATGCGCATGTCGACCACCTTCTTGCTGACCGGTTGGTAAACAGTGGAGTGAGCGATCGGCGAGAACGGCAGTTGCTGCGCGAAGATCTGCTGCGCCTGCATGTACGCCGAGGTGCGCGCGCCTTGATCGGACGTGACGCGACCCTTCTGGACCAGATCGTCGAACGGCTTGTAGCACCACTTCGAGAAGTTGTTGCCGTTCACCGCTTCGCAGCCGAGCAGCGTGCCGAGCCAGTTGTCCGGATCGCCGTTGTCGCCGGTCCAGCCGATCAGCATCGTGTCGTCTTCACCCGCGTGCGCGCGCTTGATGTACTCGCCCCATTCATACGTGACGATCTTCGCCTTCACGCCGATCTTGGCCCAGTCGGCCTGGATCATTTCCGCCATCAGACGGGCGTTCGGGTTGTAGGCGCGTTGCACCGGCATTGCCCACAGCGTGATGTCGAAGCCGTTCGGGAAGCCGGCCTTCGCGAGCAGCGCCTTGGCCTTGTCCGTATCGTAGGACGCGCTCTTCAGGTTCTTGTCGTACGACCATTGGGTCGGCGGCATCGGGTTCGTTGCGGCCTGGCCCGCGCCTTGATACACCGAGTCGATGATCGCCTTCTTGTTGATCGCCATATCGAGCGCCTGACGCACTTCGAGCTTGTCGACCGGCTTGTGCGTGACGTTGTACGCGAGGTAGCCGAGGTTGAAGCCCGGTTGCGACGGCATGTCGATGTTGGCTTCAGCCTTCAGCGGCGCGATGTCGGCCGGACGCGGATAGCTCATCACCTGGCATTCGTCGCGCTTGATCTTCTGCACGCGCACGCCGGCGTCCGGCGTGATCGAGAAGATCAGCTTCGAGATCTTCACCGCGTTCGGCTTCCAGTAATCCGGATTGCCGTCGAAGCGGATCGTCGCGTCTTTCGTGTAGCTGCGGAAAATGAACGGACCCGTGCCCACCGGGTACTGGTTGATGTCGGCGGCCTTGCCGGCCTTCATCAACTGGTCGCCGTATTCGCTCGACAGGATCGACGCGTATTCCATCGCCAGATTCTGGATGAACGGTGCGTTGACTTCCTTCAGCGTGAACTTGACCGTGTACGGGTCGACCTTTTCGACGCCGGTGATCAGCTTGTCGAGGCCCATGTCCGTGAAGTACGGGAACTGGACCGGGTACGCCTTATGGAACGCCGAGTTCGGGTCGAGCATGCGCTGGAACGTGAACAGGACATCGTCCGCGTTGAATTCGCGGGTCGGCTTGAAGAACGACGTGGTCTGGAACTTCACGCCGTGACGCAGATGGAATGTGTACGTCTTGCCGTCCGCGGAGACTTCCCACTTTTCGGCGAGGCCCGGCTCGACCTTGGTGCCGCCGCGCTCGAATTCGACGAGGCGGTTGTAGACGGTGAACGTGTTAGCCGTGAAGTCGGTGCCCGTGGTGTATTGGGCCGGATCAAAACCCGCAGGACTGCCTTCTGAGCAGTAAACCAGGGTTTTATTCGGAATCTCGGCGCGCGCGACACTGGCGCCCACCATCGATGCCGCTGCGGCGGCGACGAGCGTCGTAACACGCACGGCGCGCAACAGATTGTTTTGCTTCATGTTTCCTCCAGGATCGGGGCCGGCTATCGCCAGCGTAGCGCGATCTTACTTGAGCTTGGCTCGGGGCAACAAGCGGAGGAAATTACCCGTGTTGACGATCGGAAACCTTTAGGGCATAAGGCGCTCCGCCCATCGGCGCTGGCCGGCCGACGCGCTGCAGAGGGTGGGATCAGAAAAAGCATAGCGGCCGTGGCTATTTCAGGCGGCTCTTGAGACCCGCAGCTTGCCGGGCGCGACGGCGCGCGGTTGGTGCGGCGCAAAAAAAACCGCGCGGCTTGCATCGGCCGCGCGGTTTTTTGCCCAGATCCAGGCAAACCGGATCTTAAGCGTTCAGGCGTTCAGGCGTTCGCAGATCGCCTTGGTCGCCGCGGCGCCATTCAGCGTGTAGAAATGCAAACCCGGCACTTTGGCGTCGAGCAGGCGCTCGCAGAGGTCCGTCACCACGTCGAGCCCGAACGCGCGAATCGACTCGCGGTCGTCGCCGAAGCTTTCCAGCCGGCGCGCAACCCAACGCGGCACTTCCGCGCCGCACATCTCGGAGAAACGCATCAGTTGCGAGTAGTTCGTGATCGGCATGATGCCTGGCACGATCGGCACGTCCACGCCGAGCTTCTGCGCGTCGTCGACGAAACGGAAATAGGCGTCCGCATTGAAGAAGTACTGCGTGATCACCGAGTTGGCGCCGGCCTTCACCTTGCGCACAAAATTGTCCATATCGTGACGCGGCGAGCGCGACTGCGGGTGGTACTCCGGATAGCCGGCCACCTCGATCCAGAACCAGTCGCCGAATTCGGCGCGGATAAAGCTCACCAGTTCCGACGCATAACGCAACTCGCCGACCTCACCCATGCCGGACGGCAAATCGCCGCGCAGCGCGACGATATGGCGAATGCCATGCGCGCGATACTCGTTGAGAATCGCGCGCAGGCTGTCTTTGGAGGAACCGATGCACGACACGTGCGGCGCCGCTTCGATGCCTTCCTTCGCGATATCGACGACGGTGTCGAGCGTGCCCTGCTGCGTCGAGCCGCCCGCCCCGAACGTGACGGACACGAACTTGGGCTTGAGCGGCGCGAGCTGCGCACGCGTGGCGCGCAGCTTGTCGACGCCTTCCGCGGTTTTCGGCGGGAAGAATTCGAATGAAAGTTCGATGGGGTTCATGATTCAGTAGGTCAACCGAGACTGCGGTTGCCGAAAATAATCGCGGACAGGATCCACGAAACGATGCTGTACAGAATCGAGCCGATGAACGCCGACCAGAAACCCGACACTTCGAAGCCCTTCAGCAGCGACGCGCACAGCCAGAAGCACAGCGCATTGACCACCAGAATGAAAAGCCCGAGCGTGACGATCGTGACGGGCAGCGTCAACAGGATCAGCACCGGCCGCAGGACGGTATTGATCAAGCCGAGCACCACCGCGACGATCAGGGCGGTGCCGAAACTGCGGATATGGATCGACGGAACGAGGTAGGTGATGATCAGGAGCGCGAGCGCGTTGATCAGCCAGGTCAGCAGCACGGTCATGTAGAGCTCCTTTCAAGCAGGATGTGCGGTAACGCAGAAACGCGCGGAAAAAAGCGCAGAAAAGGCGGCGATGGCGAACAAAGCGGCGCATGATGCGCCGCCCTGTCGTCAAACTGTCATGCCGTCAAACCGCCCACGTGCTTAATAGCGGTAGTGGTTCGGCTTGAACGGGCCGTTCTTGTCGACACCGATGTAGCCAGCCTGCTCGTCCGACAGCACGGTCAGGTTTGCGCCGATGCGTGCCAGATGCAGGCGTGCGACCTTCTCGTCCAGATGCTTCGGCAACACGTAGACCTTGTTCTCGTACTTCTCGCCCTGCGTGAACAGTTCGATCTGCGCGAGCGTCTGGTTCGTGAACGAGTTCGACATCACGAACGACGGGTGGCCCGTCGCGCAACCCAGGTTCACGAGGCGCCCTTCAGCCAGCAGGATCACGCGCTTGCCGTCCGGGAAAATGATGTGGTCGACTTGCGGCTTGATGTTGTCCCACTGGTACTGACGGGTCGACGCAATGTCGATTTCCGAATCAAAGTGACCGATGTTGCAGACGATCGCGTTGTGACGCATGGCCGCCATGTGATCGTGGCCGATCACGTGGAAGTTGCCGGTTGCCGTCACGAAGATGTCGGCCTTGTCCGCCGCGTATTCCATCGTCACGACGCGGTAGCCTTCCATCGCCGCCTGCAGTGCGCAGATCGGATCGATTTCGGTCACCCACACGGTGGCGCCCAGACCGCGCAGCGATTGCGCGCAGCCCTTGCCCACGTCGCCGTAACCCGCCACGACCGCGATCTTGCCCGCGATCATCACGTCGGTTGCGCGCTTGATACCGTCGACCAGCGACTCACGGCAACCATACAGGTTGTCGAACTTCGACTTGGTGACCGAATCGTTGACGTTGAAGGCCGGGAACGGCAGGCGGCCTTCCTTTTCCATCTGATACAGACGGTGCACGCCGGTGGTGGTTTCTTCCGTCACGCCCTTGATGTGCGCGAGGCGCGTGGAGTACCACGTCGGATCCGCATCCAGGTGAGACGCGATCGACTTGTACAGCGCGACTTCTTCTTCGTTGGTCGGCTTCGAGATCACCGAACGGTCTTTCTCCGCCTTCGAACCGAGGATCAGCAGCAACGTGGCGTCGCCGCCGTCGTCGAGGATCATGTTGGCGAATTCGCCGTTCGGCCATTCGAAAATGCGGTGCGAGAACTCCCAGTATTCGTCGAGCGATTCGCCCTTGAACGCGAACACCGGCACGCCGGCCTTGGCGATCGCGGCGGCAGCGTGGTCTTGCGTCGAGAAGATGTTGCACGAGGCCCAACGCACGTCGGCGCCGAGCGCGGTGAGCGTCTCGATCAGCACGCCGGTCTGGATCGTCATGTGCAGCGAACCTGCCACACGCGCGCCCTTCAGCGGTTGCTGCGCCTTGTACTCTTCGCGCGTTTGCACGAGGCCGGGCATTTCCGTCTCGGCGATGGTCAGTTCCTTGCGGCCCCAGTCGGCAAGCGACATGTCGGCAACAATGAAGTCCTGGGAAGCTTGGGAATCGATTACTGCGGCGTTCATCACGCCCTCCTTTCTAAGAAATTGACTAGAAATTTGACGTGAGCGCGGTTCGATGCGGTGGTGGTGAAAGCGCATGGCGCATTCACCCCTCCGATTGAAGCCTTCGAGCCTGGCGGGCGGCCGGCGAATGTTGATTCGCGGTACCCGTCGCAACGCTCCTCGAAGGCGAACGGCGATTGTAGCAAATCGAGATGGCTTGGTGGCGAGCTTCGGTTTTTCGCGCGGGCCGGTTTTGGCGAGCGGAAAACGGCGTGCGGCGGAGGGGTGTTTGGCCTTCAGCGTGCGGCTTGTGGGGCGTTGGCCGGTGTGGCTTATGTCGCCGTCACATTCGCGACGAAAGCCGCGCGTAATTGATCGACGCCCACCCGCGCGCTATCAACAAAGCGCTTTGAAAAGTGGAATGCGTCGGCGACATCGGCGGGGTCCGGCTGCTGCAAGCCCAGCGCGATGCGGAAGTAGCGTTCGGCGTGAATGCCCGGGTGGTAATGCATGCGCACGCGTGGCGTGTCGTCGAGACGCCGGTTGCCGAACATGTCGCGTAACGCCCACGAAAACGCGCCGTCTTCTCCGCCGATGCGGCGAAACACCGGATCCATCGGAAACCCGCCGAGCGCCGCGAACGCCGCGCGCCGGATGATCAGGCTGCTCGGCACCGTGTTGCTGAGCGTCGCCGAATGCACGGCGAAGTCGGGATGCGCGGTGAGTTGGGCGGGAAAGCCGGTGTACTCGACGTCGAGGCGCACGGCCATGTCCGCCAGGTTTTGCGCAAGGAAATCGGCGGCGGCAGTGAGCGCGCCGGGCAGATACTCGTCGTCGGCATCGAGAAAGGCGAGCAGGTTGTGCGACGCATGCAGCGCGCCCCAGTTGCGCGCCCGCGCGGCGCCGCCGTTGCAAGGCATGGACAGCAGGCTCACGCGCGGGTCGAACGACGCGCAATAAGTCACCATATCGGCCGACGCATCCGACGACCCGTCGTCGACAACAACAATCTGCGCCGCCTCGGGCTGGCTCAGGCAGCTTTGCAGCGCGCGGACCAGCGTCGGCGCGGCGTTGTAGCACGGCATGATGATCGAAATCGGTGTCATGGATCGAAACGCAGCCCAGCCGGCCGCCGAAAAAAGAGCCGCCGATGGTATCCCGCTTGGCGCCACGCCCATCCTGAAATGTCCGCGCCCCAATTCGGCGAGCCGCGCCGGCTTTTGACGACGCTCATACAACTTGCGCCGCCGCATAAATGGCATGACTTACAATCCCCAAGATCATTCCAATTTGGAATTCTGGAGCTTGAGATCGTGGAACTACGTGCGTTGCGGTATTTCGTCGAAGTGGTTCGTCGGCAGAGCTTCACCGTCGCCGCCGAGCAGATGTTCGTCACGCAGCCCACCATCAGCAAGATGGTGAAGTCGCTGGAAGACGAGATCGGTTCGCCGTTATTGCTGCGCGACGGGCGTCAGATGGTGCTGACCGACGCCGGCCGGATCGTCTACCAGCGCGGTCAGGACGTGCTGGCGGCGCACGCACAATTGCAGGCCGAACTGAACGATCTCGACACGCTCGGCCGGGGCGAACTCACCATCGGCATTCCGCCGATGGGCGGCTCGCTGTTCACGCCCGCTATCGCCGCGTTCCGCCAGCGCTATCCGAAAATCGAGTTGAAGCTGTTCGAACAGGGTTCACGTGCGATCGAAGCAGCGCTGATCAACGGTGAGCTGGAGTTAGGCGGCGTGCTGCAACCGGTCGATCCGGAAAACATCGACGTGTTGCCGATCACGCGCCAGCTGCTGTGGCTTGTGGCGCGCACCGGCTCGCGCTGGGACGAACTGCACGAAGTGCCGCTCGCGCAGTTGGCCAACGAACCGTTCGTGTTCTACGGCGAGAGTCTCGCGCTCAACGACGTGGTGCTGAACGCGTGCCGCACGGCCGGTTTTGCGCCGACTATCGTCGGGCGAAGCGGGCATTGGGATTTCATGGCGGCGCTGGTGCAAGCCGGCGTCGGCATTGCGCTGTTGCCGGCGCCGTATTGCAGGCGGCTCGATCCCGCGCAGTTCACCTGCCGGCCCGTGGCGGAGCCCGAAATTCCATGGGAAATGGCGATCGGCTGGCGCCGCAACGGATATCTGTCGCATGCGGCGCGCGCGTGGCTGGAGGTTGCGCGCGAAGCGTTGCCGGGTCAGGCCGCCGATGACTTCATGCTGGGACCCGGCATCGGCGTGAGCGGTATTACGGTGCCGGTGCCGACGGGCAAGTAACGCCCAACGGCCTCCGCGCTCCATTTGCCGATTCAGGCCGCCGAAGCAGCCGAAGCCGCCATCCCGTTCGCCCGCGTCGTCGCCGTTTGTCCTGCTTGTCCCGCCTGCCCCGCCTGCCCCGCCTGCGCCTCGCGTCGGCTAGCCGCGATCAGCTCGGCCGCGCGCTCACCGATCATCACCGTCGGCGCATTGGTGTTCCCGCCGATCAGCGTCGGCATCACCGACGCATCGACGATCCGCAGCCCCGTCACCCCCCGCACCCGCAATTGCGGATCGACCACCGACCGCGCGTCCCCACCCATCCGGCAGGTCGCCACCGGGTGATAGATCGTGTCGGCATGTTCGGCGATGGTTTGCCGAAGCGCCTCGGCCGTCTGCCCCGGATGCGTGTACAGCTCAGTGCCGCCATGCAGCGCGAGCGAAGGCGCATCGAGAATGCGCCTCGCCATCTGCGCGCCTTCCATTAGCAGATCGAGATCGCGCGAATCGCAGAAAAAGCGCGGATCGATCACCGGCGCCGTGCGCGCATCCGCGCTCGCCAGCGTCACGGTGCCGCGACTGTGCGGCCGCAGCACGCACACATGCAGCGAGTAGCCGTGACCCCAATGCATATGCCGGTTGTGATCGTCGACCAGCGCCGCGCAGAAATGCAGTTGCAAATCGGGGCGCTCCAGCGTCGGTCTGCTTTTCAGAAAACCGCCCGCCTCGGCCACGTTGCTCGACAGCATGCCGGTGCCGTGGCGCATGAACGTGACGAACTGCGGCAGCATGCGCGCGATGCCGCGCAGCGAAAACCCCGTCGGTTCGATCGACGACACCCGCTTGTTGATCGTGAAATCGATGTGGTCGATCAGGTTCTGCCCAACCTCGGGCGCATCGTGCAGCACGGGAATTCCTAGCGACTGCAAATGCGCGGCCGGTCCGATGCCCGAGCACATCAGCAGTTGCGGCGAATTGAACGCGCCGCCCGCCAGCACGACTTCGGCACGCGCGTCGAGCGTTTCGCGGCGACCACCGCGCACGATCTCGACGCCGCTCGCGCGCTTGCCGTCGAAGTTCACGCGCATCACCGTCGCCTCCGCGATCAGATGCAGATTGGGCCGCTCGCGATCGTAGATATACGCGCGCGCCACGCTGCAACGGCGTCCGTCGCGTTGCGTGACCTGGTAGAAACCGACTCCTTCCTGATCTGCGCCGTTGAAATCGCGATTCGGCTTGTAGCCGGCTTCGAGCGCGGCCTGCACGAAGCGCTTCGAAAACGGATTCTGATAACGCAGATCGGACACGGTGAGCGGGCCGTCTTCGCCGTGCCAGGCATCCGCGCCGCGCTCGTTGCCCTCGGCGCGGCGGAAATACGGCAGCACTTCCGCCCACGACCAGCCGTCGCAGCCCAGTTGCGCCCATTCGTCGTAATCGAGTGGATGGCCACGCGTGTAGATCATCGCGTTGATCGCGCTCGATCCACCAAAGCCGCGGCCACGCGGCTGATAACCCTGTCGCCCGTCGAGGCCGGGTTGCGGCGTGGTCAGGTAGCCGTAGTTGGTCTTGAGCTTGTTCGGCACGACGGCCGCGACACCCACCGGCATGTTGACGAACAGATTACGGTCCGTATGCGGTCCAGCTTCGATCAGGGCGATCGTCGCGTCGGGGCAGCTATCCGCAAGACGGCTTGCCAGCGTGCAACCGCCCGAGCCCGCACCGACGATGATGTAGTCGTATTGCATCCGCTCCTCCTGTCGACCCGCTTTGGGACCGCGTTGCTCGCGGACCCTGTCTCGTGCACACTTGTCTACGTGTGTTTCAACGGCATTGTAGGGAGCGTTGGGAGGCGGCGGCAGCTTCGCGCCAGAGCGATTACTCTAAACGGAAGGCCCATCGCGCCCCTATGATGAAAGACGCGCGGCCGCCCGCCGGACGGCCGCGACAGCACGACACAGCGCATTCAAACACGGCACGTTGAGCGCCATCCTCATAGCGTGCGGCACGACACGCAGCGCTCAAACAGCACCCCGCCAGTCAGCACCGGCGAACCCGCGTGAACGGAGACAGCAGATGGAACGGCATAGCTTCGGCCAGACTCACGAGGTGACGAATCAGGCTCCGCCGCTGGCGGACTACAACCTGTTCGCCAGCGACGCCGCGTTGTCCGCCGCCCTCGACCGCGACGGCGCGCCGTGGCATCGCGATGCGTTGCTGCGGCACGGCGCCGCGCTCACCACGCCCGACACACTCGCCCTCGCCGAACTCGCCAACCGCCACACGCCGGAACTGTTCACGCACAATCCGCGCGGCGAGCGTATCGACGCGCTCGAGTTTCATCCGTCATGGCATACGCTGCTGTCGCTGCTGCGCCGCGAAGGTCTGCACGCGCTACCGTTTTCCGATCCGCAGCGCGGCGCGATGGTCGCGCGCTGCGCCGGCTATTTTCTGCATGCGCAAATCGAGTCCGGCTCGCTGTGTCCGCTGACCATGACGTTCGCGAGCATTCCGGTGCTGCAGCGCGAACCGGCGCTGTTCGACAAACTGCGCGACAAGCTCTACTCGCGCGACCATGATCCGCGCGACGTGCCGCTCTCGCACAAAGGTTCCGCGATGATCGGCATGGGCATGACCGAGAAGCAAGGCGGCTCGGACGTGCGCAGCAATCAGACGCGCGCCTATGCCACGGGCGGCAGCGGCCGGGGCGCTGCGTACCGGCTGGTCGGCCACAAGTGGTTTTTCTCCGCGCCGCAATGCGACGCGCATCTCGTGCTCGCCCGCACCGACGAACACGAAGGCCTGTCGTGCTTCTACGTACCGCGCTTCGCGCCGGACGGCCGCAAGAACAACGTGCAGATCCAGCGTCTGAAAGACAAGCTCGGCAACCGTTCGAACGCGAGCAGCGAGGTGGAATTTCTCGACGCGTTCGGCATTCTGATCGGCGACGAAGGGCGCGGCGTGCCGACCATCATCGAAATGGCAAATTACACGCGGCTCGATTGCGTGATCGGCAGCGCGGCGTTGATGCGCGCGGCGCTAGTGCAGGCGATTCATCATGCGCGGCACCGCAGCGCGTTCGGCCGTCAGTTGGCCGACCAGCCGTTGATGCGCAACGTGCTGGCCGATCTGGCGCTGGAGTCGGAGGCGGCCACGGTGCTGTTCATGCGGCTCGCGCGTGCGTTCGAGTCGACGGCGGATGCGTCGTCCACCTCGTCGGCGGAGCGGGCGTGGCGGCGCATCGTCACGCCGGCGTCGAAATACTGGGTGTGCAAGCGCGCGCTGGAATTCACCGGCGAGGCGATGGAAGTCTGGGGCGGCAACGGCTACGTCGAAACCGGCCCAATGGCGCGCTTCTATCGCGAAGCGCCCGTGAACTCGATCTGGGAAGGCTCCGGCAACGTGATGTGCCTCGACGTGCTGCGCGCCATGGAGCGCGAGCCCGACGCGGCACAAGCGCTGTTCGCCGCGTGGCAGGCGGACGCGCACGCGCAACCCGCTTTGCGCGCCGCGCTCGGCAAACTCGCCGCCGTGATCAATGGACCGGCCGACCAGCGCGAAGCATCGGCGCGACGGATCGCCCAGCAGATCGTGCTGATCGCGCAGGCGGTATTGCTGCTCCAGCACGCGCCGGCCGAAGTCGCCGACGCGTTCATCGCCACGCGACTCGGCGACGGCTGCGGCGAAAGCGGCCGCGTGTACGGCACGTTACCGGCGAGCTTCGACCACGCGGCGATTATCGAGCGGGCTTTTCCCGCCTGAGATCCGGCAACCAACCCAGCAAACCTTCAGGCACGCCGCACCAACAGCATCAATAAACCAATAAAGCGCGATGCAAACGCGCACCGACATCATCAGGGAGTAGACACACATGAAGAACGATCTGCCCGAGGTCGCCGCGCTCGAAGCGCTGCTGCGCGATCAACGTCACGCTTATTTGCGCGCGCCGTATCCGTCGTGGGAGACGCGCGCCGCGCACCTCAAAGCGTTGCGCAAAGTCATGCTCGACAACCGCGACGCGCTCGCCGAGACCATGAACGCCGACTTCGGCAATCGCGCCAAACAGGAAGTGCTGCTCGCCGAATTCCTGCTGGTGAAAGAAGAGATCGACGCCGCGCTGCGACACGGCAAGCGCTGGATGAAGGCGCAACGCCGCAGCACCAACAAATGGCTGCTACCGGCCCGCGCGAAGGTGGTGCCGCAACCGCTCGGCGTGGTCGGCATCATCGTGCCGTGGAATTATCCGGTGCTGCTCGCCGTCGGGCCGCTGATCAGCGCGCTGACTGCCGGCAACCGAGCGATCATCAAGATGTCGGAATTGACGCCGCGCACGTCGGCGCTGTTCGAGCAGTTGATCGGCCAGACCTTTGCGCGCGATCACGTCGCGGTGGTGAACGGCGACGCCACGCTCGCCGCCGCGTTCAGCGGGCAGCCGTTCGACCATTTGCTGTTCACGGGCTCGACCAAGGTCGGGCACGAAGTGATGCGCGCCGCCGCCGAGCATCTGACGCCGGTGACGCTGGAACTCGGCGGTAAATCGCCGGCGCTGATCGGCGCACATGCGCGTTTCGATAACGCGGTGGACAACCTGATCGCCGGCAAGACGCTCAATGCGGGCCAAACCTGTATCGCGCCGGACTACGTGCTGGTGCCGCGCGGCAAGGAGCAGGCATTCGTCGAACGGGCGCGCGCGCGGATGTCGAAGATGTACCCCGGTTTTGCCAGCAATCCGGATTACACGTCGATCATTTCGGCGCGCCACTTCGAGCGTCTGGAGCGTCTCGCGGACGAAGCCCAGGCCGCCGGCGCGCAACTGCACACGCTCACCGACAGTTCGCCCGATCCGGCGAGCCGCCGTTATCCGCTGATCGCCGTGACGAACGCGCCCGACGAATGCGCGCTGATGCAGGAGGAAATTTTCGGGCCGCTGCTGCCGATCGTCCCCTACGACACGCTCGACGACGCGATCGCGTGGATCAACGCCCGCCCGCGTCCGCTCGCGCTGTATCTGTATGCGGACGACGCCGCCACCATCGAACGCGTGACGCATGAAACGATTGCCGGCGGCATGGCGATCAACGAGACGCTGATGCATCTGGCGTGCGAAAGCCTGCCGTTCGGCGGCGTCGGCGCGAGCGGGATGGGCGCGTATCACGGCTACGAAGGCTTCGTGACGTTCTCGAAGATGAAGCCGGTACTGACGCAGGCGCGTCTGAACGCGCGTGGATGGATATCGCCGCCGTACGGCAAACGGGTGAATGCGTTGCTGAAGCTGATGATGCGGTTTTGACGCGGGCGCTCAGCGCCCCGCCGCCCCGCCTTCCACTTCAGTTGCGACTACGTCGGTGACGTCGCTCGCGTCGTCACCCTCGGCGCCTGGCGCGGGTTCACTCTCCGCGCCGCTTTCCAACCGGTGCAGCCACGCGAGCATTTCCGCCACCGCCTGATAAAGCTGCGGCGGAATCCGCGAATCCAGGTCCACCTGCATTAGCAGCGAGACCATTTCCGGCGCTTCGTGAACGTACAGACCGGCCTCCTTCGCGCGCTGCACGATCATCTCGGCCAGCATGCCGTAGCCTTTTGCGATCACGCGCGGCGCGGGATCGCCGCCCTTGGCGTCGTAGACGAGCGCGGCCGCGCTGCGGCGGTGTCTGCGACTCATTACATCTCCCAGTCGAAATCGTCGAGCGCGGCGCCGTTCGGCGCACGGCGCCCCGCCGCTTTATCCGCTGCCGCCGAAGCCGACGCCGAGCGCGCATACGCCGACGCCGCCGCCTGCGCGGCCGCCGCGGCGCCTGGCGCGTTTGCGCCGGTGGAAGGCGCGCCGCCGCCAATCTCGCGAATCGTCAAGCCGTTCAATTCGATCCCCGCTGCCGCCAGCCGCTGACGGAAATTCTCACCCTGCATCGCCAGCCGCGCCGCGCCGACCGGGCTCGCCTGCAAGCGCGCGACAAGGCGCGTGCCGGTCAACGTCAATTCCGCGTCGACGGTGCCGAGCGTGGGCAAAGACAGCGTCAGACGGGTGCGCCACGGCTGGTCGTCCTCGCTCGCCGCGCCGCCGCCGCTGCGGTCCCATTCGTCGCCGTCCTGTTCGATGGTCCAGTCGAGCTTGGCGCCCGGCCACGCTTCGCCGGTCCAGCGGAATTGCCCGGTCGCGAGCATATCCAGCTGCTGGCGCACCAACGGCACGGTCGCGGGATGCACCGCCGCCGCCATCGATTGCGAATTCTGCGACGCGCTGCCGTCGGCCGTCTGCGACGTGCCGCTATGCAGATTGGCATGCGTCGACTGCCCGTTCAGATCCGACAGCGAGCTGGCCAGCACCTCGCCGGCCACGAAGCGCGCGGTTTGCGCATTCGGAATGGGCTGCTGCGCACGGGCGGCGTTGGCGTCCTGCGCGCCGTTCGGCTGGCCGTTGCTCGGCGCGGCGCCCATGCCCTGGCGCGTCGACGCCGTCGACGCGCTCGCCTCGCTGCCATCGCTCGCCCAATCGAGCGGCAATTGCGCGGCGGCCACGAGCTTGTTTTGCGCCTCGTCGGCCAGGCTCGCGGGCGAACGCTGGCCCGCCAGCCATTGCGCGAGATGGGCTTCGTAGAAAAGACCGCTGTCGCCGACCGTCTGTTCGAGCGCGGCCGCGAGCGCCGCCACGGGCACCTGCGCCGCCGCCACATTGGCGGTGGCCGCGGTTCCAGCGGTATTCGGACTGGGATTGGCCGTACCGGAAGCGGCCGGCGTGTCGAACAGCGGCAAAGCGCCGATTTCGACGTCGAGCGCCGGCGCGGCGGGCCAGATCGGCATCTGGCCAAGCACGGCGGGGGTGGCTTCGCCGCCGGAGCGCACGATCGCGCTCAAGGTCAACGCCACGGCGGACAGCGCGGTTTGCGCGGAAGGCTGCGGTGCGGGTGTCGCGACGGGAGCAGCGGTGGTCGGCGCGTCATCGACGCTTGCCGCACCGGTTTGCGACGCGGTCGCGCTGCCGGGGGCGATATTGAGCAGACTGTCGATCCGGTTCGCTAGCAGCGAAGCGACGGCCGTGTCGATTCCGTTCATGCCGATTCCTTGATCACAGTGGCGGCAACGCGCTCAAATACAGTCAGTCAGGCGAAGCCGTGGGGAATCCAGCACAGGCGCGGCACACGGACGGCAAGTCGGCACGCAGGCGTGCGAACTCAGCGCGCCCCGTACAGTTCCTTGAGCACGCGCGTCGGCCGGCCGGCGAATAACGCCGACAGATTGGCCATGCGCGGATTTGCCAGATCGCGGATCGCGGCGTCGTCGGCGAGAATTTGCCGGATCAGCGCGTATTTACGCAATCGCTCCGATTCATCGAGCCTGACACCGGTCTCGGCGTCCTTCAACGCGTCCACCAGATGCCGGTATTCTTCCTGCAAGTGGACCAGATCGTTCCACAACGCGCGCCGGGCAGCCGTCAGCATGCGGCAGGAGATCGCTGCGATCGCCTCGTAGCGGGCGAAGTATTCTGCGTTCGATGTCATCTCATGCTTTCCGCGGCCGGCTGGACCGCCATCCGCGCGATTTCCGGGGCGATCCCGATCCATGCCTCTTCGAGTGTCGCCAGCAGGCCGTCGACCTCGACCAGCATCGCCTCGCTCTGTTTTACGTTGGCTTCGAGCAGCCGGCGCGACATGTAGCCATATAGCGCGTCCAACCGCTCTGCAATCTCGCCGCCCGCGTCAACGTTAAGCGATTGCTGCAGCCCGCTTTCGACGATCTGAATCGCCTTGCCGATCGCCTCTCCACGAGCCGGCACATTGCCCTGCTGCAAATGCATGCGCGCTTGCGCGATCGCCTGCCGGGCGCCCTGATACAACATCACGATCAGACGATGCGGACTCGCGCCCATCACCCCTGTCTCGACGCCCACGCGTGCGTACGCATTGGCTCCAGAGTGTCCTGGGGAAAACATCGGCGCTCCTCCTCTCTTGCACAGCGGTTGGTCATGACATCCCGTCCGGGCACGTTATCGCACCCGGATTTCTGCCTGTATCTGGTTATCGGATACGCAGCGGGAAAGCTTTAGGCCGGTGTAAGGAGGATTAAGGCGCCAGATGGCGCGGCCCGCCAGGGCCACACGGCAAACGGTGGTTCGGGCGGGCGGGTAAGCCTTGCCGCCCGAACGCCTTCATACCTGCATCTGCATGATGTCGTTGTAGGCGGACACCAGCTTGTTGCGCACCTGCAGGCCGAACTGGAAGCCGATATTGGCTTTCTGTCCGTCGACCATCACGTCGTTCAGCGAGACGTTCGACGCGCCGATTTCGAACGCCTGCGATTCGCCGGCGGCCTTCATCTGATCGCCGCTGATCTTGTCCAGCGAAGCTTTCAGCGCGGACGCGAAGCCGCCGGCCGAGGCCGCGCCGGATTGGTCGGCGACGGTGTTATTGCTGCCGGCCGCTTGCGCCGCCATCGACTGCATCTGTTGCAGCGCCGACGAAAGCGCGTTCACGGGCATAGTCATGTTCTCTCCAGGAATGACGACCGGCATGCCAGAACCGTACCGATCTGGGATGAAAGCATAGCAGCGGCGCATACGGGAAAGCCCCGAAACTAGGGGGGAAACCCCGCTCTATTCAAGCAATCGGGTTGAGCCGCGCTGCGGATAATTTCAATGGTGAAAGTCTCTGTCCGTACGCCCGCCGACCTCGGTGCGGTGAAGCGGCAGAACGCAAAGGCATCCCGGAGATACCCGACGCATGGATTCGTCAGCCAACTCTTTGATCAACCCCGACGCCCGCATGGGCCTCGCCGGTGCGCAGCCCGGCGCCGGCGCCCCCGGCGCCGGCCAGTCAGGCGGCGCCGCGGACCTCGGCGGCCTGGGGGGCAACCTCGGCGGCAATTTTGGTCAGCGCCTGTCGGGCCTCGCGCAAATGCGCGGCAACCCGCGCGCACCGCTGATTTTCGCGGTCGCGCTGCTGATCGCCGTGATCGCGGGCCTGTTCCTGTGGTCGCGGGCGCCGGACTACAAGGTGCTCTACAGCAACCTGTCCGACCGCGACGGCGGGGCGATCATCACCGCGCTGCAGGCCGCGAACATTCCCTACAAGTTCTCCGACGCCGGTGGCGCGATTCTCGTGCCGTCCGAGCAAGTGCATGAAATGCGTCTGCGGCTCGCGTCGCAGGGCCTGCCCAAGAGCGGCTCGGTCGGCTTCGAACTGATGGACAACCAGAAGTTCGGCATCAGCCAGTTCGCCGAGCAGATCAACTATCAACGCGCGCTGGAAGGCGAACTCGAACGCACGATCGAATCGATCTCGTCGGTAAAGTCGGCCCGCGTGCATCTGGCGATTCCGAAGCCTTCCGTGTTCGTGCGCGACAAGGAAGCGCCGTCGGCTTCCGTGCTCGTCAATCTGTATCCGGGCCGCGCGCTCGACGAAGGCCAGGTGCTGGCGATCACCCACATGGTGTCGTCGGCGGTGCCGGATATGCCGGTCAAGGGCGTCACCATCCTCGACCAGGACGGCAACCTGCTGACGCAGCCGTCCGGCGGCAGCGGTCTGGACGCTTCGCAGCTCAAGTACCGCCAGCAGATCGAACGCAACACCCAGCAGCGCATCGACTCGATCCTGTCGCCGCTGTTCGGCGCCGGCAACGCGCATTCGCAGGTCAGCGCGGATATCGACTTCTCCCGTACCGAACAAACCTCGGAAAACTACGGCCCGAACGGCAACCCGCAGCAGGCGGCGATTCGCAGCCAGCAATCGAGCAGCGCGACCGAAATGTCGCAAGGCGGTGCGTCGGGCGTGCCGGGCGCGCTGTCGAACCAGCCGCCGCAGCCGGCCTCGGCGCCGATCAACGCGCCGAACGGCGCAAGCGGCGTGACCACCACGCCGGTCAGCGACCGCAAGGACTCGACCACCAACTACGAACTCGACAAGACGGTGCGTCACCTCGAACAGCCGATGGGCGGCATCAAGCGTCTGTCGGTGGCGGTGGTGGTCAACTATCTGCGCGTGGTCGATGCCAAGGGCCACGTGACGATGCAGCCGGTCACCGCCGACAAGCTCGCGCAGGTCAATCAACTGGTGAAGGACGCCATGGGCTTCGACGCGTCGCGCGGCGACTCGGTCAACGTGGTCAACAGTTCGTTCAGCACCGAAGTCGATCCGAATGCCGACCTGCCGTGGTGGCGCACGCCGGACATGATTGCGCTCGCCAAGCAGATCGCGACCTACCTCGGCATCGGCGCAGTCGCCCTGTTCCTGTACTTCGTGATGGTGAAGCCGGCCGTGCGCCGCGCGTTCCCGCCGCCGGAACCGGTCGCTGTCGCCGCGCTGAACTCGCCGGACGAGCCGATCCTGCTGGACGGCATCCCGGCCGCCGAGCGCGCGGGGGTGAGCACCGTCGCCGAACTGGAAGGCGACGCCGAGATGATGGCGCTCGAAAACGCCAAGCACAAATATGAGCGGAACCTGGAATTCGCCCGCAGCATCGCGCGTCAGGATCCGAAGATCGTTGCAACCGTCGTGAAAAATTGGGTGACTGATGAGCGCTGAAGGCGTAATGAAGAGCGCGCTCCTGCTGATGTCGATCGGCGAGGAAGAAGCCGCGCAGGTATTCAAGTTCCTCGGGCCGCGTGAAGTCCAGAAGATCGGCGTAGCGATGGCGGCACTGAAGAGCGTGACCCGTGAGCAGGTCGACGAAGTCCTGCAGGAGTTCGTGCGCGAGGCGGAACAGCACACCGGCATGTCGCTGGATTCGAACGAGTACATCCGTTCGGTGCTGACCAAGGCGCTCGGCGACGACAAGGCCGGCGCGATCATCGACCGGATTCTGCAAGGCAGCGATACCAGCGGTATCGAAGGCCTGAAGTGGATGGACTCGGCGGCCGTCGCGGAACTGATCAAGAACGAGCACCCGCAGATCATCGCGACGATCCTCGTTCACCTGGACCGCGATCAGGCGTCGGAAATCGTCGCCTGCTTCACGGAACGGCTGCGCAACGACGTGCTGTTGCGGATCGCGACGCTCGACGGCATCCAGCCGGCCGCGCTGCGCGAACTCGACGACGTGCTGACCGGCCTGCTGTCCGGCAGCGACAACCTCAAGCGCAGCCCGATGGGCGGGATCCGCACGGCGGCCGAAATTCTCAACTTCATGTCGAGCAACCATGAAGAAGGCGTCATCGAGAACGTGCGCCAGTACGACGCGGAACTTGCGCAGAAGATCATTGATCAGATGTTTGTGTTCGAGAACCTGCTCGATCTGGAAGACCGCGCGATTCAGTTGCTGCTGAAGGAAGTCGAGTCCGAAGCGTTGATCATCTCGCTGAAGGGCGCGCCGCCCGCGCTGCGCCAGAAGTTCCTGTCGAACATGTCGCAGCGTGCTGCCGAACTGCTCGCCGAAGACCTCGATGCGCGCGGCCCGGTCCGCGTCTCCGAAGTCGAGACGCAGCAACGCCGCATCCTGCAGATCGTGCGCAACCTGGCGGAAAGCGGCCAGATCGTTCTAGGCGGCAAGGCGGAAGATGCATATGTCTGATCAGAACTCCTCGGCGAAGGAACGGCTCTCGGCCTACCAGCGCTGGGAGATGGCTTCGTTCGATCCGGTGCCGCTGGCGCCGCCCGAACCCGAGGTCGACGACGGCGCGTTCGAAGCCGAACTCGAACGCCTGCGCGATTCCGCGCATGCACAGGGCATCGCTTCGGGCCATGTGGCCGGTCAGGCGCTCGGTTATCAGGCGGGTTACGACCAGGGTCATGCTCAAGGTTTCGAGCAAGGCCAGAGCGAAGCACGCGAAGAAGCGGCGCGGCTCGCGGCGCTGGCCGAGACCTTCAAGGTGGCGCTAGAAGGTGCTCAGGGCGCGATTTCCGAAACGCTGGTCGCGCTGGCGCTAGACATTGCGCAACAGGTGGTGCGCCAGCACGTGCAGCACGATCCGACCGCACTGATCGCCGCCGCGCGTGAAGTGCTGGCCGCGGAACCCACGCTGATCGGCGCGCCGGCCTTGATCGTGAGTCCCGCCGATCTGCCCGTCGTCGAAGCCTATCTGATGGAAGAACTGCAAACGCGCGGCTGGACCGTGCGGACCGATCCGGCGGTGGAACGCGGCGGCTGCCGCGCGCAAGCCGCGACCGGCGAAGTGGATGCCGGTATCGACACGCGCTGGGAGCGCGTCGCCGCTGCGCTCGGCAAGGTGAGTACGTGGTGAAGCCGACGCTCGAAGATATCCGCGCCAGCGACCTGACGCCGCTCGAGCGCGAACTCGCGCTCGCGTCGTTCGGCGCCGAGGCGCTGACGGATGAGCCGGCAAAGGGCGCGGCGGATGCGGCCCAGGCCGCTTCGGCGCAGCGCGATCCAAGCCTGGCGCATCCGGCGACCGGCGCGGCGGCCAGCCGCGAATCGGCGGCCGCGAAACTTGCCGGCACGGCCGCTGCCGCTCAAGTCCACGCCCCATACGATCCCGCGCTCGACAGCAATCCGCACATGCAAGCCTGGCGCGGCCGGCTCGACGCGCTGCGCGCGCGCAGCGCGATTGCCAAGCCGATGCGCGCCTGCGGAAAGTTGACGCGCGCCGCGGGGCTGGTGCTGGAAGCCGTGGGCTTGCGCCTGTCGGTGGGCGCCGAAGTGATGATCGAACTGCCGCTCGGCAGTTCGCGGCCGATGGCCGAAGCCGAAGTGGTCGGCTTTGCCGGCGACAAACTGTTTCTGATGCCGACCACCGAAGTGATCGGCCTGCTCCCCGGCGCGCGCGTCTATCCGCTCGAAAGCGCGCCGATCGCCGATCCGATGGCGGGCGCGAAACGCCTGCCGGTCGGCTGGGAATTGCTCGGCCGCGTGCTGGACGCGTCCGGCCGTCCGCTCGACGGGCTCGGCCCGCTCGGCGCGCACGCCGACGCGCCGCTGTCCGCGCCCGTGATCAACCCGCTGCACCGCGAGCCGATTCACAAGGTGCTCGACGTCGGCGTGCGCGCGATCAACGCGCTGCTGACCGTAGGCCGTGGCCAACGCATGGGTTTGTTCGCCGGCTCGGGCGTCGGTAAATCGGTGCTGCTCGGCACGATGGCGCGCTACACCAGCGCCGAAGTGATCGTGATCGGCCTGATCGGCGAACGCGGCCGCGAAGTGAAGGAATTCATCGAACAGATTCTCGGCGAGGAAGGTCTGGCGCGCTCGGTGGTGATCGCCGCCCCGGCCGACGTCTCGCCGTTGCTGCGGATGCAGGCTGCCTCGTATTCGACGTCGCTCGCCGAGTATTTCCGCGATCAGGGCAAACACGTTTTGCTGCTGATGGACTCGCTGACCCGCTACGCGATGGCGCAGCGCGAGATCGCGCTGGCCGTGGGCGAACCGCCCGCCACCAAGGGCTATCCGCCTTCGGTGTTCGCCAAGCTGCCGGCGCTCGTCGAACGAACCGGCAACGGTCCGGCGGGCGGCGGGTCGATCACCGCGTTCTATACCGTGCTGACCGAAGGCGACGACCAGCAGGATCCGATCGCCGACTCCGCGCGGGCGATTCTGGACGGCCACATCGTGCTGTCGCGCTCGCTGGCCGAGGCTGGACACTATCCGGCGATTGACATTGAAGCGTCGATTAGCCGGGCAATGACCGCGCTGATCGACGATAACCATCTGGAAAAGACGCGTATGTTCAAGCAGATGCTGTCGCGCTATCAGCGCAACCGCGATCTGATTAACGTCGGCGCCTACTCGAGTGGGCGCGACGCGCTGCTCGACCGGGCGATTGCGCTGTATCCGCGGATGGAAGCATTTTTGCAGCAAGGTTATCGCGAGTGCGCGAACTTTGAACCGAGTCTCGAGATGCTGGACGCGCTGTTTGCCCAAGGAGGCTGACGATGGCGAAACACTTTCCGATCAAGACCCTTATCGGCCTGGCTCAGGACGATGTCGACGCCGCAGCGCAACGTCTGGGCCGCGCGCAACGCGAGCGCAACGACGTAGAGGCACAGCTCGACGCCCTCGTGCAGTACCGCGACGAATATCACGCGCGCTTCACGGCGACGGCCCAAACTGGCATGCCGGCCGGCAACATGCGTAATTTCCAGGCTTTCATCGACACGCTCGACGCCGCCATCGACCAGCAGCGCAACCTGCTGGTGACGGCCAATGCGCGGGTCGAGGCCGCCAAGCCCGACTGGCAACGCCAGAAGCAGAAGCTCGGCTCGTACGAAGTGCTGCAGGCACGCGGCGAAGCGGCTGAAGCGAAGACCATGGCGCGGCGCGACCAGCGCGACGCCGACGAACATGCCGCCCGAATTCTGAGGATGCGTGCCGAAGGCGCATGACGCGCCCCGGTACGACAACCACCTCGACTGACTGAACACCCCGTTTGACGGATTGACAGGATTCCCTATGTCGCCACTTTCACAGATCGGCTCACTGCTCGGCACCGCCAGCAGCTCGTCCACGAACGCGGCGATCGCCGCTGCGGCGAACGTCCAGCCGTTCTCGCAAACGCTGCAACAGAGCATCGACCAGCAGAGCAGCGCGGCTGCGCAGAGCGCCAAACAGCAGGCCGCGGCGCAACAGGCTGCCCAGCAAGCCGCCCAGCAGCAACAGGCCGCTCAGCAGCAGGCTGCGCAACAACAGGCCGCGCTGGCCGCAAGACAGCAACAGGTTGCACCGACGCCGGCTTCTCCGCCCGCGTCTTCGTCGGCTTCGTCCGAGTCGACGTCGAGCGTGCATGACGCTCCGCCGCCGGCCGATCCGTCCACGAAGAGCGCGAGCGACGCGAACAGCAGCGGCAGCAACTCGACGGGGACGACCTCGTCGGCTTCGTCGTCGGGCAATGCGCAGCAGGCGTCGACTGGCAATACGACAGGCACGCCGGCCAAGTCCGGCAACGCGGCGAACCAGGCTAATGCCGGCACGGCGGCCGCCGCCGCAGCGGCTCAAGCCCAGGCTCAAGCGCAGGCCAACGCGAACGCCGCGACCACGCCGACGCTTCCGGATCCGACGACGGCCGCGGCCGCTCTGCCGGACACCCTGGCGGGCACGGTCACTGACGGCACGACGAGTGGTACGCCCGGCAAGAAAACGAGCGCAACGGATTCGAAGGCGACCGACGACGCCTTGCAGGCGGCATTGGCCGCACTGGCGAGCGGCCAGGGCGTGGTGCCGCAACAGGCGCTGGCCAGCGGCGCGGCGGCGGGTGCCGCGACGATGGGCACGGCCGGCGCGAATGGCGGCCTGAACGGCACGTCGGACGGCAAGACGTCGGCGGCGGGATTGTTTGGCGACAGCAAGGGGGCGAGCGCGTCGAAAACCGCCCTGACGGCGGCGACGACCGCGGACCCTTCCGCGGCGGCCAAGGCGGCGGCGGACACGTTGGGCGCGACTGCAGCGGGCGCCGGCGCTCAGACTGACGATGTGGCCTCGTTCAAGAATGCGGCTGACGCGGCGACGGCGGCGCTGGCTGCGACGCAGGCGGCGGGTGCGGCGAGCGTGACGACGGCGGTGCAGAGCACGGCGAATGCGGGGGCGGCGCAGGTGGCGAATGCGTTGGCGCCGCAGGTGGGCACGACGGATTGGGAAGACGCGTTGAGTCAGAAGGTGGTGTTTCTGTCGAATGCGCACACGCAGAGTGCTGAGTTGACGTTGAATCCGAAGGATCTGGGTCCGTTACAGGTGGTTTTGCAGGTTGCCGATAACCATGCGCATGCGTTGTTTGTTTCGCAGCATCAGTCGGTGCGGGAGGCGGTTGAGGCCGCGTTGCCGAAGTTGCGGGAGGCGATGGAGCAGAATGGGATTGGGCTTGGCAGCGCTAGCGTGAGTGATGGGTTTGCTCGGCAGAGCGGGCAACAGTCTGGGCCGTCCGGCGGTGGGGGGGGTGGGCGCTCTTCGGCGTCTTTTGCCTCCGGTAGTGGGGATGATTCTGCTTCTAGCGTCGTTTCTGTTCCCGTTAAACGGACTGTTGGGCTTGTTGATACTTTTGCCTAGGCGGCTGCTTTTTGGGCCTGCTGGCCTGCTGGGTTGTTGGCCTTTCCTTGATTTCACGGTGGTCTATTGGCGTTCCCCCTGTGCGGGGGGGCACCTACTTTTCTTTGCCTGCCGCAAAGAAAAGTAGGCAAAAGAAAGCGGCTCACACCGCTAATTCTTAAGCGGGTCCCCCGCGCAGTCACAGTAGTGGCTCATCTGGAATCCGTGCCCCCGCGCACTCCGCGTCCGTGACACAGCATTCATTCATCCCGCCTCACGCTTCGCGCTCACCGGATCGGTTCGGCCGGTAGTTTTGGTTTCTCCGTGGGGGCCATCGGCTTCTCCATGGGGGCCATCGGCTTCGCCTCGGCGAGGTGACCCAAAAACCAGCGGTGAATACCGCCCGGGGTTTGGAAAGTGCCCGGGGGCGCGCGTAGCGCTGCCGGAAGAATGACTGCTTTGTCACGGACGTTGAATGTGCGGGGGCACGGATTCCAGATGGGCCAATAGCGTGGCTGTGCGGGGGACCCGCTTAAGAGTTAGCGGTGTGAGCCGCTTTCTTTTGCCTACTTTTCTTTGCGGCAGGCAAAGAAAAGTAGGTGCTCCCCCGCACAGGGGGAACGCTAATAGACCACCGTGAAAGCAAGGAAAGGCCAACAACCCAGGCGCAAACCCCAAAAGCCCCCCGCCAAGGCCAACTCTAAAAACAAGAGATAGCCCTCAATAACCCTTCTTTTCGACCCATCGCGCACCGCCCAAATCAACAACAATCACCATCACCATCACCAGCACTAAAGGCAAGCAAAGCAAACCTCATGGCAACCACAACCGCAAACCAGCAAGCCGTGCCCGCTTCCCCGGGCCCCTTGAAGCGCATCATCCTGATCGCCGTCATCGCGATCATCGCCGCTGGCGCCGCCGGCGCGGGTGTGTGGTTCTTCATGTCGAAACGCGCGCCCGTCGCCGCATCGACTGAAGCCGCCGCGCCGACGCCGCCCGCCGTGCCGCTGTTCTTCCCGCTCGAATCAATGACCGTCAACCTGCAATCGGACGACGGCCAGCAACACTTCCTGCGCATCGGCCTGACGCTCAAGCTCGGCGACGCCCGCACGCAGCAGGAACTCACCGACCATATGCCGGAAGTGCGCAGCCACATCCTGCTGGCACTGTCGAATAAACACCCGGACGATCTGGCACCGCTCGACGGCAAGCGCGCACTCGCCACCGAACTCAAGACGCTGATCGAACAGCCGACCGATAAGGGCGCAGCGCCGATCCGCGTCGACGACGTGCTGTTCACCGAATTCGTCGTGCAGTGACGCCCCCCGCGACGTTGCATAGCGCTGCCACCATCAACCGCCACGGTACGCACGAGGAATAAGGAATGGGCCACGAAGAGTTCATGTCCCAGGAGGAGGTCGATGCCCTCCTCAAGGGCGTAACCGGCGAAACAGATTCAGAAGCCGATACCAGCGAACGTGTGGGCGTACGCCCGTACAACATCGCGACGCAGGAACGCATCGTCCGCGGCCGGATGCCCGGCCTCGAAATCATCAACGACCGCTTCGCGCGTCTGTTGCGCGTCGGTATCTTCAACTTCATGCGGCGCTCGGCGGAAATCTCCGTCGGTCCGGTGAAAGTGCAGAAGTACAGCGAATTCACCCGCAACCTGCCGATCCCGACCAACCTGAACCTGGTCCACGTGAAGCCGTTGCGCGGCACCTCGCTGTTCGTGTTCGACCCGAACCTGGTGTTCTTCGTGGTCGACAACCTGTTCGGCGGCGACGGGCGTTTCCATACCCGCGTCGAAGGCCGCGATTTCACGCAGACCGAACAGCGCATCATCAACAAGTTGCTGAACCTGGTGTTCGACAACTACACGGCGTCGTGGAAAAGCGTGCGCCCGCTGCAGTTCGAATACGTGCGCTCGGAAATGCACACGCAGTTCGCCAACGTGGCGACGCCGAACGAAATCGTCATCGTCACGCAGTTCTCGATCGAATTCGGCACGACCGGCGGCACGCTGCACATCTGCATGCCGTATTCGATGATCGAACCGATTCGCGACGTTCTGGTGTCGCCGATTCAGGGCGAAGCGCTCGAAGTCGATCGCCGCTGGGTGCGCGTGCTGTCGCAGCAGGTGCAGGCCGCGGAAGTGGAACTGACCGCCGACCTCGCGCAGGTGCCGATCACGTTCGAAAAGATTCTGAACATGCGCAAAGGCGATGTTCTGCCGATCAACATTGCCGAACACATCACCGCGAAAGTGGATGGCGTGCCGGTGATGGAATGCGGCTACGGTATTTTCAATGGTCAGTACGCGTTGCGGGTCCAGAAAATGATCAGCGCAGCCGACACGATGAAGGAAGGTGGATATGAGTGATCTGAACGCAAAGCCTGAGACCGAACTGGCCGGCACTGCGCCCCAAATGGCGGCTGACGAGGTCTCGGCCGAAGACGATACGGCAATGGCGGACTGGGCCAGCGCGCTGGCCGAGCAGAACGACAACGAAGAAGCCAGCCCGACCACGGCGGGCGTGTTCCAGCCGCTGTCGAAAGTCGAACCGACCACGACGCGCAACGACATCGACATGATCCTGGACATTCCTGTCCAGATGACCGTTGAACTCGGCCGCACCAAGATCGCGATCCGCAACCTGCTGCAGCTGGCGCAGGGTTCGGTGGTGGAACTGGACGGCATGGCCGGCGAACCGATGGACGTGCTGGTCAACGGCTGTCTGATCGCACAGGGTGAAGTGGTGGTGGTGAACGACAAGTTCGGTATCCGTCTGACCGACATCATCACGCCGTCCGAACGTATCCGGAAGTTGAATCGATGAAACGCTTTGCCGGTCGCGCTTCGGCCTCGATCGCCCTGCTGGCCATGCCGTTCGCGGCGTTCGCGGCCGACATGAACGCGGTCAACAACGCCGCGAAAATCGCTTCCGGTGTCGGCGCCGGCACCGCCGTTCCGGCACTCGGCGTCGGCGCGGTATTGCAAACCATCTTCGCGTTGCTGGTCGTGATCGGCCTGGTGTTCGCGTGCGGCTGGCTCGCGCGCCGTTTCGGCCTGCAGCCGGCCAGTCGCGGCGGCCTCGTGAAAACGGTCGGCGGCGCCTCGCTCGGCGGCAAGGAACGCGTCGCGGTCGTCGAGATCGGCGATACGTGGCTCGTGCTCGGCACGGCGCCCGGCAATGTACGACTCCTTCATACGATGCCGGCGGGTTCCGCCGCGCTCGATCCCGCCGGCGCCACGTCGCCGGCTGCGCCCGGCACCAGCGCCGCGTTGCCCGGCAGCTTCGGCCAACGCTTTCGCGATGCGTTGAAAGGCGAAGTGGGCAAACGGTTCAACGGGCAAGGCAACGGGGTTCGTTAATGCAGTTCAGTCTTTCTTCGGCGCGTCACGCGCAATCCGCTCGCATGCACAGCACCGCTTCGACAGTTATGGCCGCGCTCGGTCGCGTCGCGCGCCGTATCGCGCCGCTCGCACTGCCCGCGCTGATGCTCGCGCTGCCGACGCTGTCGTTCGCGCAAGCCGCCGGTTTGCCGGCCTTCAACACGAGCCCCGGTCCGAACGGCGGTACGACCTATTCGCTGAGCGTGCAGACAATGCTGCTGCTCACGATGCTGTCGTTCCTGCCGGCGATGGTGCTGATGATGACGAGCTTTACGCGCATCATCATCGTGTTGTCGCTGCTGCGCCAGGCGCTCGGCACGGCCACCACGCCGCCGAATCAGGTGCTGGTCGGTCTGGCGCTGTTCCTCACGCTGTTCGTCATGTCGCCGGTTCTCGACAAGGCCTACAACGACGGCTACAAGCCCTTTTCCGACGGCACGATTCCGATGGAAACGGCGGTCAATCGCGGTCTCGCGCCGTTCAAGACCTTCATGCTGCGGCAGACCCGCGAAACCGATCTGGCCTTGTTCGCCCGCATCTCGCACGCCGCGCCAATGCAAGGTCCGGAAGACGTGCCGCTGTCGCTGCTGGTGCCCTCGTTCGTCACCAGCGAACTGAAGACGGGTTTCCAGATCGGCTTCACGATCTTCATTCCGTTCCTCATCATCGACATGGTGGTAGCGAGCGTGCTGATGTCGATGGGGATGATGATGGTGTCGCCCGCCACGATCTCGCTGCCGTTCAAGCTGATGCTGTTCGTGCTGGTCGACGGCTGGCAGTTGCTGCTCGGCTCGCTCGCGCAGAGCTTCGTTTAAGCGCGCTATTTAATCGGGGCTGACGCCCTTCACGCTTTCCGGTTCCCTCGCCATGAATCAAGAATCCGTCATGACGCTCGCGCACCAGGCCATGTATGTCGGCCTGCTGCTCGCCGCGCCGCTGCTGCTGGTCGCGCTGGTGGTCGGTCTGGTGGTGAGCCTGTTCCAGGCCGCCACGCAGATCAACGAAACGACCTTGTCGTTCATTCCGAAGCTGCTCGCGATTGCCGTGACCATGGTGATTGCCGGCCCGTGGATGCTGACCACCATGCTCGACTATCTGCGCCAGACGCTCACCAACATTCCGACGCTCGTCAACTGAGCGCGGCGCCGGTCCTCGCTCACCCTTCCCCGCTGTCATGTTCTCCGTCACCTACGCGCAACTGAACGGCTGGCTCACGGCCTTCCTGTGGCCGTTCGTGCGGATTCTCGCGCTGGTCGCCACCGCGCCGGTGCTCGGCAACAAAGCCTTGCCGATGCGCGTAAAGATCGGCCTCGCGGCCTTCATTACGATCATCGTCGCGCCCACGCTCGGCGCGATGCCGCAATTCACGGTGTTTTCCGGCGCGGGCGTGTGGATCATCATCAATCAGTTTCTGATCGGCATCGCGCTCGGCGTGACCATGCAGATCGTGTTCCAGGCCATTAGCGCGACCGGCGACTTCGTCGGCCTCGGCATGGGCCTCGGCTTCGCGACCTTCTTCGACGCGCAGGCGAGTAGTTCGAGCCAGGTGCTGTCGAGCTACATGAACACCATCGCGATGCTCGTGTTTCTGGTGATCGACGGTCATCTGCAAATGATCAGCGCGCTGCTCGCAACCTTCCAGTCGGTGCCGGTGTCGGCGAATCTGCTCGGCGCGCCCGGCTGGCACACGCTGGCGATGTTCGGCAACACGGTGTTTTCGGCGGGTCTGCTGCTGTCGCTGCCGGTGGTCGTCGCGCTGCTCATCACCAACCTCGCGCTCGGCATCCTGAACCGCGCGGCGCCGCAAATCGGCGTGTTCCAGATCGGTTTCCCGCTGACCATGCTGATCGGCATGCTGCTCCTGCAGCTGATGATCCCGAACATGATTCCGTTCTTCATGCGGCTGTTCGACATCGGGATCGATCAGATGGGACGCGTGGCGGCCGGGTTTCGATAGATAGCAAGACCTGACCGCAACGAAAAGAAACGCTGCCACAAACAGAAAGGGCGGATCCCGGTTCACACCGGGATCCGCCCTTCTTCGTTTCAGACTGCTTTGACGCCTAGTTCAGGTACTGGAACAGCGAGATGTTCTGAATCTTCGCGAAGGCCTGCTGTGCCGCTTGCAGCGCGTTCTGCGTCAGCGTGTACTGACCGATCGTCTTGACCATGTCGGTCTGCGTCAAATCCGCCAGGTTGCTCGCGGTCTGCAGCGTGTTGGTCTGCGTGACCGTCTGCAAAGCCTGCACTTCGTTCATGCGGCCACCCACGGTCGCCTGCGCCGTCTGCACGTTGTTCATCGTGTTTTCGAGCTGCGTCATGCTGGTGGTCAGTTGGCTCTGGAAGCTGGCCGTCTGCGCGCCGGGCGTGAGCGGCGTTTGCAACGTGGTGATCAACTGGCTCAGATTGGCGAACACGTCCATGCTGCCCTGCGTCGCCGGCGTCACCGTAAAGCTGTCGCCCGAATTCGGCGCGCCGCTGATCGACACCGACTGGCCGCCGATCGTGATCGCCGAACCGGCCGTGAACGGCTGCGCCGGGCTCGTGCTCGTCGCGCCGGTGGCCGGATTGGTCTGGCTCACGGTGTAGGTGGTCCCCGACACGAAGTTGATCTTGTACGTGTCCGCGTTGGTCGGGTCGGTCGGATTGGTCAGGCTGACGCTGCTGACCACGCCGGTGCCGGTGTTGCCGGCCGCTCCCGCCGGCACCGCGCTGGTGCCGATCGACGCGACGCTGCCGAAGATCGCGAGCCCGTTATCGCCGGTCTGCAGCGTACGCGAGCCGGTAATCTGCACAGCCGGCGAGCCGGTGTCGCCCGAATAGGTCACGGCGCCGGAGGCGGTCGTCGAGTACGGCTGGGCGCCGCTTTGATAGCCGGCGAACAGGTAGTTGCCCTGCGGGTCGGTGGAATTGGCGAGCGTCATCAACTGGCTGCGCAGACTCGTCAATTGCGTGGCGAGCGCGCCGCGGTCGCTGTCGGTCAGCGAACCGTCGCCGGCGCGCAGCACCAGCGTGTGAATGGTCGTCAGCACGGTGTTGACGCTGCCGAGCGTCGAGTCTTCCTGCTGCATCGACGCGAGCGCGGAGGTCTGATTGGTCGTGTACTGCGCAAGCGTGGTGGCCGTCGAGCTCAACTGCACGGCCTGCGCCGCGCCGAGCGGATTGTCCGACGGCGTGGACAGACTCACGCCGCTCGAAATCTCGGCATAGATCTGCGACAACTGAGCTTGCTGGTTGCTCATTGTCTGCACGTTCATGTTGAAGTACTGCGCGCTGGAGATACGCATGTTCAACGCCTCACTGGAAGATGCCAAGCAACGTCTGGAACAGGGTCTGCGCGGTCTGAATCACCTTGCTGTTCGCCTGATAGAGCTGCTGATACTGAAGCAGGTTGGCTGCTTCCTCGTTAATGTTCACGCCCGAGACCGACTGCTGCGCGGCGGTGATCTGCGTCACCAGCGCGGTTTGCGCCGTGCTCGCCGTCTGCACCTGGTTGGTCTGGTTGCCGATCTGGTTGACGTAGTTCGCGTACGCGCCGCTCAGCGTGACCGTGCCGCCCGCCAACGCCTTCGCGGTGGAGAGGTTCGACAGCGCCAGCGCGTTGCGGCCGTCGCTGGTCGCGCCGGTGTTCGGGCCGATGGTGAACTTGTCGCCTGCGGCCGGCGTGCCGCTGATGGTCATCGTGACCTTGTTCATCTGGCCGGCGGACGAATTGGTGATCGTCAGCGTCGCGCCGTTGGCCGTCGAATACGGCACCACGGTGGTCGCGTCGGTAATCGGATAACTGGTCGGCGGCGTGCCGGCCACGGTCACCGTCGAACCGGCCGGGAAACCGGTCAGACCCGTGCCGTTGTACGCCAGCGTGGTCGTCGAATTCGGCATCGTGTAGCCGGCCGTCACCGACGGCGAGGTGATCGTCGCCGTGCCGGTGTTGCCGGTCGAGGCCGCCACCTGCAACGGCAGCGCGGCGGCGATCGCCGCCGGATCGGTCGAGGCGGTCGCGAAGCTGTTCAACGCGCCACGGGTCGGCTCGACCGTGAACGAGTCGCCGGCTTTCATCGTGCCGGTGGTCGAAAAATTCAGGCCGTTGATCGGCTGGCTCAGATTGCTCGCCGAGCCCACCACTGCGCCGCTCGAGTTGTCGGTCAGCGTGTAGGTGCTGCCGTTGAAGGCGAGCGTGTAGTCGCCGGTGGTCGGCTGCGCGGGGTTCGCGAACGAAACGTTCAGTGAGGCGTTGCCGGTGTTCTGCGTGTTCGCGTAGACCGTCGGGCTGCCCACCGAGAACAGCGCGCCGCCCTGGGTGCCGCCGAGCGTAATGCCCAGGCTGTTTTGCGCGTTGACCTGCGCGGAGAAGCTCACGGCGATCGCGCCGAGTTGCGCTTCACCCGGATCGAGCGTCTGGCTGCGGAACTGCAGCAGGCCGCCCAGCGAGCCGCCGGTGACTTTGCTGTCCGGCAGGTTTTGCGGCGTGGCGGCCGGATTCGCGCCGGCCTGGCCGAGGTACTGCACGGACAGTTCGCTGGAGTCGCCCGTCGACGGCGCGGTGCCCAGGTTATAGCTGTTGGTGGACGACACGAGCGGCTGCCCGTTGCCCATGAACACGCTATAGCTGCCGTTGCTGTTGACGACCTGCACGCCCACCAGTTGCGACAGATTGGACACGGCGAGGTCGCGCTGATCCATCAGTTGGTTCGGCGGCTGGCCTTGCGTGCTGGCCTGAGCGATCTGGCCGTTCAACTGCGCGATCTGCTGCGTGTAGCTGTTGATCTGCGAAACGGTGTTGGTGAGCTGCGTGTTGACGCTCTGGCGCAGCGAGTCGTATTGCTGGCCCGCGGCATTGATCTGGTTCACCAGCGTCTGCGCGCCGCTCACCGCGGTCTGGCGGGTCGACAGTGTCGACGGGCTGTTCGAGACGTTCTGCAAGCCGGTGAAGTAGCTGGTGATCGCGCTCGAAATCCCGGCAGTCGGGCTGCCGATCAGATTGTTCAGTTGCGAGATCAGCGTGTTGTAGGTCGACAGCGAGCTACCCGACGCTTGCGCATTGTTCAACTGGGTCGTCAGATACTGGCTGTACTGGCGCGTCACCGTGGTGGTCGAAACGCCTTGCGGCAGATAGCCGGAACCCGTGTACTGGCCGCCGCTTTCCGCGTAGACCGGGGTTTCGATCGTATAGCCGGGCGTCGACGCGTTGCTGATGTTCTGGCCGGTCGTCGTGAGTCCCCACTGGGCTGCGTTCAGTCCACTGAGGCCGAGATTGATGAGATCTGACATGCGTCATCCTGAAGGGCGACATCGACCGCATGCCGCCGCGTTGCTTGAACAGTCTGTTTAACGGCCTCGATGCGGAAAAATTGAGGCCGTTCCGATGCGTGTTCGACGTTTGTTTCAACGTTTGCGAGGCCGTGCCGCCGGGGCCTCGTGATCCATCCGCGAAAGCTCAGCGCACCAGCGAGCGGCGCTTCATTTCGAGCTGCGTGATCAGGCGTTGCAGCGTGTTTTCGGCGCTGCCCGGCAGCGTCAGAAAACGGAAGCCCAACTGGTAGCGCTGCGTGCCGTTCGGCAACGCGGTGGAGCGGTGCGACACCAGTTGCAGATCGAGCGAAAGACGGCCGAGCGCGCCGAGCATCAGCTCGCAATCCAGCAGCTGGGTGCCCATCGGCAATTCGGCGACGCGTTCGTCGGTGGTGCGCATGCCGACGCCGCCCAGCGACAGATCGTGCACTTCGAAGCGGAACGTATCGCCCTCAGGCAAACGGCCGGTACACATGTACGGATCGAGAATCGGCGCATCGACGCGGAAATATTCGCGGCGCTGCACGTAAAACAGCACCTCGGGGAAGTCGGCTTCGAACGCCGGCAGCCCTTCGTAGCGGGTCTCGCGCGGTGTGGAGGTGGCGAACTCGACGCGCACGCCGTCCGGCTGCGCATGGAACTGGCAGCGCGGCGCGGCCAGCAGGCCCTGGTTCTGTTCGGCGAGCGCGCCCCAGTCGAACGTGAAGGTGCGCCCGCGCACGTCGACGTCGAGCAGCCGCGTGACGAGCTGGCCGCTCGCGTATTGAGCAGTGAGGAAATCGCCGCGATTGACGAGATTGCGTAGCTGTACGCCGATCTCCAGCGGATTGCGACGACCGAAATCGTTGGAACTTTCGTCTGGTGAAGCGTGCGGCTGGCCGGGCGCTTCGGTCTGGCCATTCGACTGGTTCATATCCATGGGCTTGCCGGTATGCATGTTCTTGCGGGCGCGTGCCAAGGCTCCTGCCGGGGCTTTCGCGCGGTCTTCATCGAAGCCGCAGCACGCGCATTCAACCGGACAATACTGCGCTTTCCGGTATCGGGTCTAACTGATTAGCGGCATCGCCAGGCCAAAATTTAGGGGCCTGTAATGAATTATTTGCCGCAAACGTTAAAACCGCCCGATTCACCCCATCCGCCTCGCGCGGCTGGGCCGGCTGCCCGTGGACAGCCGGCCTCGTCCGTCTTGTTATGCACCTGGCCCCGTCGCGTGCATGGGATATCGCTCAGCCCATCTTTTGCATGATGGACATCAGTTTTTTCGCGTAATGCGGGTCGGTCGCGTAACCGGCGCGCTGCATACCGTTGGCGAAACCGCTCACGTCGTGCGCCGAGTTGATGACTTGCGCATAACGCGGATTGTTCTTGAGCAGGCTCGCATAGTCGGTCATTGCTTCCTGGTACGAGTCGTACGCGCGGAATTTTTCGACGGTGCGCTGCGGCTTGCCGTTCACATACTCGGTCGTGACGGTCGAAACGGTCTTGCCGGTCCAGTCTTTGGTTGCCTTGATGCCGAACACGTTGTGGCTGGTCGAGCCGTCCGTCTTCTTGATCTCGCTCTTGCCCCAGCCCGATTCGAGCGCGGCCTGACCGATGATGAAGCGCGCCGGAATCCCGGTCGCCGCGCTGGCAGCCTGAGCGGGTGCGGCGAGCTTGTCGACGAACGCGTCGACCTTCGGCGAGGTGCCGTCGCCCTTGAGCGGCGGAGTCAGCGCGCTGTTGGCCGAGTAGCCCCTGCCCATGGCCAACTGGCCGTTGGCTTGCGCATTGCCATACGCTTTTGCGAGCGCGTTCAGCGCCGCGGTCTGACCTTCGTCGCCACCGCCGCTGCCGCCGCCCAGTGCGTTGGCCATGCCGGCGAGACCGCCCGCGCCGCCGGCGCCGCCCGTCTGGATGCCCTGATTACGCATCAACTGCTTGAGCATCGCATCGGCCACGCCGATACCCTTTTGCGACAACTGCTGCGACATCTGCTGATCCATCATCGACGTGAAGGTCGCGCTGTCATGCGAATCGAATGGACCATCCTGCGGCGTCGCATCGCGCATGCTTTTCAGCATCATTTGCGTGAAAACCGCGTCGAACTGCTGCGCAGCCATCTTCATGCCGGCTTGCGGCGACGCCTTGACCTGCGCGCTCAGCTTGCTGAAACCCTGGACGTCGAGCGCGAAGCGCTGGGTCAGCTCGTTGGCCGCATTGGCCGAGTTGGCGGAATTGATCGTGTCCGAATTCATCTGCTGTCTTCCTTAGATGATTTCCAGGTCGGCGCGCAAAGCGCCCGCTGCCTTCATGGCCTGCAGGATCGACATCAGATCCGCGGGCGTCGCACCCAGTGCGTTGAGCGCCTTCACCACGTCGGCGAGGTTCGCGCCGGCGGTCACCATCTTCAGTGCGCCGTTGTCCTGCTTCAATTGAATCTGCGACTGCTTGGCCGCGACGGTCTGACCGTTCGAGAACGCGCCGGGCTGGCTCACCACCGGCTGCGTATTGATCACCACCGACAGATTGCCGTGTGCGACCGCGCAGCTCTGCAGCGTGACCATCTGATTCATGACGATCGAGCCGGTACGCGCGTTCAGGATCACCTTCGCGGCGGCCTGCGCCGGCTTGACGTCGATGTTCTGCAATTGCGCCATGAAGGCGACCTGCTGTTCCGGATCGCTCGGCGCGCGCAACTGGATCGTGCGGCCGTCGAGCGCCATGGCCGTGCCGCTGCCGAACGTATTGTTCACCGCCGACACGACCCGCTGCGTGGTGTCGTAGTCCATGTCGTTCAGATCGAGCTGCATCGTGCCCGCTTGCGACACCGACGTCGGCACCGCGCGTTCGACAATCGCGCCACCGGCAATCCGCCCCGCGTTGAGCGTATTCACCTGCACCTTGCTGCCGTTCGCGCTCGCGCCGGCGCCGCCGACCGCGAGGTTGCCCTGACCGAGCGCATACACCTGGCCGTCCGCGCCCTTGAGCGGCGTGAGCAGCAGCGTGCCGCCGCGCAGGCTCTTCGAATTACCGAGCGACGACACGGTCACGTCGATTGCTTCGCCCGGACGCGCGAACGGCGGCAGCACCGCCGTCACCATCACCGCGGCGACGTTCTTCAACTGGATGTTCGACAGCGTCGACTGCGAATTGCTCGAGCCCGCCGCCTGGTTGTTGATCGAGATGCCGAGGTTCGCCAGCATGTTGGCGAGCGTCTGCGTGGTGAACGGGGTCTGCGTGGTCTGGTCGCCCGTGCCGTCGAGACCGACGACGAGGCCGTAGCCGATCAGCGGGTTGTCGCGCACGCCCTGAATCTGCACGAGGTCTTTCAGGCGCTCTGCATGAGCGGGCGTCGCGGCCGGCAGTGCCGCGCAGACGAGCGCGACGAAGGCCATCGCTCGGCCGAGATGAACGAGTCGCGCGAAGCGGCCGGGGCGGGAGAAGACGGTACGCATGATCACCACGGCGACACGTTGAGGAAGAAGCGTTGCAGCCAGCCCATATTTTCAGCTTCGTCGAGATAGCCCTTCGCGGAATACTCGATCTTCGCGTCGGCCACCTGGGTGGAATACACCGCGTTCAGGCTGGAAATCGTGTTCGGATTCACCACGCCGGAAAAACGCACGAACTCGTTACCCTGGTTGATCAGCATCTGCTTTTCGCCGCTCACCGCGAGGTTGCCGTTCGGCAGCACGCCCGTCACCGTCACGGTAATCGTGCCGTTGAAGGTGTTCGACGCATTCGCGCCCCCGGTGCCCTGGAACACGTTGGCGCCGGTCGCGCTGAGGTTGGTCTTGCCGAACAACCCGGTGAGGAAACCGGCGGTCGGCACGTTGAAATTGGTGCTGCCCGAACGGTTCGCGTTCGCGCCCGAGGACTTCGTCGCGTTGACGTTTTCCTGGATCACGATCGTCAGAATGTCGCCCACATTGCGCGGCCGCTGATCTTCGAACAGCGGCCGGCCCGCGTAACCCGGGTTATAGATGGAGCCCGGCGACTGCATCTGCGGCGGCGGCGGCGGCAGGGCCGTCATCGGTTGCTGCGTGATGGGCTGCTTGGGCACGAGGCCGCACCCCCCCAGGGCGGCGAGCAGCGTGAGCTGCACGAGCGCCTGAGCGGTGCGCGAATGAACCGGGTTACGAGAGAAGTGCGACATCATGATTACCGCCTGTTTAATTCCCAGTCCCTCAAACCTGCATCTGGCTGAGGGTCTGCAGCATCTGGTCGGAGGTCGTCACGGCCTTGCTGTTGATTTCGTAAGCGCGTTGCGTCTGGATCATGTTCACCAGTTCCTGCACCACGTTCACGTTCGATGCTTCCACGTAACCCTGATTCAGCGAGCCGGCGCCGTTCAGGCCCGGTTGCGCGATGTTCGGTGCGCCCGACGAAGCCGTTTCCGAGAACAGGTTTTCGCCCTTCGCATCCAGACCGGCCGGGTTGATGAAGGTCGCGAGCTGCATCGAGCCGAGCTGCTGGCTGTTGGTCGAGCCGGCCACGGTGATCGACACCACGCCGTCGCTGCCGACCGTCATCGACGTCGCGTTGTTCGGGATCGTGATGGCCGGAATCACCTGATAGCCGCTCGACGTGACCAGTTGACCCTGCGCGTTGGTCTGGAACGAGCCGTCGCGCGTGTAGGCGGTCGTGCCGTCAGGCATCTGCACCTGGAAAAAGCCCGCGCCGTTGATCGCGAGGTCTTTCGAATTGCCGGTCTGCGTCAGGTTGCCCTGCGTGTACAGACGCTCGGTGGCGACCTGTTGCACGCCGGTGCCGAGCTGGATGCCCGAAGGCAGTTCGGTTTGCTGCGTCGAATTCGCGCCCGGCTGGCGGACGGTCTGGTACAGCAAGTCTTCGAACACGGCGCGCGAGCCCTTGAAGCCGTTGGTGCTGACGTTCGCGAGGTTGTTCGAGATCACGTCCATCTGCGCCTGTTGCGCATTCATGCCGGTGGCGGCGATATACAGTGAGCGGTTCACTTTTGTTCTCCTGGGGGCCGGGCGAACCCGGCGCATCCTGTTAGCGTTAGCTAAAGCTGAGCAACTGGTTGGCGGACTGATCGTTCTTGTCCGCGTTTTCCAGCAGCTTGGTCTGCATCTGGAACTGGCGCGCGTTGGTGATCATCGCGACCATCGCGCTGACCGGATTCACGTTGCTGCCTTCAAGCGAGGCCGGCACCACCGTGACGGCCGGATCGGCGTCGGCGGGGTTGCCGTCGGCGGTCCGGAACAGACCGTCGTCGCCACGCGTCATGGTTTGCGGATCCGGATTCACCAGCTTCAACTGATCGACCGTCACCACCGCCGTCGGCGGATCGCCAGGGGTCAGGGCCGACACCGTGCCGTCCTTGCCGATGGTGATTTCCGCACCCGGCGGCACCGACACCGGGCCGCCGTTGCCGAGCACGGTCTGGTTCATCGCGTTCACCAGTTGGCCGTTTTCGTCGACGTGCAGATTGCCGGCGCGCGTATAGGCCTCGTTACCGTCGGCGGTTTGCACCGCCAGCCAGCCCGGACCCTGAATCGCTACGTCGAGCGGGTTACCCGTCTGCTGGATCGGGCCAGGCGTGTAGTCCGCGCCCGGCGTCGACGACAGCACGAACGTGCGGGTGGTGTTGTCGTCGACCGTGCTGCCGTCGCCGAACGACATCGGCACGGCACGGAACGTCGCGAGCTGCGCGCGAAAGCCGGTGGTCGATGCGTTCGCCAGATTGTTCGCGACGATAGCCTGCTGTTCGAGCGCTTGCGTGCTGCCCGACATCGCGGTGTAGATCAGCCGATCCATGATGGGAAGTCCCGGTCGCTTACAGGTTGATCAGGGTCTGGTCGACGGTCTGCTGAGTCTTGATCGTCTGCGCGTTCGCCTGATAGTTGCGTTGCGCGGTGATCAGGTTCACCAGTTCGCTGGTCAGATCGACGTTCGAGTTTTCCACCGCGCCGCCTTGCAGCACGCCGTGGTTGGTCGAACCCGGTACGGAGATCTGCGCGACGCCCGATTGCGACGTTTGCTGGAACTCGTTGTTGCCCAGGTTCACGAGACCGTTCTGGTTCGAGAAATTCGCCAGCGCGATCTGACCGAGTGCCGCCGTTTGCTGGTTCGAGTAGTTGCCGGTCAGCGTGCCGTCGGCGCCGATCGTGAAGCTCGTCAGCGTGCCGGCCGCGTAGCCGTCGGGCTGCAGCGAGTTCACGCCGTCCTTGCCGCCGTACTGCGTCGTGCCGCCGATGTTCAACGTCAGGTTCTGCGGCGTCGACGAACCGTCGGTGGTCGGAATGCTGAAGTTGTAGACGTACGGGGTCGTGGTCGCGCTGAAGGTCGGCGGCGTCGCGATCGGGGTGTTGACCTGCGTCGTGCCGAGCAGCGTGCCCGACGAATTGAAGTTCGCCTGACCCACCAGGTTCGCCGTGCCGGTCGAGGTGCCCGCGTACACGTTCCACGTTCCCGCCGACGTCTTGGCGAAGTACATGTTGACCGTCTGCGAGCCGCCCAGCGAGTCGTAGACCGTCGTGCTGGTCGAGTAGTTGTACGTCGTCGAGCTGTTCTGGTTGAACGCGATCGGCGTCGGCGTGATCGTCATCTTGTCGCCGAGGACCGGCGTGCCGTTCATCGTGATCGTCTGACCGTTGCCGAGCGAAACCGCCGAGCCGGCCGTGTACGTCGCGGGCGCCGTGGTGGTGCCGAGCGTGGTATCGGTCACCGTGTAGGTGGTCGCGCTCGTAAAGTTGACGGTGTAGCTGTCGTTATTCGTGCCCGACGCGGTGTTCGTGATCGTCGCGCCCGGCGAGGACAGCGTACTGCCCGTTCCTAGTGTGGGCGCTACGAGCGGCGTGCCGAGCATCAGCGGATCCTGCGCGTTCAGGTTCAGGCCGGCAACGATCTTGGTCGTTGCTTGCGGCGCGATGTTCGCGGTCGGCACGCTCAACGGCACGGTTTGCGCGGTGTTGATGATGCCGGCGGCGTTCGCGCCGTAGCCCATCAGTTGCAAACCCTGCGCGTTGGTGATGAAGCCGTTCTTGTCGAGCTGGAACACGCCGTTACGCGAGTACACCAGCGAGCCGTTATTCGACAACTGGAAGAAGCCGTTGCCGTTGATCGCGACGTCGAGCGCCTGGTTGGTGCTGGTGATGGTGCCTTGCGAGAACTGCTGCTGCACTTCCGAGAGCTTGGTGCCGATACCGACCTGGTTGCCCACCGCGGTCGCCACCGAATTCGCGTACATGTCGGCGAATTGCGCCGCGCCGCTCTTGAAGCCAACCGTATTCGCGTTGGCGATGTTGTTGCCGATCACGTCGAGGTCGCTCGACGATGCCGACAAACCACTCAAACCTTGTTGGTAACCCATGACGGTCTCCGTATCTGGAAAGTCGTAACTGACTGAATCTGAATCAGAGGATGGCGGCGACGTTGGTCAGGCCGACGGTCGTGCCGTTCGACAGCACGAGGCCCGGCGTACCGGTGCTCTGCATGACGACGCTCTGCACGGTCGCGCTCGACAGCGTGGTCGCGGTTGCCTGCTGGCCGTTGATCGTGCCCACGGCGCTGATCGTGTAGGTGCCGTCCGGCAGCGTGTTGCCGGCCGTGTCGGTCGGCGTCCAGCCCACCGGCACCGTACCGGCCGACTGCTTGCCGAGGTCGATCGTGTTGACGATCGTGCCTGCCGAGTTCTTCACGACCACCTGCAGATCGCTCACCGCGTTGGCGAGCTGCACGCCGAACGAGCCGGCCTTGCCGCTTGCGACCGAGACCGAGTTGCCCGGGGCGAGCACGGTCGAGCCGATCAGCAGCGCGGCTTGCGACTGCTGGCCCGCCGACATCTGCGTCGCGAGCGAGCTCAGCGTCGTGTTCAACTGGCTGATACCCGACACCGTGTTGATCTGCGCCAGCTGCGACGTCATCTGCGAGCTGTCCATCGGGTTGGTCGGGTCCTGGTTCTGCAGCTGCGCGACGAGCAATTGCAGAAAGGTCTGCTGCAGGCTGCTGGCCGAGGTGCTGCTGCTCGAACTCGTCGAGCTGGTCGCGCCCGTCGCGCTCGAGCTCTTGCCCGTGCCGTTCATGGTATCGAGCAGCGTCTGCGACACGTTCGTGCCGTTGCTGCCGATGGTGGTGTTGGTGGTCAAGAAGCTCTCCTCAGGTTCCGATCGTGAGCGTTTTCAGCATCAGTGTCTTGGCGGTGTTCAGGGTCTCGACGTTGGCCTGATACGAGCGCGAGGCCGAGATCATGTTGACCATTTCCTGCACCGGGTCGACGTTGGGCAGCGTGACGTAGCCGTCCGAATTGGCGGCCGGGTTGCCGGGGTCGTACGCGGTCTTCATCGGCGTCGGGTCGTCGACCACGCCGGTGACCTGCACGCCGCCGACCTGCTGGCCGGACGCGGTGCGCGCGCCGCCCAGCGGGCTGACCGCGAACACGACCTGCTTGGCCTTATAAGGCTGGCCGTCCGGGCCGGTCGTGCTGTCCGCGTTGGCGAGATTCGACGCCGTCACGTTGAGCCGCTGCGACTGCGCCGACATCGCGGAGCCTGCAACACCAAAAATGTTCATCAGGGATGGCATGGTTTCCTGACCTCTCCTGCCGGTTCGACCCGGCTTCCTGTTAATTCCCGTAGCGATTGTTCTTGCGACCTGCTGTCCTGCGCGGCGTCGGTTATTACGAGCCCGACTGGATCGCCGCCAGCATCGTTTTGATCTGGCCTGACAGCACCGTCATGCCTGATTCGAAGTGCAACGTGTTGTCCGCGAACTGCACCCGTTCGGTGTCGATGTCGACCGTGTTGCCGTCGAGCGCGGGCTGCGTCGGAATGCGGTATTGCAGATTGCCGTAGTCGTCGGACGCGCCGCCGGTCGGCGTCAGCGTCGATTTGCCCGACATGTGGCCGGGCGACGTCGACACCATCGACATGCCGCTCGTCACGCCCGCGGGCTGCGTCATCGCGAGCGTCGAGTTGTTCGACGCAGCGGTGCCGGTGGCGCCGTCGCCCTTCTTCAGCGCGCCGGCGAGCGAGGAAGCGAAGTCGACGTCGCGCGCCTTATACCCGGGGGTATCGGCGTTGGCGATATTCGACGACAGCAGCTCCTGCCGGTAAGCGCGTACATCGAGCGCCTGGCGGCCAAAGGCGAATTCGGCATCGAGTTTGTCCAGCATAAGAAATCTCCGGAGAACGTTCCCGAGGCTTCCCGCTGCAGCCTCGCGTGAGGACTGCGTGAGGCGAGAAGGCCTTTTTGCATGAAGTGCATCTTATGGGCGCTACGCAAGGAGCAATCGGACGAATAACCGGGAAAGGGGGCTTCTATTCAACGTTTGCGCAAAGGGGGCGCTCACTAGAATGCAAGGCGTACCGATGCATTCGATGGAGAAACGCGATGGACCAGCCCACCTTCGATCCGACGCTCCGCGCCAACCGCGCGGCGGCGCATGGCGTCGGTGCGGGCGTGCCGCGCCGGGCAAAGAAACAGCCGGCCTGGTCGATGCGGCTCGCGCGCCTGGCGCTGAGTTCGGCGCTGTGCCTGCCGGCCAGCGCCCTGTTGCTCGCGCCGAGCGCCTACGCGCAGGAAGCCGATGGACCGATCGTGATTCCCGGCCCGGGCGAAAAGAATCCGGCGGCGCTCGCCGATCTCGCGCAGCAGATGCAAGCCGCGCCGGCCAAACGCGCCGGCACCGCCGCGACGCTGGCTGCCGCCACCGCGCAATCGCTGGGGCGCGGACCGGTCTCGCGCACCACGGACGAATTCACCCGAGCCGCCAATGCGAGCGGCTCGATCGTGATTGCCGGCGAAGGCGAACCGCCTGCCGCGCCGCAAATGATCCGTACCAATTTCAAACCCGACGCGAACGGCGTCGTGACGATTCCCGCGCCGGGTGCGGCCAATGCGCCGACCGGCGTGGCCAACGTCAATGTCATGCCGGGCCAGCGCCAGGTCGTGCCGGTCGTCGTGACGCCGGCCGCGCGGCAAGCGGTGGGCGTGCAGCCGGTGGCGGCCAACGCACCGGTCAACGGCGGGTATCGCGGCGTGAATAGCGGTGTCGTCAGCAGCGCCAGCGGCGTCAACGGCATTGCCAGCAGCACCTCCGCTACCGACGGCTTCGACAGTCTTGCTTCACGCGGTGAACCGCCGCAACTGGGCGCGAACGGCAAGCCGCTCGCAGCGCGGGCAATCGCAACGCGCACGGCTGTCGCGCCGCTCGCCGCCTCGACCACTGCCGCCGCTGCGGCCAATAGCGCCACGCCGGCAGCGGTCCCGACGCCCGCGACGATCGCCCGCGTATCGGCCACTCGTCCCATCGCACCGGCCATTGCACAGCAAAACATGCGCGCCGCGGCCATCGCGCAACCCGCGCCGTTGCCCGGCCAGCAGGACGCGGAAGCAATCCGCAGCGCCGCTCTCGCGTTCCTGCAGCAGCAATCCGCCGGTTTGCCGGGCAAGGTCGAGATCACCGTCGCCCAGGCGTTTCCGCGCGGCCTCGCGGCCTGCACGGCACTCGAACCCTTCATGCCGAGCGGCGCGCGCCTGTGGGGCCGCGTGACCGTCGGCGTGCGCTGCGCCGGCGAACGGCCGTGGACCATTTATCTGCAAGCGCGTATTTCGCTGAACGCCACCTACTACCTGGCCGCCCGCGCCATGTCGCCGGGCGAAGTGCTGACCGCCGCCGACCTCGTTGCGCGTGACGGCGACCTGACCGGCTTGCCGCAGGCGATCGTCACGGACCCGTCGCAGGCAATCGGCTCGGTGACGCTCACGCGTGTCGCCGGCGGCATGCCGCTGCGCCGTGACATGCTGAAAAGCACCTCGGCGGTCTCGATCGGCCAGACGGTGCGGGTCGTCGCGGCGGGCGCCGGTTTCTCGATTTCGTCCGAAGGCAGCGCGATGAACAACGCGTCGCCAGGCCAGCAGGTACGGGTTCGTACGCCCAACGGCCAGATCATTTCCGGCATCGTGAAAGATGGCTCGACGGTGGAGATTCAACTGTGAACGGGCATGCAGCACGCGCCGCCCGGGATTCGCGCGTGCACCACACCGCGCGGGGCCGGATGCCGGCAGTGCGGATGACACGGGTCGGGCCTGCCAAGGGGCCGGATCGTCTTGAATGGCAAGGCAAAACCTGGAGCGATTGCGCTAAAGTTTTGATCAGCGAGTGCCGTTATCAGGATCAAATCGTTCAGGAAGCCAATCGTGAAAGTCGATTCCACAACCAATTCGAATCTGCCGTCGTTGAAAGACGCCCTGTCCCGTTCGCAACAAAGCGACGCGACGACCGCGAACAGCAACGCGCAGACCGCGAGCACCGCCTCGCAACCCGCCACCAGCGGCACCTCGGGCGACGCCAGCGTCAGCCTGTCGGGCCTGTCGCAGCATCTGCGCAGCCTTGCGGCGTCCGGTTCGGCGGACATCGACACGGCGCACGTCGAGTCGATCAAGCAGGCTATCAAGAATGGCTCGCTGACGATCGACTCCGGCAAGATCGCCGACGGCGTGCTGAACACCGCACGCGACCTGTTGCAAAGCAAAACCTCGTCGACCGGCAACTGATCGACGCATCGAAGTACGGTGACTTGCCGGGCGACGTTCGACAAACCCGGCTCGCGAATCTAGCGCGAGCCGTCGTGTTCAGCGAGTTGTTGAAATGAAAGACGCCCTGCTTGCCACCCTCGTCGAAGAATATTCGGCTGTCGAGGCGTTCGCCTCGATTCTGACCCTCGAGACCAAGGCATTGACCGCCTTGTCGCCGCTCGAATTGCTGCCGCCGATCGTCGAGAAGAAAACCGAACTGATCGGCGTACTGGCCAATCTCGAATCCACCCGCGACACGCTGCTCGCCGACATGGGCTTGCCGGCCGGCTGGCCTGGCATGGAGCTCGCAGCCAGCACCGACGCGCGCGTCGCCGAACAATGGTCGCTACTGCAGAAAGCCGCCGAACGGGCGCGGCGCTTCAATACCAGCAACGGTGAGCTGATCCGCGTACGGATGGATTACAACCAGCGCGCGCTGGCAGCGCTGCAGGTCGAAGTGCCGCAGAAGGTCGGCTTCTACGGACCGGATGGGCGGATTCCCGCGCAACCCGCGGCGTAGAGACTTCCCGGACTTCCCGGAGCTGCCGGGCGACGTCGCTGCACGCGATTGCGGCACACGTCTACGGCTGAATCTGCGCTGAATCTATTGTCTTGAACGAAGGGCTCGTCATCGACGAGCCCTTTCTGTTTTTCGCCTTCACTTCCCCTTTCCCAGCCGCACGTTAGCCATCCGGCCAGGTGGCGCGAAAGCGTGCGCCGGGTTGAAATCATGCCCTCCCCCACTGTGGTTTTTCGCGCTCCGTCTCGCGCGTCGACGCCGATACGAAGGCCAAGGCGGAACGTCAAGCCCTAGCAATATTGTGTAGTCGTGTGTATGATTTCAGGAGTGCAAGATGAACAGCGCCGCGGTAATCAAATGGATTCAGGCGAATGACTGGCAGTTGGTCCGTATCTCGGGCAGCCACCATCATTTCCGGCATCCGTTCAGGGGCGGTCTCGTGACCATCCCTCATCCCAAGAAAGATCTGCCGCCCGGCACATTGAATAGCATCCTGAAACAGGCGGGCCTGAAATGAAAAATCTGATTTTCCCGATCGCAGTCGAATCAGGTGACGACGAGCATGCGTACGGCGTGGTGGTGCCGGACCTGCCCGGCTGCTTTGCGGCCGGCGATACGCTTGAAGAGGCTTTTGCCAATGCGAAGCTGGCGGTCGAGTCGCATCTGGACACGTTGCTCGACGAAGGGCTGCCGGTGCCGCAGCCGCTCAAATTGAGCGAGCATCATCGCAATCCGGATTACGCGGGCTTTATGTGGGGATTTGTCACCACCCGGAATATTCCAGCCCTGAAGAAGGCCGTGCGCATCAACATCTCGCTGCCGGAGGTGCTGGTCCAGGATATCGACGTCTACGCGCAAACGCGCGGTCTGTCGCGGTCGGCATTTCTCGCGCTCGCCGCAGAGCGTGAGATGGCGGTGTGAAGCAGGCGGGGTTCGGGCTTACTGCCAGAATCGCCGTGAGCTGAAGCGCCGGGGTAATCCGGCCGGCGCTTCAGGTTACGTGGTGACGTCGGGTTAGGTGGCGCGCCTTCGGGTTGCTTCAGGTCGCCTTAAGTCGCTTCGGCATTCGCCCAGGCCATTTCGCGCAGGCGCGTGCGCAAACGCGCCACCGCCTGGCTGTGCAACTGGCACACGCGCGACTCGCTGACTTCCATCACCGCGCCGATTTCGCGCAGGTTCATGCCGCGTTCGTAGTAGAGCGACATCAGCAGCTTCTCGCGGTCCGGCAGGCGGTCGATCGCTTCCACCAGCGCCGAGCGCAGGCTATCGTCGAGCAACGCCGACAGCGGGTCCGAATGGTCCACGCAGTAGCGGTCGAGGAACGGCTCGTCGTCCGCCGAACGGTCGAAGTCTTCGTAGTAGATCAACTGGCTGCCGTGCAGGTCCTGCAGCATCGACTGATACTCGTCGAGCGGCATTTGCAGGTGGTCGGCAATCTCCGTTTCGCTCGCCGAGCGGCCCAGGTTCTGCTCCACCTTGTGCACCGCCGATTCGACTTCGCGCGAGGTACGCCGCAGGCTGCGCGGCAACCAGTCGTTGCTGCGCAGCTCGTCGAGCATCGCGCCGCGAATCCGCTGGCTGGCATAGGTCTCGAACTGCGCGCCCTGGTCTTCCTTGTAGCGGCTCGCGGCGTCCAGCAGGCCGATCATGCCGGCCTGGATCAGATCGTCGAGATCGACGCTGGCCGGCATCTTGGCAACGAGCTGCAAGCCGAGGCGGCGCACCAGCGGTGCGTACTTCGTCAGAACTTCGGCTTGGGAAATTTTTCCCTGAGCGTTATACATCGTGCTCCCCTTGTCCTTGTGCCGCCACTCAGGCGTGCTGCGCAGACGGTTGGTCGGCGTGTTGCGCCGCTGTAACTGTCGCAGACGCCATCCATGGCGTTTGCGACGACATCGCTGGCCGCATCGGCCAGTACTGCAATTCGGCGGCGAGGTGCCGGAAGTCGCGCGCAGCCGGTGTCGATGGGAACGCATCGACGACACAACGCGACAACTCCAGGGCTCGCGCCATCCGCGCATCGGCGGTAATGCAACCGGCGTCTTCCAGCGCCACCGTCAGGTAGCGCCCGGCCACGCCGGCCAGGTTGGCGAACGCGGTATGCGCGTCGCCGGGACTCTGCACGTGATTCACCAGCACGCGGAACTGTGCGAGCGCGTGCGCGTAGTGCAGGCGCTTCATACAGGCGTACGCCTCGGTGATCGCTTGCGCGGCCATCCGCGTAACGATCATCACGTCGTGCGCCTGTTTGGCGAGCGGCGACAGGTGGCCTTGCGGGTCCAACTGCGCATCGATCAGCACCACATCCGCGGAACCGTGCAGTACCACGCCGAACTGCGTGGCCGAGTGGCCTTCGCGGTTCAGCCGCGACGCGGCCAGCACCGAAAAGCCCAGCGCGTGGCGCGCGACGGCGTCGTCGAGCGCCATCTCGCCGCGCATCACGGCGGCGAAATTACCCGCGCCGCGCAGGCCGCCAAGCATCCCGCTCACCGACAGTTCGCCGAGGCACTCGTCAATCACCAATACGTCCTTGCCTTGCTGCGCCAGCGCCGCCGCGAGGTTCACCACCGTCGTCGTACAGCCTGCGCCCGTCGAGCCGCCCGTCACCGCAATCACGCGCGAGCCGCTACGCGCCAGCAGGCGCCGCAGTCCTTCTGCCTGATCGGAGATGAGCTTATCCAAAGCGGACCTCGTGAAGGTCGGCTGTCGAGCGGGCGGACAGCGAGGAGAGCAAGGCCGGAATATCGTCTTCGTGCGGCACGAACGGCGAGTTGTCGCGCGGAATGCAGAAGGCGCTCTTGATCAGGAATTTCCTGGTCGCGACGTACAGGTTCTCGGGCACCTTCTGACCGGTCGACACGTAGTGCACCGGCAGCTTGTAGCGGATCACCGTATCGAGCACGCCGCCCAGATTGGTGGCTTCGTCGAGCTTGGTCAGAATGCAGCCGGCGAGCGGCTGATGGTCCGGCGAGCGCTGATAGGCCTGCACGACTTCGTTGAGGGTGTCGCCGTGGCTGGTCGCGTTGAGCAGTAGCAGGCGCTGCACCGGCTGGCCGGCGCGGCACAGCATCGCGATCTGGTCGGAGACGAGCCGGTCGCGCTGGCTCATGCCGATCGTGTCGATCAGCACGATGTGTTTGTTGCGCAGTTCGGAGAGCGCGAGTTGCAGATCGGCGCCATCTTTCACCGCGTGTACCGACACGCCGAGAATCTTGCCGAAGATGCGCAGTTGTTCGTGGCCGCCGATCCGGTAGCTGTCGGTGGTCAGCAGCGCGACCTTGCTCGCGCCGAAGCGCATCACGCAGCGCGCGGCCAGCTTGGCGGTGGTCGTCGTCTTGCCGACGCCCGTCGGGCCCATCAGGGCGAACACGCCGCCGCGCTCCATCAGCGCGTCTTCGTCTTCCATCACCGGCAGGTTCGACTCGAGCACCGAGCGCACCCAGTCCATGCCGCCTTCCATGCTGTCGACTTCGTCGGGCAGGTTGTCGACCATCATCTGCACGAGTTGCGCGGAAAAACCGGCCGCGAACAGATGCTTGGTGAGCGCGGCGCGCGCCGGGTTGCGGCGTTGGCGATCGCCCCACAGCAGGCCGGCGAAGTGTTCTTCCATCATGCCGCGCATCGACGACAGCTCGTTCATCACCGTGTCGTTGACGACCTGCTCCATGCGCACCTTGATCGCTTCCGCGACGGACGCCGGCGTGCGGTCATCGTTCTGCGTCAGCGACGGCGCGATTTTCTGCGCGGCGCGGCGTGCGGCGAGCTGCGCGGCTTCGCGCGCCCACTCGGGGGTGTCGGCGGATTGCGCAGCGTTTGCGCTGCCCGGCTGGACGGCGGCGCCGAGGCCCTTGGCCATGGCGGCGGCCGGCGTCATCGCGGCGGGACGCGCGCTGTAAGCGCCTTCCGGTTGCTGTTCAGCGGCGATACGACGAGCGTGGTCGATCAGCCAGGGGTTCGATTCGGCCATCGTGCGCGGCGTTTGCGAGTCAGCGACCGGCACGCCGGCGGCTTTGAGCAGATCGGCGCGGATGTCTTCATTCAGACGCGCGACCGCGGCACGGGCGCTCGGCTGCTCGGCACCGGCTGCTTGCGGCGCAGCGGAGGCGGGCTTGCCCAGCGCGCCAGCCGACAGCACGTTCGTGGCGCCCGGCAATGCCGCTTTCGGCGCGGCGGACGGCGCCGGCTTCGCGGCGGCCTTCATGGCCTGATTCGGTGCGGCAGCCGGTTCGTCGCTTAAAGCGTCGTCGAAGGCGTATGGGCCGGCGGCATGACCGCTGTCACTCTCGGCACCGGCTTCCGGGCTCGCGCCGAACACCGACGAAAAGACGTCGGGCATGCCGCTCGCGTACGGATTGCCGATCGGATTGCCCATCGGCAGCGCGCGCGGTGCGGCCAGCGCGGGATGTCCAGCCGTGCCATTCATCGACCCGGTGCTTGCGCGCGGCGCCTTGGGGGTGATGGCAGCCAGGTCGCTGTCGGCCAAGGCGACGATCTCGACGCTGCCGTCGTCCATCGTGCGATTGGACAGTACGACCGCGTCCGCGCCCAACGCTTCGCGTACGAGACGCAGCGCATCACGACTGGTTGCACCGACAAATTTACGAATGTTCAAGCTGGACCCCCGATGAGGTAAACGGAACTAACGGACCGGCAACATACCGCTTCCCATTGAGATCATTATTGCGAAACCCTTCGAGCGACGATCGATGGATAAAGACTGTTAAAGGGGGGTAATTCGGACGATGGAAACGTGCTGCAAGTCCCGCGCACAGCGGTTTTAAACGCGCCTTTCATGCCCGCACGACGGGGCGTCCGCGGGCGCATCATGAACGACGCGGCCGGCTTGCGGCGCCAGAAGTGAGGCGCGGAAATGAAAACCGGCGCTCGAAGAGCGCCGGTGAAAGACAGCCTGCGAGATGAACCGGTGCGGTTGCCCGGTTCAACGCGGGATTCAATGCCGGATTAATGACGGCGCTCAATGGGCCCCGATCAGATTCACCACCTTGATATTGCGCGTATCGGGCACTTCCGCATAAGACAGCACCTTCAGTTGCGGCAGGCTGCGCCGCAGGAAGCGCGCGAGCATCGGCCGTAACGCGTGCTGCACCAGCAGCACGGGCGAGAGCCCGAGGTTCTGCTGACGCGTCATCGCCTTCTGGGTTTCGTTCAGCAGCGTGTGCGCGAGACCCGGTTCGAGCCCCGGGTTGGCGCCGGTGGAAAGCGCCTGCGACAGCACGCGCTCCAGATTCGAATCGAGGCCCATCACCTGCATGTCGCCGGTGCCCGGGAACCACTGCTGCGTAATCGCGCGACCCAGCGCGAGCCGCACGGCCGCAGTGAGATCGTGCGCGTCGGTGACCTTGGGCGCATGTTCGGACAGCGCTTCGAGAATCGTGCGCATGTCGCGGATCGGCACGCCCTCTTCCAGCAGGTTCTGCAGCACCTTTTGCAGCGTGGTGAGCGGCAGCGACTTCGGCACCAGATCGTCGACCAGCGACGGCGTGTCCTTCTGCATCCGCTCGAGCAGCGATTGCACTTCGCGGCGGCCGAGCAACTCCGACGCATGCGTGACCACCAGATGATTCAGGTGCGTCGCCACCACGGTGCTCGAATCGACCACCGTGTAGCCGTACACCTGCGCCTGTTCGCGCAGATTCGTGTCGATCCAGATCGCCGGCAAACCGAACGCGGGATCCTGCGTCGGCGTGCCCGGGAGCGCTGCGGACACCTGACCGGGATTGATCGCCAGCCATTGCCCCGGATACGCCTCGCCGACGCCCACTTCGACGCCCTTCAGCGCGATACGGTAGCCGTTCGGCCGCAGTTCAAGGTTGTCGCGAATATGAATGACCGGCGGCAGAAAGCCGATTTCCTGCGCGAACTTCTTGCGGATGCTCTTGATTCGCTTGAGCAGTTCGCCGTCCGAGTTCTTGTCGACCAGCGGAATCAAGCGGTAGCCGACTTCCAGGCCGAGCGTGTCGATCATCGTCACGTCGTCCCAGCTTGCTTCGGTGTTCTCGACCGGCGTCATCGCGGCCGGCGCGACGTCGACCAGCGCGTTGGTGTTCTTGCGGTCGTCGGCCTTCTTCTTCATCGTGCGGCCGAGCTGGATCAGCCCGCCGCCGAGAAGCAGAAACGCGAAGTGCGGCATGCCCGGAATCAGGCCCATCAGCACGAGAATGCAGCCGGTGATCGCCAGCACGCGCGGGTTAGTGAACAACTGCCCGGTGAGCTGGGTGCCGATGTCTTCATTAGTCGCCACGCGCGACACGATCACACCGGCCGCGGTCGAAATCACCAGCGACGGGATCTGTGCGACGAGGCCGTCACCGATCGTCAGCAGCGTGTAGGTCTTGCCGGCCGAGGCGAAGTCCATGCCATGCTGCACCATCCCGACGATCAGGCCGCCTAAGATGTTGATCACCATGATCAGCAAACCGGCGATCGCATCGCCGCGCACGAACTTGCTCGCGCCGTCCATCGAACCGTAGAACTCGGCTTCCTGCGAGACTTCGAGGCGCCGCTTGCGGGCCTGGTCTTCGTTGATCAGGCCGGCGTTCAGATCGGCGTCGATCGCCATCTGCTTGCCGGGCATCGCGTCGAGCGTGAAGCGCGCGGACACTTCCGCGATCCGCCCCGCGCCCTTGGTGATCACCATGAAGTTGATCACCATCAGGATCACGAAGACGACGATACCGACCGCGAAGTTGCCCCCCACGAGGAAGTGGCCGAACGACTCGATCACCTGACCGGCCGCGTCGGGACCGGTGTGGCCTTCGAGCAGCACGACCCGGGTCGACGCGACGTTCAGCGACAGCCGCAGCAAGGTCGAGAACAGCAGCACGCTCGGGAACGCGGCGAAGTCGAGCGGCTTCATCGTGTACATGCTGACGAGCAGCACCATCACGGACAGCGCGATGTTGAAGGTAAACAGCAGATCCAGCAGGAACGGCGGCAACGGCAGAATCATCATGCCGAGGATCATTACGATCAGCACCGGCCCGGCGAGGGCGCGCAAATTGGTGCTGCTCAAGGCATCCGGCCGTCGGGCGAGGAAACCGGCGCGAGTGTTCATGCGGAACGTCCTGATGCGTCGTCGTTAGCGGGATTAAGTACGTCGGCGGCTTCCTGGTCGGCTTCGTCTTCCGCCACACCGCCCTTGTCGAGTTCCGGCGGCACGTCGAAATCGGTCGGTGCGACCGGCACGGTGCCGCCTTCGGTATTGAAGCGCCGCAGCTGATACACCCACGCGAGCACTTCGGCGACCGCGCCATACAGCGGGCCCGGAATTTCGCGGTTCAGCTCGACGTTGTGATACAGCGCCCGCGCGAGCGGCGGCGCTTCCAGCAGCGGCACGTTGTTTTCGGCGGCGATCTCGCGAATCCGCGCGGCCACCAGGTTGACGCCCTTGGCGACCACCTTCGGCGCGCGCATCTCGCCGTCGGTGTATTGCAGCGCGACCGCGAAGTGCGTCGGGTTGGTCACCACCACGTCGGCCTTCGGCACGTTGGTCATCATGCGACGGCGGGCAATGGCGCGCTGCTGCTGACGAATCCGGCCTTTCACATGTGGATCGCCTTCGCTTTCGCGGTGCTCGCGCTTCACTTCTTCCTTCGTCATGCGCAGTTTCTTGTGGAACTGCCACAGCTGATACGGCACATCCATCGCGGCGACCACGAACATGCCCGCCACCGTCATGCCGCAGCACACGGCGATCAGATGCGCGGAGTTGGCCAGCGCGAGATTCAACGGCTGGGTCGCCAGCGCGAGAATCTCTTCGCGGCGATTCCAGATCGCCGTGCCGCCGATAATGCCCACCACCAGCGTCTTCGCGAGCGACATGCCGAGCTGGACCGGGCCATTGATCGAAAAAATCTTGCCGAGCCCTTCAATCGGATTGAGCCGGTTGAACTTGGGCTCGAGTCCCTTTGAAGACAACTGCCAGCCGCCCAGTGCGAGCGGCGAGAGCAATGCGGCCGCGCCGGTGAAAGCCAGCACCGGCAGGAGCGTGTAAAGCCCTTCGCGACCCGCCACGCCGGCACCGATCATCATGCGCCGGGTCTCGAAGACAGTCGCGTGATTGAAGGTGAAGGCCGTACGCAGCATGCTCTCCAAATGCTCGCCGATGCTGCTGGACATGCCCCACACGCCGAAGAACCCCGCCGCCAGCAACGCAAACGTCGACAGCTCCCGCGAACGCACGATCTGCCCTTCCTCGCGCGCCTTCTGCAGGCGCCGGGGAGTGGCTGATTCGGTTTTTTCGAGGTCGCTGTCCTCTGCCACAAAAGCTCTCCAGTCGGCCGAGGCACGACGCCTCTTTCCAGTGAGAGCGATTATTCCCGCTCGACGCAAGCGCTGATCGGGGGATAAGGGCGGAGAAAGGGGGGTATTTCGAGAGATGGAGCGGCGCAAACCGCACCGGGGCGCCGGCTCACGGCCTGCCGCCCGCTTTTCAGGCGGTCGGCAGGCCGGTTTTCATACGGTCAGGCACAGGTGTCAAAACGCGACGAAAGGCGCGGGGCCGCCAGTCGCGGTCTGGTCAAAACCGTAGTACACGTAGCGGCCGAAGAAGAACGGCAGGCCGAGGTCGAACTCGCCATTGGCGCCGAGCTGACCGGCGAGATCCCTGAACGCCAGGTTGTTGCTACTGCCGAATAGCGTCGATGCGGAAAGGATGCCGAGGACGGCATCGCCCCGCCCTATGTCCTGGCCGCCCAGCGTCACCGAGCGGGTTTGCGCGTTCGGCGGACAATAAAAGCCCGCATAGTTGCTGCCGCACTGAGTGAGCGTGTTATCGAAGAAGAAGTAAGCGTTCGAACCCGAGTCCAGGAAGGCCTGCACCGTCGCACCGTTGTAGACGCTGTGGTTCATGTTGCCCCACTGGTCTGTGATGAAATTCTGCGCGGAACTGGACACGATGTTGTTCGACTGCGTGTTGACGCCGAACACCAGCGTGCCTGAGACCGACGACGCGCCGGTGTCAGGCACCGCCGGCAGTTGCACGATCACGCCGTTGTTATTGGTCGGGAAGTTCGCCACCGGATTGGCGACCTGCTGCGAGACCGGCACCGTGGCACGACTACACGGAACCACACCGCCCGGGCACACAAAGTAGTTGCTGTAAGTCGCGGCCGTCGACGGGGTCGCGCAGGTTGCGCCACAATCGACAGGCGCGGGGCCGATGCCGAGAATGCCGCTCGCACCGAGATCGGCGGCGGTGTTCTCCGCCGTGCCGCTGCAACCTTGCGTCGGCGTCGAGCTGGTGAGCAGATCGCCGATGATCTGAATCGGAATGGCGTTGGTAGTTTCCTCGCCACCGATCGCGACAACCGCGGTGCGCACCGTGCCCCACGTGTAGCCGTCCGCGAAGTTCGCGCACTCTGCGAGCTGCGTGCCGTTGATGGTGCTGATCGGGAAAGTTTGAAGAAGCGCCGGATTGATCTTCGCGGCGACCAGCCGCAAGCCAAAGGAACCGGTATCGAGCTGGACGTTATCGATGTCCTGACAATCATGCGGGGTGCCTCCCGGCACGCAGATCGTCACGCTGACCATAGGCAGATTGGCAACACTGCTCAACCCTGGGCCGACCGCAATCGGCGCAGTGTTCGAGACTTCGGGCACGATCGGCGTCTGGTTCGGGCTGGGCGGCAACGAGCCGCCATTCAGCGCGCTCGAGCCGCCGCTGCTGCTACTGCCGCCGCTGCCGCCTCCCCCGCCGCAAGCAACGAGCACCGACATCAGCATCACGGCCGCAACGGCCTGGATCCAGCTTCCGGGCGTCATCCCCTTCATGGCAATACGCATGGTTCGCATCGTCGTCCTCGCTATTACTGGATGTCGGAGCCGCTGACACCAGCCGGCAATGCGGGTGGCAACCAGGCCTGCCCGTTGAATCCGCCCATGTGGCCGCCGGAACGGACCACGAGACCGCTCTGATCGACCGCGACGGGCCCACGGGCACCGCCGCGCCCGGCCTTCACAGCCTTCACGCCAGCGACGTACTGCGGGAAATAACTGCCGAGCATCTCGTTCAGATCGGGCATTTGCGGGCCGCGCCACGCAATGCCGAACACCGAGCCGTCGGCGGCCAGATATTCGCGAACTACCGTGCCGTTACCGAGCGTGGTCTCACGCACGGTGTAGGACGCGGAAGCGGCACTGGAGGAAGCGGCACCGGATGCGGAACGCATCACGCTCAACGCGGCGCTCGCGGCGGGCTGAACGGTGCGGGAGGAAACCGATGCATCCGCGGGCGGCGTCATCGGGGCGCCGCCCAATCCCGCATAGGCGGACGGCACGGCGAATAGCGAACTGGGCAAGACTAGCGCCGTAACGATCCTGGCGCGGCGTACACGACTCCACATGACGAGGCTCCTCCCGAGCTGCGCACGGTTCGCACAACGTGCGACCGGCTGCATGTATGCAGATCATACGGCACCGCCGACCTGGCAAACGGGAGGGGTTTTCCTCACCTTGCCACCGCCCGGCGACTGTCGTCACCGGTTAGCCGTGCCGCTGCTTGAACTCGTAGTATGCCTGTGGTTTGTGTCGGTAGACAGCAAGCGCACGCGGGCGCGTGCCGTGCCATGCGGACTGGTTTGTCCAGACGATGCGGGCGGCCCGGTAGGCGGGCCGCCGGTTGCGCTGCAGGCTTAGAAGCCGAGGCTGGCCAGCAGGTCGTCGACTTGCGACTGGTCCTGCATCACGTCCGTCTTGCCTTCCGGATTGATCTGCGGACCGTTCAGCAGACTCTCCGGGCTGCCGGTCGGCGAAATCTCCGCCGCGGCCAATGCCGCCGCGTTCGCCGCGAACTGTTCGCGCCGCTCGAGCGCGATGTTCTCGACCAGCACGCCGAGCAACTGCTGCTCGATCAGGTACACCACATCCGTGATCTTCTTGATGACCTGACCGGTCAGATCCTGGAAGTCCTGCGCGAGCATGATCTCCATGAGCTGCGAATTGGTTGCCGTGGTCGCTTCGGGCACGCCGCGCAGAAAGGTCCGCGTGTCGTTCATCAGCGCGCGCACTTCTTCGCGCTCGATCGGCGCCGCGTACCACTGCTCCCAACGCGCGTCCAGCACGCCGGCGTCTTTCTGCAGCTGCTCCTGGATCGGCTTGGCGACTTCGATCGACGACAGCACGCGCTCGGCGGCCTGCTCGGTCATGGTCGCGATGTACTTGAGGCGGTCGCGCGCATCCGGCACCGCTTCGGCCGCACGCTCGACATGCTTGTCGAGCCCGAGCTCGCGCATCGAATCGCGCAGCGTGCGGGTCAGTGCTCCAATGCGGGCGAGGATGCGGTCGGACGCGAAGTCGCCGCTCTCATTCACCGCTTCGGCGCCTTGCGCATTGGTCGGCAGAGTCACATCAGCTCCCGGCTTTCGCCATCTTCTCGAGAATCTTGTTCAGCTTCTCGTCGAGCGTCGCGGCCGTGAACGGCTTGACGACATAACCGCTCGCGCCGGCCTGGGCCGCCGCGATGATGTTTTCCTTCTTCGACTCGGCCGTCACCATCAGCACCGGCAGGTGCGTGAGGTTCGCGTCGGCGCGGATTTCCTTGAGCATGGCCAGACCGTCGAGGTTCGGCATGTTCCAGTCGGAAATCACGAAGTCGTAGGTGCCCCCGCGCAAACGCGCGAGGCCGGCCTGACCGTCTTCCGCCTCGTCGACGTTCGAATAGCCCAGCTCCTTGAGGAGGTTGCGGACGATCCGGCGCATCGTCGGAAAGTCGTCAACTACCAGAATCTTCATTCCCTTATCCATTTCATTCCCTTAGCTTGATCCATGTGCGGCGCTTGACCGTGTCAAAACAGCGCATCAAATAAACGCCTCAATCTCCCGGCCAGCATCATACCCGTTGAACGCGATCGCCCATCGACGACAGACGCGCCATCACGCGCCGGCTCATTTCCGGCAGCGATGCGATCTCGTCCGCCGCACCGAGCGCAATCGCTTCGCGCGGCATGCCGAACACGATACAGCTCGCTTCGTCCTGCGCAAGGGTATACGCCCCCGCTTTTTTCATGTCCAGCAGTCCGGCGGCGCCGTCGCGCCCCATGCCGGTCAGAATCACCCCGACCGCGTTCTTGCCCGCGTGCTGCGCGGCCGAACGGAACAGCACATCCACCGACGGCCGATGCCGGTTCACCGGCGGATCGTCCGACAGATGCGCAATATAGTTCGCGCCGCTGCGGGCCAGCAACAGGTGAGCGTGGCCCGGTGCGATGTACGCATGTCCCGGCAGCACGCGTTCACCATGCTCTGCCTCTTTAACGGTAATCCGGCACAAACCATTGAGGCGTTGCGCAAAAGATTTTGTGAAACCCGGCGGCATATGCTGCGCGATCAGCACGGCGGGCGCATCCGGCGGCAGCGGCACCAGCACTTCGCGGATCGCTTCGGTGCCGCCCGTCGACGCGCCGACAATAATCAGCTTCTCGGTACTGAGCAGCGGATTGTTGAACAGCGGCGCGGCGCCCACCGGCGCATGCGCCGCGTGAGCCGCCGCATGCTGGACCGGCGCGGCCTGGCGCACACGGGCGCGGGCTGCGGCGCGGATCTTGTCGGCGAGCTTTTCCGAGTAGTCGAGCATGCCGTCGCGAATCCCGACTTTCGGCTTGGTGACGAAGTCGACCGCGCCCAGTTCCAGCGCGCGCAGCGTGATTTCGTTGCCGCGTTCAGTCAGCGACGACACCATCACGACCGGCATCGGTCGCAGGCGCATCAGCTTCTCGAGGAAGTCGAGGCCGTCCATGCGGGGCATTTCGACGTCGAGCGTCAGCACGTCCGGGTTGTGCTGCTTGATGAGATCGCGCGCGACCAGCGGGTCGGGTGCGGTCGCCACGACCGTCATGTCCGGCTGGCCGTTGATGATTTCCGTCATCAGGCTGCGGATCAGCGCCGAATCGTCGACGCACAGTACTTTGATCTTTTGCACAGCGCTCACGCCTCCTCTGTAGTTCTGGCGTTGTTTGAGTTAATCGGGCGCGAGCCGGCGCCGAACAGTTCGATGCGCGGCTTCGCTGCGCCCGCACTGCCTGCCGCCGACCCTGCTGTTCCCGCTGCTCCGCCGGCGCTCGAGCTGAACAGCTCGATCTTGGGGCGTGCCGCGCCCGTCGACGAAAACAGCTCGACCTTGGGCCGCGCCGCAGCCGGCGTCGAGAACAGCTCGACCCGCTTGCGCGCGGCTGCGAGCCGCTCGGCACGGGCCTCGGCGCCCTGCCGCACGAGCGCCTGTTCGCGCTCGGCCACGCCCGCTTCCTGCTGCAGGCGTAATTTTTTCACCATCACCTGACCGGTGCGCGGCATGAACGCGACCTTGCGCGGGTGCGAGCCCTGCAAGTCTTCCGCGACGATCCGGATCTTTTCGAGCGCCAGATAGCGGCGCACGAATTCCGAATTGCGGTCGCCGATGTTCATCGTCGTCATGCCGGCGAGCACCGCGCCGCCGCCGAACACCTTGGCTTCGAAGCGCTCGCGCCGGCCGCCGGCCTTGATCAGTTCGTTGATCAGCACTTCCATGGCGTACGCGCCGTAGCGCATCGAATCCGACGCGGCCTGCGCGACGTCCGCGCCGTCGTCGGGCAGCATGAAGTGATTCATGCCGCCAATGCCCGCGGTGCGGTCCTGAATGCAGGCCGCCACGCACGAGCCGAGCACGGTGACCAGCACCATGTCTTCGTGCGTCGTGTAGAACTCGTTCGGCAACAGCTTCACGCCGGGGCGCTGGAAGTGGTTGTCGTAATACAGATTGGTTGCGATCGGCAGGCGGCTGCTCATACGGTCACCCCGCTCGTCGTGTGAGACGACGTCGATGTCGATGCACGCGCCGGCGCGCGCGCGCCGGTGGCGTCACGCGTCAGTTCGTAGACGGTCTGGCCGCGCAGCTTGAACGCCTGCGTGACGTACGTGAAGTTTTCCGAGTGACCGGCGAACAGCAGGCCGCCCGATTTCATCAGCGGTTCGAAGCGGCCGAGCACCTGAGCCTGGGTCGGCTTGTCGAAATAGATCATCACGTTGCGGCAGAAGATCGCGTCGAACTGCGAGCGCAACTGGTAATCGCGGTCGGTCAGGTTCAGTTGCTGGAAGCGCACCAGCGCGCGCACTTCCGGGCGCACCTTGACCATCCCGACATGCGCGCCGGTGCCCTTCAGGAAGAAGCGCTTGAGCCGCTCGGGCGACAGATGCTTGACCTGGTCGAACTGGTACATGCCGGCTTCGGCTTTCGCGAGCACCTGGGTGTCGATGTCCGTGGCGAGCACCGAGGCCTGGCGCGCGCCGCTGTCGCCGAGCGCTTCGATCAGCGTCATCGCGATCGAGTACGGTTCTTCGCCGGTGGATGCCGCCGAGCACCAGACCGAGACCGGCTGCGGGCGGCGCGGCACGAACTCGGCAAGAATCGGAAAGTGATGCGCCTCGCGGAAGAACGCGGTCAGGTTGGTGGTCAGCGCATTGGTGAAGGCTTCCCACTCAGCCGGATCGTTCTCCGCTTCGAGCAGATCGAGATACTGTTTGAACGTGTCGAGACCGCGGGCGCGCAGACGGCGCGCCAGACGGCTATACGCCATGTCGCGCTTGTGATCCGACAGCGAAATGCCCGCGCTGCGATGGATCAGGTCGCGAATGCGACCAAAATCCGCCGACGTGAATTCGAAGTCCCGTCCCTGTTCACCGGATCGAACCGGTTCCGCCCGATCGGGTCGTTGCTGTGCGCGCGTTGCCATCATGAAAGTTCCTGCCTGCAATACGAGCCATCCCGCTCGCCGCCCAAAGGGTGTCTCTGGGAGCAAGGGATTGTGTTCGCGGGGTCGCGCCCGCCCGCGAGTTCCTGCAACACGCAGTCGGCCCGCGACACGCCTTGTAAGCGTGCTTCGATGATTCGCCCCTCATGGAGCGAGATGTCGAATGACTGCATGTCTTTGTGCCACTTCCTAGAACGTTTCCCAGTCCGCGTCCGAGCCCGCCGCGGTCGCGCTCGACGCGCCCGAACGTGCTGCGGAATCGGCGGCCGGACGAATCGTCTTCGGCCGCAGCGCCGGTTCGACGCGTGCCGCGCCTGCTTCGTGTGCGGTTGCCGCCGGTGCTGCGTGTGTTGCCGCGTTGCTTGCCGCTGCCGCGCCTGCTGCCGATGTGGCGTGATTCGTTGCATGAGCCGCGCCGGCTTGCGGCGTGGCCTTGGCAGCCGGTTTGCTCTTGCTGCCCTTGCTACTGAAATTGCCGCTGCTACGCGTCACCGCTGGCGAACGCGCCGCCGGTGCCGCGCTACTGCGAGTCTGCCCGCCGGCCACCTTCCAGCCGGTCAGCACCGCTTGCAATTGACGCGTCTGATCTTCGAGCGACGCGGCTGCGGCCGCCGCCTGTTCGACCAGCGCGGCGTTCTGCTGCGTAACTTCGTCCATCTGCACGACCGCGCGATTCACCTGTTCGATGCCGCCGGACTGTTCTTCCGACGCCGCGCTGATTTCGCCCATGATGTCGGTCACGCGGCGCACTGCCTGCACGATCTCGTCCATCGTGGTGCCCGCCCGGCCGACCAGCGCCGAGCCGCTTTGCACCTTGTCGACCGAGTCGCCGATCAATTCCTTGATTTCCTTCGCGGCACTCGCGCTGCGCTGCGCGAGGCTGCGCACTTCGCCGGCCACCACCGCGAAACCGCGGCCCTGCTCGCCGGCGCGGGCGGCTTCGACCGCCGCGTTCAGCGCGAGAATATTGGTCTGGAACGCAATGCCTTCGATCACGCCGATGATGTCGACGACCTTGTTCGAGCTGGTCGCAATGTCCTGCATCGTCGTGACGACCTGGCTCACCACGTCGCCGCCGCGCGTGGCGATGTCCGACGCGTTGACGGCCAGTTGGCTCGCCTGACGCGCGTTCTCGGCGTTCTGCCGCACGGTGCCCGTCAGTTGCTCCATGCTCGACGCGGTTTCCTGCAGCGAAGCGGCTTGCTGTTCGGTACGTTGCGACAGATCGGTGTTGCCCATCGCGATTTCGCGCGCGCCGGTGTCGATCGATTCGGTGCTGCTGTGTACCGCTTTCACCATCGTCGACATGCTGTCCTGCATCCGCTTGATGCCGGCGAACAGAATGCCGATTTCGTTGCGGCTGAACACGTCGATCGACTCGGACAGATCGCCCGCCGCGATCCGCTCGAAGCACGCGGTCGCATCTTTCAGCGGTTGCACGATCAGGCCGCGCAGCGCGAAACGGATACCCACCACCACGACCAGCGCGAACAACGTGAACACGATGATCAGCGTGGTCATCAGCGAGATGTTCGACTGCGCGCCGGCCTGCAGATCCACGGCGCTTTGCTGCAACGCCTTGATGACCGCCGACGCCGCGCCGTCATAGGCGATGAACATCGGGCTGATCCTGGTGTCGGCGATCGCGTGGTACGCGTTCATGTCGTTCGCGTTCAACGCCGCGAACTCCGGATCGACGCCGTCGCGCATCACCGACGTGCGCCTGGCAAGCACGTCGTCGAGCAGCGCCGGGTCGATGCCGGCTTTCGGCGCGTCGAGATACGCCTGCCAGCTTTGATTGCCCTTGACCAGCAGTTCCTGCGCGCGGTCGATCGCCTTCTTCGCTTCGTCCGCGTTACCCGCGGCCGACAGCGTGTTGAAGCGGTCGATCGCGAGACGCGAGCGCAACAGGTACGCGGAAGCATCGTCGAGTGCGTGAATCGCCACCAGATCGCCGCGCGCAATGCGGTCGAGCGACTGGCTCGCGCGATTCAGCGCGGTTAGCCCGAGGGCGCCGACCACCACGGTCAGCGCCGCCAGAAGGATCCCCACCATCGTCAATGACGTGCGAATCGACCACCTGCTCAGCATCTCGATGCTCCCTGTCCCAATCTGTCGTTAAAGCTGGCTGCTGCCGCTGCCGTTACGCGCCGAGCGCTTCGATCAGCGCCATTTCGCGGCTGGTCATCAGCTTCTCGATGTCCATCAGGATCAGCATGCGGCCGTCGACGGTGCCCAGTCCCGTGAGGTACTCGGTCGTCAGCGTCGCGCCGAATTCCGGCGCCGGCATGATCTGGTCGGTGGCGAGCGTCAGCACGTCCGACACGCCGTCCACCACCATCCCGACCACGCGATGCGCGACGTTCAGGATGATCACCACCGTCTGGTGGTCGTATTCGACGCGGCCCAGATGGAACTTGATGCGCATGTCCACGATCGGCACGATGATGCCGCGCAGATTGATCACACCCTTGATGAATTCCGGTGCATTGGCGATCCGCGTCACGTTGTCGTAGCCGCGGATTTCCTGCACCTTGAGAATGTCGATGCCGTACTCTTCGGCGCCGAGCGTGAAGACGAGGAACTCCTGACCGCCGGCGTCTGCCTGCTGCGCGTCGCGGCGGCCATTCGTACCGCTCGCGTTCGCGACGCTCGAATTGATGGATTGGACTTCTGCCACGTTAGCCCCCAAACGGTTGGGATGAAATAAGTTGAGTGAGTGTTACGTCGAGTGTGAGCGGCATCATGCGAGGCTCATCGCGCCATGCGCGTGGCGCGTTTCGCGGTTCAGCGCCGCCACGTCCACGATCAGCGCGACGCTGCCGTCGCCGAGAATGGTCGCCGCGGAAATGCCGTGCACCTTGCGGTAATTCGTTTCCAGATTCTTCACGACCACCTGCTGCTGGCCCACCAGTTCATCGATCAGCATCGCAAAGCGGCGCCCTTCGGTTTGCATGATGGTGACGATGCCCTGGGTCGGCTCCTGCTTCGCGTCGTCGACGTTGAACACTTCGTGCAACGCGACCAACGGCAGGTATTCACCGCGCACGCGCACCACGCGCTCGCCGTTGGCCACCGTGTAAATGTCTTCGGCTTGCGGCTGCAGCGACTCCATCACGAAGTTCAGCGGCAGAATGAAAATCTCGCTGCCTACTTTCACCGACATGCCGTCGAGAATCGCCAGCGTGAGCGGCAGAACGATCCGCGTGGTGCTGCCCTTGCCGGCGTGCGAGGTGATTTCCACGTGACCACCCATCGACTGGATGTTCCGCTTCACCACGTCCATGCCGACACCACGGCCGGAGACGTCCGTGACCTGTTCCGCCGTCGAGAAGCCCGGCAGGAAAATCAGGTTCCAGACTTCTTCGTCGCTCATCGTCTCGCTGACCTGCATGCCCTGCTTGGCCGCCTTCGCGAGAATCTTGTCGCGCCGCAGACCCGCGCCGTCGTCGCTCACTTCAATGACGATGTTGCCGCCATGGTGAGCCGCCGACAGCACCAGCTGGCCGGTCGCATCCTTGCCCGCCGCGCGCCGCGCTTCCACGGTTTCGATACCGTGGTCGAGACTGTTGCGCACGAGGTGAGTCAACGGATCGATGATCCGTTCGATCAGGCTCTTGTCGAGTTCGGTCGCTTGACCGAAGGTGACGAGCTCCACTTCCTTGCCGAGTTTCGCCGCCAGATCGCGCACCAGACGCGGGAAGCGGCTGAACACGTAATCCATCGGCATCATGCGGATCGACATCACCGCTTCCTGCAGATCGCGCGCGTTGCGCTCGAGCTGCGCCATGCCGTTGAAGAGCCGGTCGTGCAGCGCCGGATCGAACGTGCTGGTGGTTTCCGCGAGCATGGCTTGCGTGATCACCAGTTCGCCGACCAGGTTGATCAGCTGATCGACCTTTTCGACGCCGACGCGAATCGAACTGCCTTCCGCGCCACCGGCAGCCGCAGCCGGACGGGCCGCGGCCTTACGGTCGTGTTCGGCAGGCGCGGCAGCGCTCGCCGCCGGCGCCGCACTGGCCGCCGGTGCGCTGCTAGCCGCGGCGGGTTGCGCCGCCGCTGCGTCGAACAAGCCGTGTGTTGCAGCGGACGCAGCGGTGTTGGCCACCGGGGCCGACGACGCTGCCTGCACCGCTTGTGCTGCCTGTGCTGCTTGCGCCGGGGCCGAATCGGCAGCGTCGGGCGTTCCAGGTTCGCCTTGCTGCGTTTCGTCCGCCGGTGCGGTGCCGCGGCCGATCGAGATCTGACTTTCGTCGATCACGAAACAGCAGACGGCGATGATATCGTCGGAGGTCACGTCGGTCTTGAGCCACAGCGTGAAATCGCCGCCACTCTTGACCTGCCCGACGATGTTCCCCAGGTTGCCGAGCTCTTCGGCCAGCAGTTCCTGGTCCTTCTCCCCAACGCCCCGTAGCGTAATTTTCAGATGGGGACCGGCGTTATCGTCCGCGCCGGCACCTGCGGCTTGTCCGGTCTGAGCCGGTTCGCCGTCAATCCATTCACCCGCCGCCGCTTGCACCGCCTGTTCGACGACGTGCTCCGGCGGGGTACCGCCTTGTACTGCCTGTGTTTCAACGACTGCTGCCGCAACCGGTGCGGCGGCTGCCGCTGCCGGCGCGCCGCCTGCGCGGCTTTCCGCGTGCAACTGTTCGAGCTTCGCGCAGATCGCCTTGGCAATCGCGGCGTCCGGCTCGGCGCTCGCCCGGTAGTCGGCGAGCTGGCCGGACAACACGTCCTTGGTTTCGAGGAACGTGTCGATCATGTCCTTGCGCAGCACGAGTTCGTTATTGCGTGCGCGGTCGAGCAGCGATTCGAGAATGTGGGTCGTTTCCGTCAACGCGGTAAAGCCGAACGTCGCCGCGCCGCCCTTGATGGAATGCGCCGCGCGGAAAATCGCCGCGAGGTCTTCCGGGTCCGGATGCGCGATGTCCAGATTGAGCAGCAACTGCTCCATCTGCGCGAGCAGTTCGTCCGCTTCGTCGAAGAACGTCTGATAGAACTGAGTGATGTCGAGTGTCATGCCTGGGTCACCGCGAGAGTTCCTGTCTAGGCTTGGGCTACCGTGCCGCCGCGTCGAGAGCTTCTATAACTTGGTCTAAGGGTGATGCTTACGCCTGATCCGGTTCGGCCAACGCCGCCACCAGTTCGGTCAGCATGTCCGGGTCGAGCGGCTTTTCGATCCAGCCGGTCGCGCCCGCCGCTCGCGCCGCCGCCTTGAACGGCTCGCCCGATTCCGTCGTGAGGACGAGGATGGGTGTCGCCTGGTAGGCCGGGTTGCCGCGCAGCGCGGCGATCAGATCGAGGCCGGTCTTGCCCGGCATGTGCTGGTCGGTCAGCACGAGGTCGAACGACATGGCGAGCGCGTTTTCGAGCCCTTCGATGCCATCCGACGCGAGCGTCACCTCATAGCCGGCCGTCGTCAGCGTCGCGGCGAGAATCTGCCGCATCGATGCCGAATCGTCGATTGCCAGGATATGCCTGATCATGAAAACCTCGCTGCACTTACGCTATGGATCGCCCGGCGGTCCGCGCCTGTTGGCGCGTGGACCGGCCAGACGACCGCTGTCTGTTACTGGGCCGCCGGCGCTGCCGCCGGCAACTTCGGTGCAGCCGTCACCGGCTGCGCAAGCTTTTGCAGCAACGGCTTGGAGCCGGCTGCGTCGTCCGACAAGGTAGTCGTGGTGGAGTCGTCATGATCGAGCGCCTCCTCCGACTTCTTGTTCAACACGATGATGCTGATGCGGCGATTTTCCGGATCCATCGGGTCCGCCTTGTTCAGGTTCTGCGTCGACGCGAGACCGAGCACGCGCATCACCTTCGCTTCGTCCATGCCGCCGGCGATCAGCTCGCGGCGCGACGCATTGGCGCGGTCCGCGGACAGTTCCCAGTTGCTGTAACCCTTCTCGCCGCCCGCGTACTGCGCGGCGTCGGTGTGTCCCTGCACGATGATGCGGTTCGGCACGTCGTTCAGCGTGTGGCCGATCTCGCGCAGAATGTCGCGCATGTACGGCTCCACCTGGTCTTTCGCGGTCGCGAACATCGGCCGCTTCTGCGAGTCGACGATCTCGATGCGCAGGCCGGTCAGCGTCGAATCGATGCGGATCTGCTGCTTGAACTGGCGCAGCACCGGATTCGCTTCGATCGCGGCCATCAGCTTGACCTGCAGATCGTGCAGCCGGACCTGCTCGCGGCGTTCCAGCTCGCCTTGCGACTGGTTCATCGAATCGTCGTTACTGTGCGAAACGGTCCGCTGCGCACGGCTGTTCTGGCCGTCGGTGATACGTGTAATGCCCTGGGCGTCGGTCGAAATGTCGCGGCCGCCGCCCTTCAGAATGCTGGAGTCTTCCGCGCTGCGGTCGCCGCCCCACAACGTGACCTTCAACGGCTGGTTGAAGTAATCGGCGATCCCCTTCAACTGCACCGTGGACGCCGAACTCAGCAACCACATCAGCAGGAAGAACGCCATCATCGCGGTCATGAAGTCGGCATACGCGAGCTTCCACGCGCCGCCGTGATGGCCGGCCTTCTTCGGCGCTGCGCGCTTGACGACAATGGCGCGGTCTTTATCCTTGCTCATCGATTCGGTTCCCGGCGCCCTTTACTTGGCCTTGACGCGGCGCACGTGCTCTTCGAGTTCGGCGAACGACGGGCGCTCGGTCGAGAAGAGCACCTTGCGGCCGAATTCGACGGCGATTGCCGGGGCGTAACCGTTCAGGCTGGCCAGAATCGTCACCTTGATGCACTGGAACATCTTGGTCGACTCGGTCACGCGCTGTTCGGCGACGCTCGCGAGCGGTCCGATCAGCCCGTACGAGAGCAGAATCCCGAGGAAGGTGCCGACCAACGCCTGCGCGATCATCTCGCCAAGCACCGCGGGCGGCTTGTCGGCCGAGGCCATGGTGTGCACCACGCCCATCACCGCGGCCACGATCCCGAACGCCGGCATGGCGTCGCCGACCTTGTTCAGCGCGTGCGCGGGCGCCTCGCCTTCCTGGTGATGCGTTTCGATTTCCTCGTCCATCAGACTTTCGATCTCGAACGCATTCATGTTGCCGCCCACCATCAAGCGCAGGTAGTCGGTCAGGAATTCGATGATGTGATGGTCGGCGAGAATCTTCGGGTATTGCGTGAAGATCGGACTCTTCGACGGATCGTCGATGTCCGCTTCCAGCGTCAGCGTGCCTTCCTTGCGCGCCTTGGCGAGCAGGACGTAGAGGAGCGCCATCAGCTCCATGTAGACGTCCTTGTTGTACTTCGCGCCCTTGAACAGGGTTGGAATGACGCGCAGCGTCGCCTTGATCGTCTTCATTCCGTTGCCGAGAATGAACGCGCCGACGCCGGCACCGACGATCATCAGCACTTCAACAGGCTGCAGCAGCGCGCCAAGATGGCCGCCTTCCAGCGCGTAACCGCCGAAAACGGACAACAGCGTCACGAGAGTTCCCACGAAAATCAGCACTGCCGAGCCCTCACAAAGAAGCGACGGTGACCGTCGTTAATCTGGTTTACGGCAACGGAGCAGAAAACTTTGGTGGAAAAGCGGCTCGTCGCTCCGGTGTAAACCAGAGTCGGGTGCGCCAGACCCGGCAAGGGTCGGCGCGGGACGGGCGGACCGGAGGGTCCGCCGGATAGGGAAGCGGCCGGCGCGGGGTGCGTCGGCGTGCCGCGGGCGGCTGTGGCGGCCGGGGTGGCTGTGTTGGCCGCCCGTAGTCGCCACGACTCAGGCTTCGAGCTCGGCAAGGTTCTCGCGGGCGCGAGCGTCGGCGAATTTCTTGGCGTCGGCGAATTTCTTTGTCTTACCGGCCCGCGACGGCGGCTGGCACAACCCGCAGACGAACGCATGCTGCGGATCGTGTGCGTGCGCGACAAAATGTCCCCCGCAACGGCAGCAGGCGGTCATTTGCAGCATGCCGGAATCGAAGAAGCGCACCAGCGTCCACGCCCGCGTGAGGCTGAGCACCGGCTCGTCGTCGTGCAACTGGACATGTTCCAGATACAGCCGGTAGCTTTTCACGATCGACTGGATCGTCTGGCAACCGCCGTGGCCGGCCATGAAACGGTAGATGTTGTAGAACAGCGAGGAGTGAAAGTTCGGCTGCCAGGTCATGAACCAGTCGGTCGAAAACGGCAACATGCCCTTGGGTGGCGACACCCCTTTCAATTCCTTGTACAGCTTGATGAGCCGGTCGCGCGACAGACTGGTTTCCGCTTCCAGCAATTGCAGGCGCGCGCCCAGTTCAATCAGTTCGATGGCCAGGGTGATTTCCCTGACTTCGAGCACCACACTTTTATAGGCCATCCGTGTGCCAATCTCCCGTCCTGATCGCGTGGTTTGACATGCGAGCTGCCATCAGCCGAGTTGCTCGACTGGCTGGCTAGCCATCAGGATCGCGGAATGCGCCTGAGCCACGGCGCTGGTTTTGCCTTTGTCCGCGAGCGCGGACAGCACGGCATGGTCGTCGAAACGGAAACGGCACAACACCTGATTGGACGCCGCCAGCTTCACGGTCTGCGCCAGAGACAAACTGGCGAGCACATCGGCTAACTGGTCCGAAATCCCCATGCGAAACATGCCCATCGGCTTGTCTTCGCGCAGCAATCGCTGCGCTAGCAGGAGATACGACAGGTTGACTTCTCTGATCTCATTGAGCATTTCGCTTGTCGCGCTCATGATTCCCCCGGGGTAAATCTGGCTGGTCAGGCCGTTACGGAAACGTTTGCTCGAACGCGCGCACCCCAACCGCACGAATCGGCTCGTTTCTGGTCTTGCGCACATTGTCTCGAAAGGGGCGGCGGACGAAAATCGGACAGACACCCAGCCTGTCTGACGGATTAATCCGTCATTCGTGTAGGAATAATTCCTACACAGGGCCGCGCGCGAGGGAGAGAGTTGGCGCGGTATGCGCGCAATTTGCGGTTTGCAATGCGCTTTGAATACTCGCCTGGAGACGGGTACGGACTGAATGGTGAGCCTTGAGCGACTCTGAATCCGCACCTTTGCAGCGGTGAAAAAGAATTATAAGACCATTTCACTTCAGCGCAACGCGTCCTTACGCAGGGGCGTAGGTATTGCCCTCCAGCCGTCAGGCGCGCGCCTTGCTGGAGGCTGCGCAGCGTTTCATTACGTGCCGCGACTATCGGCTGAATGCCCACGGTGAGCGTCCAGCCGACCTGTAACGCACCATGTTTCGCGCTGTAACAACATTAAGCGTTTGAAAAATAACTCGAATTCGCTCGGCCGATCCCGATAATGGACGCTAAGGGATTACCCGATGCAGGTTCGGAGCACCCCCGGGCGGCGGCTTACCGCGCCCAACCGTCCGACAGGCATTCGCGCTTCGCTCGAACCGAGCATTGCTGTGCGAAGCCGATATGAACAGGAGAAACGCATGCGAATCGCCCAAATTGCGCCGTTGTATGAAGCCGTCCCGCCGAAACTCTATGGCGGCACCGAACGCGTCGTGTCGTACCTGACCGAAGCGCTGGTCGACCTCGGTCACGATGTCACGCTGTTTGCGAGCGGCGACTCGGTCACGTCCGCGAACCTCGACGCCTGCTGGCCGCGCGCACTGCGTCTCGATCCGACGATCCGGGACGCGTTGGCTCCGCACGTGCTGATGATGGAAAAGGTCCGTAAGGTCGCGCACGAGTTCGACGTGCTGCACTTTCACCTCGACTACATGCCGTTCCCGCTGTTCACGACCATGGACACGCCGTTCGTGACCACGCTGCACGGCCGCCTCGACTTGCCGGAGCTGCAACCGGTGTTCGACGCGTTCTCCAACGTACCGGTGGTGTCGATTTCCGATTCGCAGCGCCTGCCGTTGCCGCAAGCCAACTGGCTGAACACGATTTACCACGGCTTGCCGGATCAGTTGCTGACGCCGCAGGCGCACAAGAAGCCGGAATACCTGGCGTTCCTCGGCCGAATTTGCCCGGAGAAGCGCGTCGATACAGCTATCAAGATCGCTGCACAAAGCGGTTTGCCGCTGAAGATCGCCGCCAAGGTGGACAAGGTCGACCAGGAATACTTCAAACGCGAGATCGAGCCGCTGCTGTCGATGGCGCACGTGGAGTTCGTCGGCGAGATCAACGAGGCGCAGAAACCGGAGTTCCTGTCCGGCGCCAAGGCGCTGCTGTTCCCGATCGACTGGTCGGAGCCGTTCGGCCTCGTGATGATCGAGTCGATGGCCTGCGGCACGCCGGTGATCGCGTTCAATCGCGGTTCGGTGCCGGAAGTGATCGACCACGGCGTGACCGGCTATATCGTCGAGGACGTGCAAGGCGCGGTGGCCGCGCTGCAGCGTCTGGACGAGTTGTCGCGTACTGAGATTCGCGCGCAATTCGAACGCCGCTTTAGTTCGAAAACGATGGCGCAGAACTATGTGGATGGCTATTCGGCACTGATCGAAGCGACCCGCCGACCGATGCTGCGCCAGGTGGCGGTGGGCTGAGCGCCAGGTTGAATGAGGTGAATAGCGTGGGACAAGCGGCTTATGTCCCATGCCTTAGCGGCGTTTAAGCGTGGCCCCCGCCCGCTTACGCCGCTTTCCCATTTTCTGGTCAAATTGGCAGTCAATTCACCATGTGAATCGTTTGCGCGGTCGGGAAGTCAGAGTTATCCCACCTCTTTTGCAGAAAAAGCCGCCTCCCCGGGCGGCTTTTTAATGCCGGTATGGATACGCTCCCATACCGGATTCGTGTACGGCCAATAAGTCCGATTGCCGACTAACCTTCAGTTTGCTTTCGTCGGGCCGCAAATAGACTCACGCCGCGCCAATCAGAAAACGCTCACGATTCTTGCCAGCAATCCACTTAGGCGGTTTGCCGCGGCCGCTCCACGTATTGCCCGATTTGGGATCCTGGTATTTCGCCGGCAACGGCGCCTTCTTGGGCGGGCGTCCGCGCCGTGCGGCGACCGCAAAGCCCAGGTCTTGCGCACTCAGACCGTATTCAGCGATCTTTTGGCGGATGTCGGCGACAACATTGTCGATTTCAGTACGGCGCGCTTCTTCTGCTTGCGCCTGCAATTTGGCGATCTGCGCCTTGAGATCTGCGTATTGTGACATTCCGGTTCTCCCCTTTTCTAGAACTCATTCGCTCGCAGACTAACTGCAATTATAAAAATTCGCAATGGCCAATAATACCGATTTAGGAAGATATCCTCTGATAATTATTAAGCTTCGATGAATTGTAAAACGCCATCTTTATCCGGTAATAATAGGTAAATCAGACTCCACTTTTGACAATTCTTGACACCCATTCTGGCTGTCCTTCCCTAGAATTGCGCGCTCAAACATCTAGCCGCGGCTTGTCTCATCTGTGCCGTGTAAAGCGCCATTCTTTTTAGGATTACCGACCATGCCGCTGTCAAAACGCCTAGCCGCCGAGCTCTTCGGCACCTTCTGGCTCGTGCTCGGAGGCTGCGGGAGCGCGGTGCTCGCCGCCAACTTCGCCGGCCCGGTTCATGGCCTCGGTATTGGCTTCGTGGGCGTGGCGTTCGCATTCGGGTTGACCGTGCTGACCATGGCTTATGCGATCGGCCACATTTCCGGCTGCCATCTGAATCCGGCGGTGAGCGTTGGTTTGACGGTCGCTGGGCGCTTTCCGGCGCGTGACTTGCCGTCGTATATCGTCGCGCAGGTGGTCGGCGCCGTGCTCGGCGCACTGGTGCTGTCGCTAATCGCGTCGGGCAAGCCCGGTTTCGACCTCGTGGCTAGCGGCTTTGCCAGCAATGGCTACGGCGAGCGCTCGCCGGGCCACTATTCGCTCGTGGCGGCGTTTATCTGCGAAGTGGTCATGACCGGCTTCTTCCTGTTCGTCATTCTCGGCGCAACGGACAAGCGCGCGCCGGCCGGCTTCGCACCGATCGCCATCGGCCTCTGTCTGACGCTGATCCATCTGATCTCGATTCCGGTCACCAACACGTCGGTCAATCCGGCACGCTCGACCGGGCCGGCACTGTTCGTCGGCGGGGCGGCAATGGATCAGCTTTGGCTGTTCTGGGTGGCGCCGATCCTCGGCGCGGTGATCGCGGGCGTGCTGTATCCGGTCATCGCCGAAAACCGGCGCGGCAATTCGACGACGCTGGCGGTCGACTGATAGGTAGATGCGGTTGAGCGAGCAGGTTGAGCGGGCGCCTCGGTGCCCATTTCGTTTTTTAGCGTTTCGGTTCGCTTCGTTGCGGTTTCAACCCTGTGTGCCGATCGATATTCGTCGAAGGCCGCGCTGAAAGTCCGCTGCTAGAATCGTGCGACTTCCCAAGCTCGCACAGGTACGACCGATGAACCGTTTCCGCGGATTCCTGCATGCCATCGCACTCTTGATCGGCGGTTTGTGTGCCGGCGCGCTAGCGCTACCCAATGCGCATGCAGCCGACAGCCAAACCGAAACGCTCGTGTTCGTGCGGCACGGCGAGAAACCTGCAGCGGGCTACGGGCAACTCAATTGCCAGGGGTTGAATCGGGCGCTGGCTTTGCCGGCAGTGATCGCAGCCAAGTTCGGCAAACCGGACGCGATCTACGCGCCCGATCCCGGCCAGCAGAAAGACGACAGCGGCCACCCTTACTACTACATCCGGCCGCTCGCCACGATCGAGCCGACCGCCATTCAATTCCAGATGCCCGTACAAACGCCGTATGGGTTTGCACAGATCGACCAGTTGAGTACCGCGCTCGTGAATCCCGACAATCGCGGCAAGCTGATCGTCGTCGCCTGGGAGCACAAGCTGATCGTTAAGCTGTTGCGGCAAATGTTGAGCACGCATGGCGGCAATCCCGCCGATGTCCCGAACTGGAAGAGCGACGACTTCGACAGTATTTACATTGTTCGCCTCAACTGGCAGAACGGCGTTGCCCAGGCGAGCTTCAAGCATGACCGCCAGGGGCTTGATGGGCGTTCTACCGATTGCCCGTGTGCGGCGTTGCCCGACGCGGCGTCGGCGGCGGCATCGGCGGCTTCCACGAACGCGGCGGATTAATTCGGTAATACAGATGTAAGTCGCGATTACGGGCTCGGCGGCCAGGTTTCTGGCCAATCTTTGCGCCGACGTGATTCTTCATTCGTCGACGTGCTGAAATCGCTTATGGAACAGGTAGTTGACTGAAGCGATCATGCAGCGAGGTGGGTTGTAGACCAAGCTTCAGTGAGCTTTCAACCCTGTGAAGATGCTTGCAGTCCGTAACATCTCGTCGCAGTCACCGCGTGCCGGCATGCGTACATTGGTCCTGTGCGACAAACACTCGTCGCCTCACAGGAGAACAACATGAAACGCATCGTCACTCACTTGCTGGTTGCCGCCGGACTCGCGGTCGGCGTATGCGGTGTCGCGCAAGCGCATACGGATCTGAACATCGGCCTGTCGCTCGGCGCACCGGTTTATGCGCAGCCCGCTCCGGTCTACGCAGCGCCGCAACCGGTCTACTACCGCAATGGCGGATGGGACCATCGCTATGATCGCGGCGATTACTATCGCCATGACCACCGGTATGAGCGTGGCTGGGATCACAACGACCGACGCGGGGGCCATGACGATCGCGGCGGTTACCGCGGTGGATGGCACGGCTGATGGTTCGGCGCGGTAACGCGCCCTACGATGCCGCTGAATCACTGAGCGCGCGCTGCACGGGGTTTTCAAACGGCTCGCGTCCGAAACCGGCCCGCTTCCATGAAACTGGAACCGGGCCGGTTTCATTTCAGCTCACGACATCAACTCGTCGTTGAGCGAGAAAAGCTTACGCAGATGGTGCGCAACGCCCGCCTCGAAATTGTTGCCGATACGCGGCACGTTCGGCAGGCGCGTGATGAGATCCGGATTGGCGTTGTTCATCATGAACGGATGGCCCGCCGTCTCCAGCAGGTCGATGTCGTTCATGTTGTCGCCGAACGCCACGCACTGCGCGGCATTGACGCCGAGGCGCCCGAGCACGATCTGCAACGCACGTCCCTTCGATACGTTCGACGTCATCACCTCCAGGCAGTCCGGCAGCGAATACGTGACGTACAACGCGTCGCCGAATTCGCGCGCGAGGTTCGTTGCCACTTGCGCGAGATCGGCGGGGTCGCCGATATAGAGAACCTTCGCGATGTCGGCGCCGTTGTGTTTCGGCAGATCGGTCACCTCGTAGGTGAAGCCGGAATCCTGATGGAATTTCAACAGATCCGGCGCATCGCGATCGATCAACCACGCCTGATCGGCGAACAGGTTGACGATGACGCGGCCATGCTCGCCGACGATTTCCGGCTGCACGAGGCGCTGCACGATTGCCGGCGGCAGGTCGTCGGCGTGGATCACCGTGTTGTCCGGCGCATGAATGCGCGCGCCGTTCGACGTAATCAGATACGGGCTGATGCCCAGCACGTCGCGAATACCCGCGACGTCGCAATAGTGACGGCCCGTTGCAATCACGAAGTGCAGCCCGTCGCTTTCCAGCTTGCGCACGGTGGCGACCGTGAACGGGTCCACCTGATGATCCGCGTTGAGCAGAGTGCCGTCGAGATCCGTGGCAATGACTTTGTACATGGTGTGAGCAACCGGGCAGCGTCGAAGCGCGTATTTTACCGTTGCCTGACGAAGTCGCGGCTTTGGTCTTCACGGCCGGCGGCCAAAGTTAGCAGGCGCATTCTGCCGCGCAAACGTAGCCGGCGCGTTCAGCTTGTAGACTCACCTGGCGAGCTTAAGCCAGCGGGCTTAGCCGGCGAACTCAGCGGGCGAACTCAGCGGGCGAGTTTAACCGGCGCGCTTAACCGGCGAATTCAACGGGCAATGCGCTGGGCTTCGCGCTGCGCCAGTTGCAAGCCACCATGCGCTGAGTCGGCCAACGGTTCGCGCAACCTTGCCTGGTAAGCCTGCGGCACATGCTCGCGCAGAGGTGCGCCAAGGCCACCGCACAAGGCAACCGGCAGGCTCGCCGAGGAATCCAGCGCAGCGATCATCTTGCCCACTTCAACACCCGCCTCATCGAGCAGACGCGCCGCAAACGGATGCGTGCGATGCGCGATGACGATCGGCGCGAGTCTCGCATAAGCGGTCTGATTGGCCTCGCAAAGCCAGACGACCAGGCTGTCGCGGTCATGCGCGCCGGTGTGGGCAAGCAGCGCCTGCGCGAGATCGTCGCGGGGTGCGCGCCCGTCGAGCGATTGCTGCGCATGCACGATGGCGCGCAGGCCGAGCCACGCACCGCTCGCCTCGTCGCCCGACGGATAGCCGAAGCCACCGATGATGCGGCATTCGCCGTCGCTGTGGAGCGCAGCCGCCACGCTGCCGGTGCCCAGCGCGACGATCACGCCATGCGCGCCGCCGTGCGCGCCGAGTAACGTGGTGTAGGCGTCGCTTTCTACCGCGAGCCCCGCCACAGCGGGCGCCTGCGCGCGAAACGCGGCGAGCCATTCGCGATTGTTGACCCCTGCCAAACCACAGCCCAGCACGCAGCGCGACCAGTCGAGCGCGATCCCGGCGCTCGCGAATGCGTCACCGCAACCGGCCGCGATAGATTGCCACGCGCGCTCGACGCCCAGCCCCAAACCCGACGGCCCGCTTGCCGCCTGCGCCAGTTCGCGGCCCTGCGCGTCGCCGAGCACCACTCGCGTGCCGCTACCGCCGCCGTCAACGCCGATCAGAAAGAGGTCTTGGTTCATCGAATTAAAAGAGTTCAGAAGGTGAATAACGCGTAGCGTGGCAGGTCCGATTCAATCCCGCAATCGGCCGAATGGCCAGCTTGCGCCGCATGCGGCTTCGGCTATGCTGGCGGGCGACATGACAACGCAGGAGCACGACCGTGACACAGCGATGCAACTGGGCGTCGAGCGAATCGCTCGCACACTATCACGACACCGAATGGGGCGTGCCCTCGCGCGACGACCAGCATCTGTTCGAGATGCTGGTGCTGGAAGGCGCGCAGGCGGGCTTGTCGTGGTCGACGATTCTCAATAAACGGACCGGCTACCGCCGCGCTTTCGTCGATTTCGATATCGACAAGGTTGCCCGCTTTACGCCGAAACACGTGGAGGCGCTGGTCACGGACGAAAGCATCGTGCGCCATCGCGGCAAGATCGAAGCGGCGATCACCAATGCGCGCGCCGTGCAGCAGATTCAGAGCGAGCACGGCTCGCTGGCGAACTTCGTATGGTCGTTCGTGGATCAGACGCCCATCCAGAACGATTGGGCTTCGTATAAGCAGGCACCAGCGTCGACTGAAGTTTCGGACGCGCTCAGCAAGGCACTCAAACGCTACGGCTGCAAGTTTGTCGGATCGACCATCTGCTATGCGTTCATGCAGGCGGTCGGCATGGTGAACGACCACGAGACGGGTTGCATGTGCCGCGCGCAATGCGCGGCGCTTGGCAAGAAGGGACGCAACCGCAAGGCAAGTTGAAGCGGCCGACGCGCCAAACCCGCGAATTGAGGGTCTTTCGTCACGCTAGTCGGGGCTTCGTTAATCGGTGCGCGCCTGATACTGATCGTCATGCGCACTAACAACGAATAACCGCTGCGGAACGCGTGGGAGACCAACCATGAAAACGCTTAGCTTCCTGACGCATCAGGATATTTTCGACCAGGCCGTGAGTCATCTGCTCGGCCAGAAGCGCGCGGCGCTGTTGCCGCGCGGCGGTGGCGCCTACCGCGGTTATTGCGGCGGCTGTCCGGTCGGCAGCTTCATCAAGCCGCTCGACTACATGAGCGCGATGGAAGGCATTCCCGTGCGCTACATCGGCAAAACGCCCGTGCAGGTGCCCGCTTACATGGACGTGGGCGTGTCGGCGCTGAAGAAGGCGCTGCTGCGCGCGCGCCTCAATGTCTACGATCCAACCACCATCGACCTGCTCAGTTGCCTGCAGAACGTCCACGACGTGTTCGGCACCTGGGAATGGCGCGAGCGATTGAGCTCGATCGCCGTCCAATTCAGCCTGTCAGCCGAGCGACTGAAAAGCGCCGCTTAATCCCCCAAAACGACTGCCCTCAAAAGGCTTTCAAAGCCCCAAAAGCAAAACGGCGATGTGGCTTCTTTCGAAGCTCACACCGCCGTTCGGCCGTGCTAAAAAAGCGTGCTTAGTGCAGCTTTTTCGGCAGCATCTGGCTGCGCAGGCGCTTGTGCAGGCGCTTCACAGCAGCAGCCTTCTTGCGCTTACGTGCCGTAGTCGGCTTTTCGTACGATTGGCGCTCACGCAGTTCAGCGATCAGGCCATTCTTTTCGATTGCGCGACGAAAGCGGCGAATCGCCACTTCGAACGGCTCGTTTTCCTTCAGAAGAATCGTCGTCATGTAATTCCTAAATCAATCACTTGATACGGGTTAATTTGCGTGGCGGGAAACCGCTCACGCGCCGGCCCTCCGGTCGTTTCGATTCATGGCCAGTAACAGGCAAACGCGGGCAGAACCCGGCCAAACCACGAATGAAACGAGAGGCAAAGCGGCCACGGAGGCCGGAAAAGAGAGGTGGGGAGTTCACCGCCGAACGCGGACAGACGTTAATGCAAAAAGCCGCGTCTGTTGCCGTTTCGCCAACCTTTCATCAACGAAAAACATTGACGGAACAGGCAAAGATCTCAATTCACTCCCGATGATATCAGGAAACTCTCCATCCTACCAGGGGTTTAGCGATTGCGCCAGGCCATCCGAGCGTCACGCACTCGCCTCGTCCAGCTCGCGAATATCGGCGCCAGTGAGCATCAGGTGGACGGCCGCCACGAGGCTTTTCAGCTGCTCGACCGAGGTCGCGCTGGCAATCGGCGCCGTCACGCTGGGCCGCGCGATCAACCAGGCCAGGGCGACGGTGGCCGGCGTGCTGCCATGCTGGTCGGCGACCCGGTCGAGCGCGCCGAGAATCCGCAAGCCGCGTTCGTTCAGATACTTTTCGACGCGGCCGCCGCGCACCTTGTTCGCCAGATCCGTCGTCGATCGATATTTACCGGACAGAAAGCCGCTCGCAAGGCTGTAGTACACGACCACCCCGAGCTGATTGGCCAATGCGACCGGTTCGTTGTCGCGTTCATACGCGGCGCGATCATACAGGTTGTACTCCGGCTGCAGCAGCTGATATTCGGGCAGTCCGTGCTGACGCGACACCGCCAGCGCCGCCTCGATCCGCGCGCCGCCATAGTTCGACGCGCCGATCACCCGCACCTTGCCGGCCTCGATCAGCTTCTGATAAGCACCGAGCGTTTCGGCGAGCGGTGTGGCCGTGTCGTCGTCGTGGGAAAAATAGATGTCGATGTAATCCGTTTGCAGGCGTCGCAGCGAATCTTCGACCGCTGCCTGAATGTTGGCCGCCGACAACCCCAGACGCTGCGGATGCTTAGAGACCTTGGTCGCCAGCACGATCCGGTCGCGCTTGCCGCTCTGCCGGAACCACTTGCCGATGATGGTCTCCGACTCGCCGCCCCGGTTGCCCGGCACCCACGCGGAGTAGACGTCGGCGGTATCGATGAAGTCGAGACCGGCGTCGACGAACGCATCCAGAATGGAAAACGAGGTCGCTTCATCCGCGGTCCAGCCGAAAACATTGCCGCCAAACATGAGCGGCGCGACCTGCAATTCGGATCTTCCAACCTTGCGTTTCTGCATGATTTCTCCCGAGTTTGTTACAAGAAAAAACGAGAATACGCCCTCTTTTCAATACCTGCAGTGAGCGCGCCGAGCAAGGCTGCAAGCGCCTCCCAGCGGTTTCGCACGGTGTCGCGCCGGTAAAACAATTGGGAAGACTTCGAACAAATTGCCTCAAGTTTTTTTTTAACGCGCCGTCAACCTTCACTGAGGCGGCCAGCAATGAACGAGTGCTTCCGCCGATGCCAACGTGGCGTATTGGGCTCAAGGCTTATTTAGGAGATTTTCATGCTCGGAATCAATAGCAACATCAACTCGCTGGTTGCACAGCAAAACCTTAATGGCTCGCAAAGCGCCCTCTCGCAAGCCATCACGCGTTTGTCGTCGGGTAAGCGGATCAACAGCGCGGCCGACGATGCAGCAGGTCTGGCGATCTCGACGCGTATGCAAACGCAGATCAACGGTCTGAATCAAGGCGTGTCGAACGCCAACGACGGCGTGTCGATGATTCAAACCGCGTCGAGCGCACTGTCATCGCTGACCGCCAGCCTGCAACGTATTCGCCAGTTGGCCGTGCAAGCGTCGACCGGCACGCTGTCGTCGAGCGACCAGGCAGCACTGCAACAGGAAGTTTCGGCACAGATCCAGGAAGTGAACCGTATCGCGTCGCAAACGACGTACAACGGCACGAACATTCTGGACGGCTCGGCGGGTAGCGTGACGTTCCAGGTCGGCGCGAACGTCGGTCAGACGATCAGCCTGAACCTGAGCCAGTCGATGTCGGCAGCGAAGATCGGCGGCGGCCTGGTGCAAACCGGTCAAACGGTCGGCACGGTTGCGATCAGCACGGATTCGACCGGTACGTACACCAGCACGGGCGCAACGATCACCTCGGTGAACGTTCTGTCGGACGGCAAGGGTGGTTACACGTTCACGGACCAGAACAACCAGGCGATCTCGTCGGGCGCGGTTTCCAACATTTTCTCGGCAGGCACTGCCGCGGGTACGGGCACGGCGGTCACCAACCTGACGCTGAACACCACGCTGGCGACGGCAATGGGTGCAACGGCTTCGGGCGTGGCAACGGCATCGGTTGCGCAGATCAACGCGATCAACAACCCGCCGACGGTTTCGGGCCTGAACATCGGCACGGTGACCGGCGCGAACGAAGCGATGGTCTCCATCGACAACGCTCTGCAAACGGTCAACAACCTGCAAGCATCGCTGGGCGCCGCGCAAAACCGCTTCACGGCAATCGCCACGTCGCAGCAAGCTGAGTCGACCGACCTGTCGTCGGCACAGTCGCAAATCACGGACGCCAACTTCGCGCAAGAAACGGCGAACCTGAGCAAGGCGCAAGTGCTGCAACAAGCTGGTATCTCGGTGTTGGCGCAAGCTAACTCGAACCCGCAGCAAGTTCTGAAGCTCCTGCAATAAGAGCTGACGTAATACCGGCTGCGCGCCGCGCTATCAGGAGACGGCGCGCAGTCGGGTTTCAAGCAACGGGAGGCTCGCCTCCCGATGTGCATTTGCAACACCCGATGCTGTAGCATCCCGCACTACCCAATTTCAGATTCCTAGACGCCTGGAGCCTCTGCATGTCCTCGATCTCAACCACGTCTTCTACAGCGAGCGCTAACGCTGCGCTGCAGTCGGCCGCTCAGTCGATCATCAGCGGCTCGACAGGCAATTCGTCGATGGACGTGTCGACGCTCGTCACGGCACTCGTGAACGCCAAGACCGCGGGACAAGCCGCGGCGTTGACGGCGCAACAAACCAGCGACAACACCAAACTCTCCGCGTACGGCGCACTGAGCGCCGCGTTGAGCGCACTCCAATCCGGCATCGCCGGGCTGGCGAGCGGTTCGACGTTGTCCACGTTCACCGCCACCGCCAGCGGCACCGGCCTGACCGCTACGGCCGGCAAGGGCGCCGTGGCCGGCAGCTATACGGTTGCCGTGCAACAGATCGCCGGTTCGCAGGCGTTGTCGTCGGCGGCGTTCGGCGCGACCACGCAACTCGGCACGGGCACGTTGACGATCGGGCTCGGCAGCCAGACGGTGAACGTCAACATCGACAGCACCAACAACACGCTGTCCGGCATTGCGGCCGCGATCAACGGCGCCAGCGGCAACCCCGGCGTGACGGCTACCGTCGTGACCGGCACGGACGGCGCTCACCTCGTGCTGCGCTCGGCGAACAGCGGCGCGGCCAACGTGATCAACGTGACGACCAACGTCACGAGCGACAACGGGCTGTCGAGCCTCGGCGTGACGTCGACGGCCAGCACGACGGGCGGTCAGTCGACCATTACCTCGGCGAATACGAGCAGCGCCTGGTCGCAAAGCACCTTCGCGCAGGACGCGGAGTTCTCGATCAACGGCATCGCCGCGACCAGCGCAAGCAACTCGGTAACGAGCGCCATTTCGGGCGTCACGCTGAATCTGTCGGCGGCGGCCGTCAGCACGTCGCAGACGCTGAACGTTACGCCGGACACGACGGCGGAAAGCAGCGCGATCAACAACTTCGTGAGCCTGTACAACACCGTCGTCACGACGATGGCCACGCTCACCTCGTATAACTCGTCGTCATCGTCGCAAGGCCCGCTGCTGGGCGACTCGACGCTGCTGACAATCCAGAACGCACTGGCCTCGGTGGTCGGCGGCGCGGTCGGCTCGGGCAGCACCGGCACGACGCTGGCGTCGATCGGCATCACGCTGAAAGACGATCCGGCGGACGGCACCCTGGTGGTCGACAGCCCGACACTGACCACCGCGCTGACGGCCAACCCGGCAACGGTCGCCTCGCTGTTCAACTCGACCACCGGCATTGCCGCGCAGTTGAACAACGACATCACGACGTTCACGCAGACCGGCGGCATCATCGACACCCAGAACACCGGGCTGAACACCGATCTGAAGAGCGTCGCCTCGCAGCAAAGCGCGCTCGCCGACTACACGGCGCAGTTGACGAGCCAGTATCAGGCGCAGTTCACGGCGCTGAACACGTTAATGGCGAGTGCAAACAGCAACTCGCAATACCTGACCGCCCTGTTCGGTGGCGCCAACAGCGCCGGTGCGCTGGCCACCGCCAACAGCCAGTAACGGTCGGGCAGAAAGGACGCGCACACCATGAACCAGACGGAATTGGTCGACCGCCTGCTGTCGATGACACAGGAAATCACCCAGGCGGCGTCGCTGGCCGACTGGCCGGAAGCGGCCCGCCTGATCGAAGCTCGCTCGCCGCTGCTGATGTCGCTGGTGGCGGAGCAGGAACCGGCCGCGCTGCAGAAGATCCGCCAGATCCAGACCATGGACGCGGCGCTGCTCGTGGAAGCCGAAACGACGCAAAACGAACTGCATATCGAGTTCGAAGCGGCAATGGGACGCGCCAAGGCAGCCGGCGAGTACCAGCGCATGGCGCGCATGTAAGCCGACTTACCGCGGAACCTGAGAGCCGTCGTTCTGCCGCGAGGCAAGCGGACGCCGGCACCGGGTCCCCGCCTACAACCCGACAATAAGAACTACGCGTCGAAGTGAGACGCGCTCGTTCCCTCAGCCCGCCTTGTGCGGGCTTTTTTCTTGTATCCGGCGCCCGCGCCCGCCCGTCCATACGCTAAACAGGCGGCGTTTTTACCGTCATCTCCGCGCATCGGAAACCCCGTCCCCGTCGCACAATTTCCTTCATAGACCATTCCGCGCTGAGACCATGACGCACCTGTACGAGCAGCCGACCGCCGAACCCTTGACGCCCGACCAGCAACTCGAGCAAGACATCGCGCTCGTCTTGCAGACAGCGCTCGAGCACCATCACAAGGCCGAATTCGACGACGCCGAAGCGCTCTATCGGGCGATCCTCGACGCGAAGCCGCTTCACGCGGATGCGCTTTACGATCTGGGCGTGCTGCTGGTGCAAACCAGCCGCCCCAAAGACGCCTTGAGCCACCTCGAGTTGGCGCTGGGTCAGCAACCGCACAACGGCCAATACTGGACGGCTTATATCGGCGCGTTGATCGACGCCGGCGAATCCGCCGCCGCGTGGCTCGCACTGGAGATGGGGCAGAAACAAGGCTTGAAGGGCCCTGCCGTGGATGGCCTGATCGTGCGGCTGGCAAGCCCGGGCTCGGTGATTCCCACGTATGCCGTGAACGAGCCGAGCCCCGCACTGGACACCGACGCTGTGGCCGACACGCAAGGCGACACCGGCAAGCCGGCCGCCGCGCCGGTCAAGTCCACGATTGCCTCGGGCCGGCGCGTCAGCCAGCAGGAAACCAACCGGTACACCTCGTTGTACAACCGCGGCCAGATCGCCGAGGCGCTCAAACTGGCCCGCTCGCTGACCCAGCGTTTTCCGGCTGACGGCATAGCGTGGCGCTGGCTCGGCATCGCGCTGCACCGTCTGGGCCGCTACGACGAAGCACTCGAACCGCTGAGGAAAGCGGAAGAACTGATCCCGGAAGAACTCGAAAGCCGCACCGTCCTGGCGGACACGCTGCGCCTGAAAGGCCTGCACAAAGACTGCGAAACCGTCTGTCGCGCGATTCTCGCGATCAACCCGGGATATGCCGAAGCACAGCGTATCTTCGGCATGTCGCTGGTGCATCAGGGCCGTGTGGCCGAGGGCCTCGCCGCGGCACGGCGCGCCATCGAACTGGCGCCGGACAGTTCCACCGCGCGCAGCACGCTCGGTGTGTTGCAGCTCGATCTCGGGCTGGTGGGCGACGCCGAGGAAAGCTTCCGCATGGCGTTGGAGAAAGACCCGAAGGACGCGATCGCGGGCGACAACTATCTGTTCGCGCTCAATCACAATCCCGACATCGATCCGGACGTGCTGTTCGCGGAGCATCTCAAGTTCGCGCAACGTCACGAAGCGCCGGTGCTGTCGCAATGGCCGCGTCACGTGAACAAGCGGGCGCCGGAGCGCAAGCTGAAGATCGGCCTTGTGTCGGGCGATCTGTTCCGCCACGCGGTAGCGTCCTACCTGCTGCCGATCATGGAGCATTTGGCCCAGGATCCGACGCTGTCTCTGCATGTGTACAGCAACCACATCCTCGAAGACGATTACACGCGCAAGATGCGTCAGTGCGCGGCCGAATGGCATCAGGTCACCGGCATGCCGGACGTTCAGCTCGCCAACAAGATCCGCGACGATCGTATCGACGTTCTGTTCGATCTGTCCGGCCATACGGGCCGTAACCGGCTCCTGACGTTCGCGCGCAAGCCCGCGCCGATTCAGGTGAGCTGGATGGGCTACCCGGCGACCACCGGCCTGAGCGCCATGGACTATTACCTCGCGGACCGGTTCGCTTTGCCGTTCGGTCCGATGGAGCAACAGTTCTCGGAAAAAGTCGTGCAGATTCCGGCCAGCGCCGCCTTCCTGCCGGAAGAAAACGCGCCGCCGGTCAATCTGCTGCCCGCGATGCACCAGGGCTATATCACCTTCGGCAGCTTCAACCGGCTCAACAAGCTGCGCCGCGACGTGATCGCGCTGTGGGCTGAATTGCTGCATGCCGTGCCGTCTTCACGCATGCAACTGGGCGCCAGCGCGACCGACGAGGACCGCCAGCTCCTGACCGGCTGGTTCGCGAGCGAAGGCATTACGAGCGACCGGCTGACCTTCCAGCCGCGTTCGAGCATCCCGGTCTACCTGCAGCAGCATTTCCACGTCGACATCTGCCTGGATACGTACCCCTACACGGGTTCCACCACGGTGCTGAACTCGCTGTGGATGGGCGTGCCGACGCTCACCATCGCCGGCAATACGCTGCCGGCCCGCGCGGCAATGGGCTGGCTGTCGCAAGTCGGGCTCGAACAGTTCGTGGCCGCCGACAAAGCCGAATTCGTCACAAAGGGCATCGCGCTGGCCGCGGACATTCCCGCGCTGGCGGCCATCCGCAACGGTTTGCGCGCGCGCTGCCTGGCGTCGCCCGCGTTTCACACCAATGTGGTCGCGGCCGGCGTCTCGCGCGCCGTGCGGACCATGTGGGAACGCTGGTGCGCCGGCGAACCCGCCGCCGCGTTCGAAGTACTCGCGCAGGAACTGGACGGCGTCGCCGTCGAGACTTCCGCGCCGTCGCAGACAGGGGAATCGAAATGAATGCAGCCTTGCCGCTGAAGGCGTTCGAGCAGCCAATCGACGAGCGTATTTATGTCACGCAGCCGCACCTCGCGCCGCTCGACGAATTCATTCCCTATCTGCAGCAGATCTGGGACAGCAAGATATTGACCAACGGCGGTCCGTTTCACCAGCAGTTCGAAGCGGCGCTTTGCGAGTATCTCGGCGTGAAGCATCTCGCGCTCTTTACCAACGGCACGCTCGCGCTGCTCACCGCGTTGCAGGCGCTGCGCGTGACCGGTGAAGTGATCACGACGCCCTATTCGTTCGTCGCCACCGCCCACTCGCTGGTGTGGAACGGCATCAAGCCGGTGTTCGTCGACATCGATCCGGATACGCTGAATCTCGACCCGGCCAAGATCGAGGCGGCCATCACGCCGCAAACCACCGCGATCATGCCCGTGCATTGCTACGGCAAGCCCTGCAATGTCGACGCCATCCAGAAAATCGCCGACAACTACAACCTGAAGGTGATCTACGACGCGGCCCACGCATTCGGCGTGCAAACCGATAGCGGCAGCGTGTTGCAACATGGCGACCTCGCGGTGCTCAGTTTTCACGCCACCAAAGTCTTCAACACGTTCGAAGGCGGCGCGATCATCTGTCAGGACGCGAAGACCAAACAGCGCATCGATCATCTGAAGAACTTCGGTTTCGTGGATGAAGTGACGGTGGTGGCCTCGGGCATCAACGGCAAGATGAGCGAGATCAACGCGGCGTTCGGCTTGCTGCAACTCAAGCATATCGACGAGGCGCTGGCGCGCCGCGCGCAGATCGACGCGCTCTACCGCGAACGGCTGCGCGACATTCCGGGCATTCGCTGCCTGCCGAAGACCGGCGAAAAGGTCGCGAACCACTCCTACTTCCCGATCCTCGTCGAACCCGACTATCCGATCAGCCGCGACGCGCTGTATCAGAAGATGCGCGACCACGAGATCTACGCACGGCGATATTTCTATCCGCTGATTTCGGAATTCCCGATCTATCGTGGACTGCCGTCGGCGCGTCGTGAAAACCTGCCGGTCGCGCACGGGGTCTCGCAGCAAGTGCTGTGTCTGCCGATTTTCCCGGGCCTGACGGATGACATGCTCGAACGGATCGTCGGTCTGATCGCCGGCTGACAAAGCATGAAGCTCGCGATCATGCAGCCCTATCTGTTTCCGTACATAGGGTATTTTCAGCTCGCGGCGGCCAGCGATCGATTCGTCTTCTACGACGACGTGAATTTCATCAAGAACGGTTGGATCAACCGTAACCGGATTGCGCTCGGCGACGAGATCCGCTATCTGACCGTGCCGCTTTCCGGCGCGAGTCCGAGCCTGAAAATCAACGAGGTGGCGGTGCAACCGCCGGGCGTCTGGCTGCGCAAGACGCTCGAACAGGTTCGCCACGCGTACGCGAGAGCGCCCTACTACGCGCCGGTCAGCGACCTGATTGTGCGAATCCTGTCGGCGCCGGCACACGATATCGGCGAGCTGGCGGCGCGCAGTGTCACGGCCATCTGCGACTACGTGGGTATCCGTACGGAGTTCGTGCCGTCGTCGACGATTTACGCGAACGCACAACTGAAAAGCGTGGAGCGCGTGCTCGACATTTGCCGCGCCGAACACGCGACCGCCTATGTGAATCTGCCCGGCGGCCGTGCGCTCTACAGTGCGGACACGTTCACGGCGGCCGGCATCGAACTGGCGTTCATCGAGCCGGACTTGCGAAGCTATCCGCAGGGCGGCACACCGTTCATTCCCGCGCTGTCCATTCTCGACGTGCTGATGTTCAACGGCCCGTCTCAGGTCAAGGACATGCTGTGCGCGCGGGAGGCCGCATGAGCGGCCAGGCGGAGGACCGCCCGGCGATCGGCGGGTATCTGCAGTTCGAGCTGCGCTATGACGGGGCCGAATTACACGCGGACGCGTTGCGCTATCAATCATCGCGTGCGGCCTTGCTTGCTTTGCTGCAAGTGCAGCGCCCCGCCGCGGTGTGGCTGCCCTGGTATATCTGCGACAGCGCGATCGAGCCGCTGCATGCCGCCGGCGTCGCGATCAAGCGCTATTCGATCGACCGCGATTTTTACGTGCAAGCCGCGGACGTCGCCGCCGACGAGTGGCTGCTCTATGTGAATTACTTCGGACTCTGCGATTCGCAGGTGGACGATGTGCTGCGCCGCTTCCCCCCCGAACGGGTGCTGATCGACAACGCGCAAGCCTTGTTCGCCATGCCGCGCGACTGTCTCGCCAACCTGTACTCGCCGCGAAAATTCGTCGGTGTGCCGGATGGGGGTTATCTGATCGGGCGCGCCGCGCTCAGCGAGCCCACGCAGATCGATACGGGATCGCTGGATCGCAGTGCGCACCTTCTGAAGCGCCTCGCCTTCGACGCCGAAACCGGCTACGCGGATTACGCCGCAGCGGAACAGAGCTTGAGCGGGCAGGAACCGCAACGCATGTCGGCGCTCACGCGGCACATGCTGAGCGGCATCGACTATGAATCGGTGCAGCGCCGGCGCCGCGCCAACTATGACCTGCTGCACAGCCGGTTGCGCGCGTACAACCCGTCCGCGCTGGCGCGTCATCCGGACTCTGTGCCGCTGTGCTATCCGTTGTTCCGCGCGCCCGACGGGTTGCGCGAAACGCTATTCGGCGAACGCATCTACACGCCGGGCTACTGGCCGGAAGTCGCCACAAACGACAGCGCGCCGCCCCTCGAGCGCGAGTTGGCGAAGCGCACGCTGTTCATACCGTGCGATCAGCGTCTCGCTCCCGATCAGATCGAACAGATGGCCGGGTTTCTGGCCGCGAAGCTGGCGGAGCGCGACTCGCCAGGCGAACGGACCCGGCCCGCACACGCGTGAAAGCGTGCGCCGACGTACCTGTGCATTGCAGGTATATCCATTGGATGTTGAAGACATGACGAAGAAAGTGAAAGTGCTGGTGTTTCCCTGTGGCTCGGAGAACGCCGGCGAGATCCATCAGGCACTGCGCTACTCGCTGCACGTTGAACTGATCGGCGCCTCCAGCGTGGACGACTTTGGACAGTTTCGCTTCGCACGATACGTGGGCGGCCTGCCCAAAATTACCGACGACAATTTCGACGCTGAATTCGCCGCCTTGCTGACAGCGTGCGAAATCGACATGGTGTTCGCCACGCACGACACCGTGCTCGATTACCTGTCGAAGCACGCCGCAGACATGGGTGTTTTCCTGGTCAACGGCGATCGACATGCCGCCACCGTCGCCCGTAGAAAGAGCGCGACCTACGAGCTGTTCTCGGACACCGCGTGGGTGCCGGCGGTTTTTCGCAGCGTGGAAGAAGTCACCGCGTGGCCCGCCATCGTCAAGCCGGATCTCGGACAAGGCGGCCAGGGCGTCACGCTGGTTCGCACTGAAGAGCACGCGCGCGACGTGCTGCGCAATACGGCGGAACCGATCCTCGTTGAATATCTGCCCGGCGAGGAAATCACCGTCGACTGTTTCACCGACCGGAAGCGTCGGCTGCTCTGGACCGGTCCGCGAACGCGCGAGCGTGTCAGGGCGGGGATTACGATGCGCTCGCGGTTGTTGCCGCCGAGCCCGGAAATCGACGCCATTGCCCGCACCATCAACGAACGGCTGACTCTGCGCGGCCCGTGGTTTTTCCAGCTCAAAGCCGACCGCAACGGCAAGTGGAAACTGCTCGAAATTTCATGCCGGGTCGCGGGAACCATGGTGGCGCAGCGCGCCCGCGGCATCAACCTGCCGCTGATGGCGGTGCAGGACTTCATGGGGCGCGACCTGACGACGCTCGACAACTCGCAGGTCAGGTTGATCGAGCGCAGCATCGCGACCCGTGCGTTGCTGGACTTCGACTACGACACCGTATGCGTCGATCTCGACGACACGCTGATTCTCGACGGGTTCGCCGTGCCGCAGACCATCGCGTTTCTTTACCAATCGGTGGCCTCGGGCAAGAAGATCCATCTGATTACCCGACACCGCTTCGACGTCGCGCAAACGCTGGCCAAGGCGCGCATCGATGCGGGTCTGTTCGACCGGATCATCGTGCTCGGCGAGGACGAGTCGAAGGCCGATCACATCACACCCACTTCGATTTTTATCGACAACCATTTTCCAGAACGAATGGACGTCGCAAGACGGCACGCAATTCCGGTTCTGGACGTGGACATGATCGAATTTCTCATTACCTAGGGAGTTACAGTCGTGGAGAAGACATCACCGGATTTCCTGCGCGTACTACGCACCGAGCGACAGGACCTTCTCAATCGGATGAGACAAACCCGCTTCGAGTCGCTCAAAGCGGGCTGCAGCCATTCACAGATCATTCCTTTCGCGACCTATTCGCCCTGGCTGGACGACGAAGGATTCAAAACGGTTTATGAAATCGCCAAAGCCTGCACGATGGTCGATATCTATCGTTGCTACGAGCTTTATCGACTGGCTCAACAGTGCCGCAACGTGGCGGGCGACATCGTGGAAATCGGCGTCTGGCGTGGCGGCACCGCGGCGTTGATGGCGCGCGCGTTGCCCGAGAAGGCGGCGCACCTGTTCGATACCTTCACCGGCGTCGCCAAGCAGGACGCCCGGTTCGACACGTTTTATTCCGGCGGCGAGCACGCCGATACCGACGAACGGATCGTCACCGATCTTTTCGCGACAGTCGGCGCCAAGGCCCATATTCATCGCGGCATTTTCCCGGACGACACATTGGCCGCGCTGCCCGCGAAAGTCTGCATCGCGCACATCGACGTCGACACCTACCAATCCGTGAAACAGTCTTTCGAATCGATCTGGCCGAACGTGCAGACGAACGGCGTGGTGGTATTCGACGACTACGCGATATTCGGCTGCGAAGGCGCCAATCAGGCAATCAATGAGATTGTGGCCAGCGTGCACAACGGCCTGTTCGTTCATAACCTGAATGGGCATGCGTTGCTTATCAAACAGGCAGCGGCGGTCTGAGTTCCGGCGGGTAATGCGATCTGCGGGTGCAGATCGCATTACCCGTTTTCAATAGCGCGAGCGCAATGTGGCTCGTGTCCTGCCTGGTTGTAAGAAGCCTCGGGCAGTCTATAAAGCGGTCGTCACAACGACGTGCTTCGCCTTGTGTCGATCCATTCCGCATTTTCAATGCCTCCCTCCCGGCCCGGTTTCCCGCGCTGATCAAGTTCTTAACCGGCATTTTTTATTGGACGCCGGTCGGACTCTAACCGCTTCGTCGAAAAAACATAAAAGCTGCAATAAGCGACGCACACGATTAGACTGGCGCTCGCTTAAAGTTCGATCACCGCTTTCGATGAGGCTTTCATGATTCGCACGATGCACCGATACTGCATTGCCTTCGCCGTCGTAGTCCTTTCAGCCTGCTCCGTCACGCCACGTCATGACGTGAGCGAAGCGCCGGCCGGCGCATCGACGGCGGCGTCGCTGGCGTCATGGAACGACACCACGGCCAAGCGCTCGATCGTCGATTTCGTCCAACTGGTGACGACGCCCGAGTCCAAGGACTTCATCCCGCGCGCAGACCGTATCGCCGTGTTCGATAACGACGGCACCCTGTGGCCCGAACAACCGGCGTCGGTGCAACTGGTGTTCGCGCTGCAACGCGTGAAGACGGTGGCCGGCAAGCATCCGGAGTGGAAGCGCCAGGAACCGTTTCGCTCGATTCTTAGAGGCAATCTGAAAAGCATAGCCGCGAGCGGCGACACCGGGTCGATGCGCGTCCTCGCGGCGGCCCACGCCGGCATGACCAGCGACCAGTTCGCCGCGCTCGTGCACGAATGGTTCGATTCCGCGAGCGATCCGCGCTTCAACCGGCTGTATGCGGATCTCGCGTATCAGCCCATGCTCGAATTGCTCGCCTATCTGCGCGCCAACGGCTTCAAGACTTATCTGGTGACCGGCAGCGACGTCGAATTCGTGCGGGATCTGGCGCAGCGCGTGTATGGCATTCCGCCGGAGCAGGTTATTGGTAGCACCGTTAAATACCGCTATACGCAGACCAACGGCGCGGTCTCGCTGACCCGTCTCGCGCAGGTCGACAGTCTGGTCGACGGTTCGGCCAAGCCGCTTGCGATTGATCGCGTAATCGGGCGGCGTCCGGTGATTGCATTCGGCAACTCGGATGGCGACGTGCCGATGCTGGAATGGACTTCGGCCGGCGATGGGCCGCGGCTTGCTGCGCTTGTGCATCACACGGATGCGGAGCGGGAGTATGCGTACGACCGCACATCGAAGAGCGGCAAACTCGATAAGGGTCTGGACGAAGCCGGGACGAAGGGCTGGCTGGTTGTGGATATGAAGGGGGACTGGAAGACGGTTTTTAAGGCGGATGGGGCGGCGAGTGATGCGGCGGCGGGTGCGGCACCGGTGAATTGAAAAGTGAACTGATCGAGAATGTGACAAAGGCCGCCCTGGGCGGCGGCCAGTCTGTTTCCGTCAGTTCCTTCGAAGAAGTCCGCTTCAGTCGTTCTCTTCTTCCGGATAAGACGGGTAGCTGTCGGACACCTTCGTCTTTATATAGTTGATGCGCAACGAATCGGCTTTCGACAGACAATCCGCCGTCGTGCATTTGTTGCGGACATTGAGTCCCCAATCGATCTGACCGATTCTCCCCGGATCCTGGTACGAGATTTCCTTCGAGTACTTTCTCTGCAGCAGCACGTATCCGTAACTCACCTGAGCGTCCAGTTTCTGCAGCTTGAAGGCGAGAAAGGCAGTCGGTGATACGCGACACGCCCCCCACAGGTACTCAAGGAGCTGGGCGGATGGAAAACGCTGGAAATGGTGCGACGGTATGCCGACTTGTCGGCCGATCATCTGGCGCGCTGGGTGGCGCCGCTGACGGCACCGTCCGAATCGATGCTAGCTGCAATCTAGCTGCAGCGACGGAGACGGAGAGACGGAAAAACCGCTGGAAGCCTTACGGCTATTGGTGCGCCCGGCTGGGGTCGAACCAGCAACCCCTGCTTTCGGCAGTTTTATCTACGCAACAAATTCCTTGCTGAATCAATGCCTCACGCAAATTGCAAATTACAAATTGCAAAACCAAGGCTAATCAAGATCACTCAGTGCTGTTCAAGGTGTACTTTAGCTACGCCTGCCTGTGACTCTACACGCGCATCAAAGTGCGTCATCTTGCATCAAACTGCAACGCTTTCTGATGTCGTCAAACGCTGGCGAACCCACCCCGTGCGGGTTTCCCGCCTAGATGGCCCGCTACATGAAAACCCGCCCCACAAGAGAAGCCCGCAGGCGCGGAGGGGACTGAGTTTTAGAGCTTCAGGCGATGTAGGCATCGATTGTCCGTTGCTCCCTACCGCACGACACACTTCGCAAAGATACGTATCTCACTGATCCTCCTAGCATCGATGCAATCAAGCCCATCGCTGGTAATGGTAACAATCCTGCGTCAAGGGCAAAATTAGAATAAAAAGCTAAATGCAAGATATTTTTAAAAAATTACAAATAGAAAGTATTTTGGAGGGTAAATTTGAGATGCCAATAACCTGCTGATTGTTATACACATCCGCGACGATCGGGTTTGGTTTTTGCAATGCTATGTGCATATCTTTATTTTCACAACCATTACACAATTAATACGGACATAGATGAGAATAATTTCAATCTCCCAACTATTTTGACTGTATTCGTTACATCTTGTTTCAAACTGTGACTGCATATAAAGTGTGTTGAATATTGATGCGCTTGAAGAATAAATGCATCAAGGTCGTCTCCTCGAGTTTGCTCAGGACGATGGCGCACTTCATCAACTACCTCAGCGTGAGGCAACGCCGAGAAATTAACAGCGTTCAAATACGTTTACTAGACATACTTACGAGGTAAATGTTAAGAATCTAAGATTCTGTCGCTGTGATACACGGACTTTTCATGAAAACATCCATTACGGATATTTTGGCAAAATGCGTACTTATTTTTCTGATTGGGATCGCAATGGCCGTCATCCTCGGAAAAATTGAAATTTTAAATGGCTCTGTATGGAAAGATGTTCTCGTTGGCGCCTCATCTGTCCTGTTAGCTGAGATTTTCTTTAACTTCGAAAATGGAAGGAAGAAAGGTGATGATTGATCATGTAAATATTGGTTTTTGTCCCTCGATTCATGAATTGACGGCCAGCGAAATTGCAGTGGTATCAGGAGGAATGGAGCAGCAGGACCAGCCGAATCAGGATGCTGGTGGCGTGAGCGGCATCGTGTACGCCATCGCGTCAGGCGCGTTTTACGGCGGCATTACTGGCGCGCTAACCGGTGCGTATTCGGGCCTCAATTGGGCGCACTCAGGCATCGGCGGAATGATTACCGGTGGCGTGGTAGGCGGGATGAAGAAAATTGGCGGCGGCGGCTAGGCGAGCGCCAGGGTTGTCATCAAGCGGGCCTGTTTTTCGTTCTTTCTTGACTTTGACAGGTCAGCTCGTTAGCTTGGCCACGCAAACGTTTGCTAAATCGTTTCGCGGCCAAATATCCAGTTTCGGGAACGCTTTGAGTTATTCCCGGTTTGTATACCTCAGAATCGCTTTCACTCGGAACACGCGGCCGATTGTTCGACCCAAGCTATTTTCGGAGTGTCGGATAAGTGTGCTTAACACGCTCCAGACACACTTAAACGATTTCTGACAACGCCCCAGCCTATTCCTAGGGAATATTTCAGAAAGCTAATATCCTTCAGTTTCATTTTATAAAAATTAATTCCAAAAATGATTTGTTCCGGCGCGAAGCGCAAAACGCACAGGGAACACAGCTACTCGGGGAAGTAATCCTGGTTCAGCCGCTGTCTTTTTCATTCCTGACGGCCTTCAGCGCCTGCATGGCATTCGCCGTAATTCTGCTGTTCGCCTTCGGCACCTACACGCGACGCACAACTGTGGAAGGCGTGCTGACGCCCGATGCTGGTCTTGTCAAAATCTACGCGCAGCAGGGCGGCATCGTATTGAACAGACGCGTGACCGAGGGCCAGCGAGTGACACGCGGGCAGGTGCTGTACACCGTGTCGGATGACGTGCAAAGCGCGGTCGAGGGCCAGACGCAGGCCGCGCTCATCGATCAGGCCCGCCAGCGCAAGGCATCGTTGCAGCAGGAAATCAGCAAGATCCGGCAGTTGCAAAGCGACGAGCGTGACACGTTGCAGGCGAAGATCGCGAGCCTGCGTGCAGAACTCGCCGGCATCGACAACCAGATCACGGCGCAGCGCACGCGTGCGTCGCTTGCCGCTGATGCAGCCTCGCGCTATGCGGGTCTGCTCGCAAAGGACTACATTTCGACGGACCAGGCCCAACAGCGCGAGGCCGATCTGCTCGACCAGCAATCGAAGCTCAATGCCCTGCTGGGGGACCGCACCAGCAGGGCACAGTCGCTGAAGGAAGCCACCAACGAACTTGCCGGACTCACGCTCAAACAGCAGAACCAGGTGTCACAGATCAGCCGCAGCGTGATGGAAGTCGATCAGAGCCTGATCGAGAGCGAGGCCAGGCGCGAACTCGCGATCACCGCATCCGAAACCGGCACTGCGACTGCCGTGATCGCTGAACCGGGGCAGATGGTCGATACGACCCACCCGCTCGCGAGCATCGTTCCCGATGGCGCACACTGGCAGGCATACCTGTTCGTGCAGAGTGCCGCAGTGGGCTTCGTTCACGTCGGCGATCCGGTGCTGATCCGCTACCAGGCGTACCCGTATCAGAAGTTCGGGCAATACGCGGCCACCGTCGTATCGATCGCGCGCACTGCGCTGTCCAGCGCGGAACTCATGACGAGCGGTGGTCCCGCCGACCCCAATGGCACGTTCTACCGGATCACGGTCGCACTCAAATCGCAAACCGTGACCGCCTACGGCAAGCCGCAGGCACTACAGGCAGGGATGGCATTGAGCTACTTGTTATTTACAAATCGACTTCGCTGACCGTTGTGCCTTGAGACACACCATTCGCGACGCGACGCATCGCGCGGCACCCTACCGAGTCGCGTCTGGACTCGACCAAGACGCTTGCTACCTTCGACTTCGGCATGGTGCCGATGGTCTCGAAGGCGCATGTCACGGCGCTGGACACAGGAGAATTCTGGCTGGAGAAAGGCGCCACAATTCTCCTGTTCGGCCCGACGGGCGGCGGCAAGAGTCATTTAGGCTCAGCCATCGGCCATGCGCTGATTGACGCCGGCTACCGCGTGCTATTCACGCGCACCGCTGAACTCGTCCAGAAGCTCCAGACCGCTCGCCAGAGCCTGCAACTGCCATCCACGCTCGCGAAGCTCGATCGCTTCGATCTCATCATCCTTGATGACCTGTCATACGCGCGCAAGGACCAGGCACGAAACCAGCGTGCTGTTCGAACTGATCGCGGAGAGATATGAGCGCAAAAACCTTCTGATTACGGCCAACCAGCCCTTCTCGGGCTGGAACGATGTGCTCCCTGACCCGGGCATGACGATCGCCGCCATCGACCGGCTTGTGCATCACTCGACGATCTTCGGGCTCAACGTCGAAAGCTATCGCCGTCGTAAGGCCAGCGACAAGCAGAGTGCCCGCCGACGTCAATTACCCGACGACAATAGCGAAGGAGGAACGACAACTATGACCGATTAACCAGCGAAAACTACACCCGTTGACCTGCCACGATAGTTGTCGCTGACCGGCCATGGTGCTTGACGCCGTATACTGAAGACTATTCCCGATGACTTGATGGCTTCAGCGCCCCTGACACGGATACTCACCATTCTGTAGCGGCCAACGCTGCTTTGCGGCATAGCGGCTGACCTAATCGGGTCGAGGAATGTCCGTCATGACCTACCGAAACAGTTGCTCTGCAGGCTACACGTCGCGGTGAGTCAGTGGACATTGCCAGCCGCCGGCCAGACGGCCCTGGTGTTTGCGCTATCGCGCGGAGATGGTTGTCGGTTAGGTTGTCGACATCGATCGACATACTATTAATTTCCATTTACATTGCTTTCGCGTGATTGAGATGTTAACTGCTCTCGCGTTCTATTATTTCAGATCTCTCCGATTTCGCCGTCGGGCGGATTGTTGCGATACAAGGGGCCTTATGCAAACCTTGGCTCCAAAGTCAAAGCAAGAACCAGGATCTGAATCCGCGCCATGCTTGGGTGGGTGCCGCTCAAAGAGTCGGCCGCATCGTAGAGTCTTCGAATTCGCGTCATTGACGAGGCCCGCTCCGCAGGGGTCGGCATTGTGCTCCGAACTTTGGCGACCGCCATTTCTGCAAAATCTCGGAGGTCGAAAGCAAAGTTGCCAGCCACGTCCAGCGCGAGCACCAAGGAGTTGCGAATTTCGGCGTCGGTCAGTGCAATATCTCCCTTGATGAAGCTTCGCATTCTGTCTCCGAACTCGAGGAACGGAGTGTCGGCTAGCGAGCCTGGTAGCCAAAAGCTCCATAAAGGAGTGCTGCCTTCGTTTCTGCGCCAGAACTCGAAACCACTATGTATTCTCAAGGTAAGCTCATCAATCTGGGCAAGAGCAGTTGCGGCTGGAATCGGCCGATTCGTCCTGTAACTCAGATCTTCGGAAAACAGTCTACGAATCGCGCTTCCGTCGATCGATTCAAAAAGTGAATGACGTCTGTTGGTGGCAATCTCGCCTCTGATGGCAATCCTGGAAAATTTGTACTTTCCACTGATGACGTTATAAGGGAGAGTCGTCGACTTGTAACTCTTGTCATATCGACTTCCCGAGAAAGTCACGAGGCGAAGGCCGGCCGCCTTAGATTCTTCGTACATCCATCGCAGCGATACGTCGGATAGCGAACTGTTGGCATAACCTCCGCCCACATCGGCGTGCGCTCCTGCAAACCATCGTTGTTCGAGATTTGGCTGACTGTCAGACGTGACGTCGACCTTCCAAAGCAATGGTAGAAAAAGGCTTCGGAGTTCATGCAGTGCGAGTGCATGTCGCGTTCTCGACAGAGTCTGCGGAACAGGCCGTTCACGCTCTCGATTCGCTATCTTGAGCAACTGGCGCTCAATTTTGGAACTGTAGCCGTGAAGCGTCAGGGCCTCCACCGCGTCCCACTGCCCCAGGAAGTGAATCGGCAACCGGAACCTCTCTCCCAGTACCACGTGTCCAGTCACCTTCCTCAGAAACCAACGTAGGCGGCTGGGACTGGGATCCGCCCAGTAAATCTCAAACGCCTCTTCAACCCTGTAGTGACGTCGTTTGCTCAGAGCTACGTTGCGCAGAAGCACGCCAACCTGATCAATGAAACCTGCGAGAGCACGGGCAATGAATGCGCCGCGACTGAAACCGAAAAGGAAGACTTGATCGCCTTGATCGTAGTGTTGCGAGATGAAGGTGTAAGCTTCCTTGATACGCTCGGTAGCTCCTTCGCCGAGCGTGCCGCCTAAGAGAGCATCCACCGCGTTCCGAGCGCGTCGGACAGGTATTCGAAGAACTGCCGGAAGCTTCATCCGACCGAGAGGGCCAACATTTTCTACCTTCTTTCCGGTTCCAACGCCTCGAATGTACGCAACCTTCTGATTCGCATCGTGTATGCAGAGCGAAAACAACTTGTAGACGTTGGTCAGCTCGTCGGAAACAGATTCGTCATTCCAGGTTCCATCAATGAAAACAACGATGTTTTTCATGTATCTCTCGGACGTGCAGTGTCGATTGGTGACCCTTCCTGTCGAACGATAACTGAATATGAGTTTCCGCTGTTTGGATATCAACGAGATCGAAGCCCGCGTGGCACCCGCATACAGACGGGATTCGCTGGACAAGCCTATACTTCGCTTATAGAGCCGACTTCCGGCTATAAACGAATGGCCGATTTTGAGAGTGTAGAAGGACGGCAACGGGTCAATCTGAGCCCATCGCACCACGCTCGTCACACTCTGCCTGCTGCATGGCTTATGGATTGGGCTATCTGGTTGTTGCCCTCAAAGCCGGGCATCGCAATCCATTTCGCAATCTGAAAGAAATATCCGAAACGTTATTTGACAGAATTTACAGATATGCCGCTCGCATTGGTTAGCCAAAAAATTCATGCCGCCTCACACTTACTGACATTGAATAGCTGGCCGATTCGTGTGAAGTTTCGTAAAATCGCGCGTGAAGCGGTTGCTCGGTCAATCGGAACAGAATAGAGGCGGTATGGGAGCGCAAGACATAATCGGGGCACTCACTGGCGGACTCGTCCAGAGTGATCGCCTGCTTAAGCTGGATAGTCCCTTGGGAGGTAACGTCCTGCTGCCCCAGCGGGTCACCGGTTATTCACGAATCGGCCGCCACTACGAATTTACGGCTGATGTCGTGTCCACCTCCGGCACGATCGAACTCAAGAAGCTGATCGCCCAGCCGGTGACGCTTTGGGTCCAGCAGACAGACAGGTCCTATCTGCCGCATCACGGTTATGTGCACACCGCGCGGCGTCTTGGGTCGGACAGCGCGCTCACGAGTTATCAGATCGGTTATGCGTCATGGATGCATTTCCTGCGTTTTCGCAAGGATGCTCGAATCTGGCAGGACAAGCCCGCCGACGAAATCCTGACTGATGTCTTCAACATGCACCCGCAAGCCCAGGGTGCATTTCGCTTTGCATTGAGCAAGCCGTTGCCCTCGCGGTCGTTCTGCATGCAATACGAGGACGACTGGAATTTCGTCCACCGTTTGATGGAAAACGAGGGGCTATTCGGCTACTTCGAGCAGGCGAGCGATGGCAAGTCCCATACGCTCATCGTTACGGACAGCCTCGACACGTTCCAGCCTCTTTCACCGCAGACAGTTCAGTTTTATCGCGCCGGCACGAACAGCGAAACCGATGCGCTGGTTCAGTGGTCGGGCACGCGAACACTGCAAAGCACGACACTCACGACCCGCACCTTCGATTACAAGGCACCCGCTTCCCCCACCTTTGCCAAGGGCACAAGCATTCCAACGCTTCCTACGCAGGGGAATCTGCCTGAGCAGGCTGAGGTGTATGAATACACCGGAGCCTACACCTATGGGACGCAGGACCGGGGCGACGCACTGTCAAAAATCCGCGTGGAAGAATGGGAATCGCGGGCAAAACGGTTCTATGGCTCGGGTGGTGTGCGGGGTGCGGATGCGGGATACTGGTTTCAGCTTGACGATCATCCCGGCCATGCGCCAGATAGCCAGCAAAACCGCCAGTTTGCGATTATCGAAACCGCCTGGTTCATCGAGAACAACCTGCCAGTGTCCAGTCAGGCGACCGATTTCCCGCACAGCCTTAAGAGCGAGCTCGCTGCTGCGAAAGCTAACCATCACGGCCTGAAGGTCGCGCATGCGGATGGCAGCGAAGGATTCTTTCTCGTTGAGATCGAAGCTCAGCGCAAGATTGTTCCGTTTCGCAGCCCATTTACCCATCACAAACCGAAGATGCATTTGCAGACCGCGATTGTCGTCGGCCCTGCAAATGCGGAGGTCTATACCGATCCGCTGAATCGCATCAAGGTGCGTTTTCACTGGGATCGCCTCAACGAGGGTGACGAAAAAGCGTCGTGCTGGGTTCGTGTCGCCATGTCTGATACCGGTGGTGGGTATGGCGGTGTACATGTCCCGAGAATCGGCGAAGAAGTGCTGATCAACTGGGTAGACGGCGATTGCGATAGACCTCTTGTAACGGGCCGGGTTTACAACGGCGCAACGCAACCTCACTGGCATTCCAACGGTCTGCTATCCGGCTACAAGTCCAAGGAATATCAGGGCAGCGGCTACAACCAGATGGTGATGGACGACTCGACGGGCCAGAACCGTGTTCAGCTTTTTTCAACGAGCACGAACGCACATCTGCATCTGGGTTACCTGATTGATCAGGCCGGGAACAACCGAGGCAGCTATCTGGGGAGTGGCTTTGACCTGAAGTCCGACGCTTACGGTGCAGTGCGTGCGGGCCAAGGCTTGTATGTCACCACCTATCCGGCGACCAGCCAGCCGCTGGATGCACGGCAAGCGACCTCGCAGTTAGTGAATTCGGAAAGCGTGCTGGAAGCAATGTCGAACGCCAGCACGACGCATCAGGCAGAAAGTCTCAAGGATGGCTATGACTCGCTGAAGTCATACACGGACGCGACACAGAACAGCGTGTCTGGCTCATCGTCAGGGGGAAACACGGCGGGCGGTGGTACCGGGAACGCGAATGGGTTCAAGGAACCCGTCATGCTGTTCGGTAGCCCCTCTGGTATCGCCATGTCCACGCAGCAGTCCGTGCACATCGTCAGCGATGTACAGACCAACCTCGTGAGCGGACAGAGCACCCACATCGCAACTGGCAAATCGTTGATTGCGAGCGTCACCCAGAAACTAAGCCTCTTCGTCCAGAATGCCGGAATGAAACTGTTCGCCGCCAAAGGAAAGGTGGAGATCCAGGCGCACAACGATAACGTCGAGCTCACCGCACAAAAGAGCGTCAAGCTCGTTTCAGCGACCGAGCAGATTCAGGCCATCGCCAAGGGCGAAATCCTGTTGACCTCAGGGGGCGCTTATATCCGTATCAAGGACGGCAACATCGAGATTCACGCTCCAGGAAAAATCGACGTGAAGGGTGCGCAGCACAGCTTCAACGGCCCGACCCGGATCGATGAAAAGTTTCCGTCGTGGAACGACAGCGTGCCGCGCCGCGCGGTGGATTTTTCCGGGTAACGGCGACAGTGGCCGACACAGTCTGCAACAGCAACTTGAACAAAGGATAGCGTGTGGCGCAACAACAGGAACAGCCGTCGAAAGTCGAGAGTTGGGCGTATCCCTTTCCTCTGAAGACCACAAACATCACGCTCGCGCCCGAGGATTATCTCCAGGCGCTCGCGGTGGCCGAGGACGGTTTCTATCCGCTCGGCGCCAATGGCCTCTGGCATGGCGGCATTCATTTCGGCGCGCAGACCGCTGGCAAGTTCCAGCAGGATGGCGGCGTGAAATGCATCGCGGACGGCGAGGTCGTCGCGTTCCGTCTGGATGAAAAGCTCCAGGAAGTCGCTTACCCGGACGGAATCAAGGCGGGCTACTCGAAGGGATTTACGCTGGTGCGCCATCGGCTCGTTCTCCCGCCGATACTCCCGCAGCCGACGAATGGCAACGCCCAGCCGCAGAATCCACCGGCAACGACACCCCCTGCCGCGCAGAACATCACCCCGCTGTTGATTTGCACTGAATCCGGACCCAGGATTTGCATCGAATACTGACCCACCCTTTGATCCAGTTTTGGGGTTCAGGTTGGGTGTTTCGGGGTTCGTTTTCTCTCCTTTTCAGGCTGTGTCGTGCTGTTCCTGAAACGATAGCTATCGTTGCCGGTTTCTACAATGTGGCAGTGGTGTGTGAGCCGGTCGAGCAGCGCCGTGGTCATCTTCGCGTCGCCGAAGACGTTGGCCCACTCAGAGAAGCTCAGATTGGTTGTGATGACGACGCTCGTGCGCTCGTAGAGTTTGCTCAGTAGATGGAAGAGCAAGGCGCCCCCGGTCTGGCTGAACGGCAGATAACCCAGTTCGTCGAGGATGACGAGGTCGGCGTACATTAGACGCACAGCCAGTTGCCCAGGCTTTCCAGTCAGCTTCTCCTGCTCAAGCGCATTGACGAGTTCAATGGTGGAGAAGAAACGCACGCGGCTTCGATCATGTTCGATCGCCTGCACGCCAATCGCCGTCGCCAGATGCGTTTTGCCCGTGCCCGGTCCGCCGACCAGCACGACGTTGTGTGCCGATGTCATGAACTCACACCGATGCAACTGACGCACGGTTGCTTCGTTGACATCGCTGCAACCGAAGTCAAAGCCGTTGAGATCCCGATACGCCGGGAAGCGGGCGACCTTCATCTGATAGGCCAGTGAACGTACCTCACGGGCCGCCATCTCCGCCTTGAGCAGACCTGCCAGAACTAGCGATGCCGACTTGTACGCGGGGGAATCCTGCGCGGCCAGCTCGCCAAGCGCCTGGGCCATGCCGTGCAGCTTCAGTGACTTGAGCATTTCCATCATGGCGTCAGGCTGCATGATGATCCTCCCGGCCTCTCAGGTCGTCATAACGGCCGACGTTGGCTTGCGGCTCGACGCGCAGGGCGAAGGCCTGGGGCGTCTGCAGCGGAGGCACGGGAGCCCCGTCAAGCAGCCGGCTCAGGACGTTCATCACCGTTTGCTTTGAGGGCGCACCGGCCTCAAGTGCCAGCTCGACGGCGGTGAGTACGGCCTGTTCGTCGTGCAGCAGCACCAGCGCCAGTATCTCGACCATCTCCCGGTCGCCACCGGCGTGCTTCAGCAGGATTGTCTGCAGCCGCTTGAAGGCGGCAGGAAACTCTGCGAACGGCGCGCCGTTGCGCAATGCTCCAGGCTTGCGCTGCAGGACTGCGAGGTAATGACGCCAGTCGTAGATGGTTTCTCCGCGATCATGGCTGCGGTTGATACGCCGGACGTGCTCCGCGATGACCTGCCCTTCGGCGACGAAGACGAGCTGGGCCGCGTAGACGTGCAGGCTGATGGGCCGGTTCGCAAATGCCGCCGGCACGCTATACCGGTTGCGGTCGAAACTCACCAGACACGTGGGCGAGACGAGTTTGGTGTGCTCGACAAAGCCGTCGAATGCCTGGCCGACCGGCATCAGATGGGGTCGCTCGACCGACCACGCGTCCCAGATCGTTGTGTCCTGCTCAGGGTGCTGCGTCTGCTGCCAGAGCAGGACACACTGGTCGGCCAGCCAGTCGTTTAATGCAGAGAGCGAACCGAACGCCGGCACGCGTTGCCACAGCCGGTGACGGCTGTCCTGAACGTTCTTCTCGATCTGCCCCTTCTCCCAGCCTGAGGCCGGATTGCAGAATTCGGCGTCAAACAGATAGTGACTGACCATGGCGCTGAAGCGCGCGTTGACGTCCCGCAGCTTGCCACGACGAACCTTGTCGACAGCGGTCTTCATGTTGTCATATATGCCACGGCGCGGAATGCCGCCCCACGCCACGAACGCGTGGTAGTGAGCGTCGAACAGCATCTCGTGGGTTTGCAGCAGATAGGCCCTCAGGAAGAACGCCCGGCTGTGACTGAGCTTGAACTGCGCAACCTGCAACTTGGTGCGCTCGCCGTTGATCACGGCCCAGTCCTCGCTCCAGTCGAACTGGAATGCTTCTCCGGGTGCAAAGGTCAGCGGCACAAAGGTGCCACGTGCTGCGCTCCTTGCCTGCTCCTGCTGCTCCTGTCGCCAGCGGCGCGCAAAGGCGGCGACCCGGTCGTAGGACCCTGTGAATCCCAACACGGTGAGGTCAGCGTAAATCTGCTTGAGGGTTCTGCGCTGTTTGCGCGGCCGGTTTGCTTCCGTCTTTAACCAGCCGGCGAGCTTGGCCGCAAATCCGTCGAGCTTGCTCGGGCTCTGCCGTTCCGGATAGGTGGGCACTACGGTGCCGGCACGTATATAGCGCCTGACGGTGTTTCTTGAAACGCCAAGCCGTTTGGCGATCTCGCGTAGCGAGACATGATCGCGATAATGCCAGCGTCGGATGATGCTCAATATTGCCATGTCGATCACTCCGTTCTCCCGCTAGCTGCACAGCGGGCCAGTGTGTTCCACGTGGGTCAATATTCGATGCAAATCACCGTGTCAGGTGGGTCAGAATTCAGTGCAAATCAACACCAACTACGAAGTATTCAACAGGGAGCACAATCATCGCTTCCCCGATGATCAGAAAAACTTCCTAGATAACCCTGATCTTCTTCTTTCGAATCTCGAATATGGAGTGGAATCTGCATTCGTCTTTTGGGTCATAACTCGCAGTGTGAATCCGGTGGCAGACACGGGAGATGTTGCGGCTGTGACACAACAGATCAACGGAGGACAAAATGGACATGCCGAAAGACTTATCGCATACAACAAAGTTGCACCGATTTTGGGGCTTCCGCCAGAAACAAATTAAACGTTTTTTCGAATGCCTTGCTTGCTATGTTTTGCTTTCGTCCGCTTCGTTGGCTTATGCGAACGCGGACGAACCGGCTATCTGCCCCGCTGTATCGCCATCCGTTGGTGTATTTTCCGCAGGAAAAATACAAAAAGACTCAGTCGTATCGATCGAAAAGAACGATACGGATCACACGATAAACTTGTCGATTTACCGACCGAATTCAAATGGCTGCGAAAAGACGATCTTCGCAAAATATTCCATAGAAGGCGGAGCGCCGAATGTCGACTCCCTCTTTTTCATGAATCTCAATGGTAAGCAGAATATTTTCACCATTGTTCACTGGGATGTAAATTCTCGCGGAATTGGTACATACGGCAAATACTACCAAATATATGCCTATACCACAGACGAACAAGGCCGACTGATCGAAAATAAGAGCGTGGTCGACAACAGCGCAATGACCGGAATGGATGGCTATCAGGAGGGAGAGCAAACTTTGTTTCCCTACAAGACCGCGAGCGCCGTGAAATCCTTCTTCAAGTGCAATGAGACAAAGTGCAAGTAGTATTTCATTTCTCGAACCGAACCGTAGACCGTGCTGAATCTGTCACTCGCCAGGCCGCACACCTATCGCAAGAAGGCCGAGCGGCTGATTCTCTGGGCTATCCTGAAGCGTGGCCGGGCGCTGTCGTCCCTCACGGCGGCGATCGCGTATCGTGTTCGTGCGGCACCTTCACCGCGTTCGCGCACCGGTGCAGCCACGCACCGCGCCTGACAGGCGACCGTTTAACGGCAGCTTTTCTTCGTTCCGTGGCGCATGCGCTGTCGATCTTCGCGCCCCGTTTCGTTGGCTGATCGAGCAGCACTATGTGCTGGCTAATCCGTTTGCCGGCGTGAAGGTGAGCATACTGAACATGCGCAGAGCGGCACGGCTCGGCTTCCTTATTTCTGTATTGCTTTTTTCGCGAGAGGCATGGTGCTCCGACCAACAATCGGTCATGGCGTTTCCCAATCACGCGCGGCTGTTTTTCTCGACACCGGTGTCGCCCGCGCTGAGCCCGATCGCCCAGGATTAGATAGCCGTGCCTGATGCTTCCGACCGACGGCCGCTCATAGAGCCACGCACGCTCACTCTGCACTGTCCATTCAGACAGATTGTCTCGGATTCGCTACGCGCGTGTGGGCAAATCACCAATCGAAGCCTGGATGCAAAAACGGGACATCGCTCGATTACCAGCATGATGCCCCGCGCAGTCATTGGTAAAACCGGCAGCTCAAACTATGCAACGATATCTGATCCTGAATGGCGACAAGACAACAGCAAATGGGATCAGCAGGAGAATTTAGAAAAATGTCGCTCTATAAACGAAGTAGAAGCCCCAACTGGTATTACCGGCTTTCCCCGCCGGATGGCGGTCCAGTCCTACAAGGCAGCACTGGCACCAGCAACAGGGAGCAGGCGCAGGAGTTCTACGACCGCCTGAAGGTGGATCTGTGGAATCAGGCCAGGCTCGGTCACAAGCCGCGCTACACCTGGAATGATGCGGTCGTGCGCTACGTCGCCGAACGCGAAGGCATCGCCAGTCTGGAAACCAGCAAGACGCACCTGCGGTGGCTCGATCAGCACCTGTCCGGCGTCCAGCTGGCGGAGATCGACCGCAACCGCATCGACGCCATTGCGCATATCAAGCGGATGGAGCCGCGGGTCATCCAGACGCGCAACGGTCAGAAGAAGCTCGGGCGCAACGTCAGTGCGGGGACGGTCAATCGCGTGACGGGTGTACTCAAGGCCGTGCTGAACGCGGCGCTGGAATGGGAGTGGCTTGACCGGGTGCCAAAGACGAAAAAGACGAAGATCGTGTCGCGCCGGATACGCTGGTTGACGCTGGCGGAAGCCGAACGGCTGCTGGCCGAGCTGCCGGTGCACCTGGCCGACATGGCGCAGTTCAGTCTTGAAACCGGACTGCGCCGCTCGAACGTGACGGGGCTGCAATGGTCACAGGTCGATCTGGTGCGGCGGGTCGCGTGGATTCACCCGGACCAGGCCAAGGCCCGCAAGGCGATCACGGTGCCGCTGTCGGACACGGCGATCGCGGTGCTGCGCCGCCAGCGCGCGAAGAAGCGCAAGCCGGAATGCGTCGAAAGCGTGTTCGTCTACCACGGCAAGCCCGTCTACCAGACGGTGACCGCGGCATGGCGGGAAGCGTGCAAACGCGCCGGCATCCGCGATTTCCGCTGGCACGATCTGCGCCATACGTGGGCGAGCTGGCATGTGCAGCGCGGCACGCCGTTACAGGTGCTGAAGGAGCTGGGAGGCTGGGAAACGCTGGAAATGGTGCAGCGGTACGCGCACCTGTCCGCCGATCACCTGGCGCGCTGGGTGCAGCCGCACACGCAGGTCGTGGACCTGCAAGCCGTGGCCGGCTGACAGGTCTGACTGTATTTTCACTGTACTGGAGGGAAACCACTGAGCGGAGAACCCGCTGAAACCCTTGTCAGGATTGGTGCGCCCGGCTGGGATCGAACCAGCAACCCCTGCCTTCGGAGGGCAGTACTCTATCCATTGAGCTACGGGCGCTTCAACACAAAAGCGCGGCAACCAGAGCGGAAGCGACGCCAAAGCGAGACCGAGAGAATACCCGGTTTCGGCCCAAGCGTCCACCGGACGGCCTCGATAGCCCCGTCGGCCGCCCTCGGCCCGCCCTCGCCGATGCGGGTAAACGCCTGCTGAACACCGCGCCGCGCCCCTCGCCGTCGTCGAAAGCTTGCGTCTATAATCGTCCGTGGCTGATATAGAACAAGAAGTTGCCGTCACGCTGTACCGCTCACATACCCACGGAGACGAGACAAGCATGAGCGAAGCACCACACGGAGCCCCGATCAAAACCCCAGGACAGCTCATTGCCGCGATTATCGCCAGCTTTGCTGTTCCGATCGTCATCATCGTTCTGCTGGTCGCGTACGTCGATAATTCGACACGCACCGGCGCCGGCACCGACTCTCTCTCCGAAGCCGAAGTCACCGCCCGCATCAAGCCGTTCGCGCAGGTCGACATTCGCGACGCCAATGCACCGCGCGTCTACAAGACGGGCGAAGAAGTCTACAAAGCTGTTTGCTCCGCATGTCACGCGTCGGGTGCGGCAGGCGCGCCGAAATTCACCAATACCGCCGACTGGGCTCCGCGCATTTCACAGGGCTTCGACACGCTGTGGCACACGGCGCTCGCCGGTAAAGGCGCGATGCCGCCGCGCGGCGGCACTAGCCCCGACGACTACAGCGACTTCGAAATTGCCCGCGCCGTGGTCTATATGGCGAACAATTCCGGCGCGAGCTTCCCGGAACCGGCACAACCGGCAGCGGGTGCGCCGGCAGCGGCTTCTGGCGCAGCGGCAGCAGCCGCGCCGGCCGGCGCTTCCGACGTAGGCGCGGCCCAAGCCGCCGCGGCCATGGCCGCCATGGCGAGCGTGCCGCAAGCCGCCGCGCCGGCAGCCGGCGCCCAAAGCGCGGATGCGTCGCAAGCGGGCAAAGCCTTGTACACGCAGGTCTGCCAGGCCTGCCACGCGGCCGGCGTGCTGAACGCACCGAAATTCGGCGACAAGGACGCCTGGGCGCCGCGCCTGAAAGATCCGATCGACACGGTCTATAACTACGCGCTGCATGGCAAGGGTGCGATGCCGCCGAAGGGCGGATCGAACGCCTCGGACGCGGACGTGAAGGCTGCAGTCGATTACATGGTCAGCGCGGTGAAGTAACCCACTCCACGAATATCGAGCGCTCGCGGCGGTCGTTGCGTAAAGAAAAATCCCTGCCTCACGGCAACGTGAGGCAGGGATTTTTGCTTATTAATCGTGCTTCGGTGCAATCGCCGGCCGGCTGAAGGCTTCGACAAACGCCAACGCCGGCGTGTCGCGAGCCAGCGCGGCGAGATGCTCATGCAAAGCAGCCGGCGTAAGCCACGGATACGCCGGCCCCGCTTGCAGCGCGTCGAGCAAAACGCCATCGGCATCGGGCACGACGTCCATGCGGGCGATATGAATGTGAAAGCCCGTGACGACCGGTGTCTCGTCGAACGTCCACCGATACACGCCGTGGCCGACGCGCAAGGCGCCCGTCGCCGGTTCGCGCATCACCACCAGCCAGGGCAACGCGTCGATCACGCCGTCTTGCACGGCGAGCGCGTCGCACACGTAATAAGTCCTGCACCGTGTGTACTGCGCGCCGAAATCGGTGACGAGCGTTTTGGCGATTGCATTGGCGCCGACGGTGCGCGCCGGAAACGCGATATTCGACGTCGCGAGCGACATGGTGAGCACAGCGTCGGCAGCGAAGGCCTCGGCGATGCGCTCGGCCCGCGTGTTGTCTTTCGCGTCGATGTAGGTTTCAAGCGCGCGGCGATAGGGTGCGAGCGGCAGCGAGGTCATGCGGGCGGTCTCCAGTGAGCGACGGTGCCCGCCGACTTTCACGATCGACGAGCCGCGTCACTCTAGCGCGAGCACGCCGCCAAACCGCCGAAGCACCTGTCGCTCGCGGGGTTTTGCGCATCACGACGCCGCGCAACACGACACGACACCACGCCGCTAGAAGCCGCAGCTCAAGGCTTCTGCAACAACGCCTTCAAACTCGCCAGCCGGTCTTTCGGCGACATCGGCGCCTCATCCGCCGTAGGCGGCGGCGCGTCATCGAGCAGCATCTCGGGAATAAAGCGCGACGGCTCGCACACCACCGTCTCTCTCGCGCGCTTGCGCTTCTTGCACCAGTTCAGATGCAGACTGCGTTGCGCACGCGTAATCGCGACGTACATCAATCGGCGCTCTTCCTCGATGCGCGCGTCGTCGATCGGCTCGTCGTCGGGGCCGCCGCGGTGCGGCATGATGCCCTCCTCGACGCCCACCAGAAACACGTGCGGATACTCCAGCCCTTTCGACGCATGCACCGTCGACAGCCGCACCGCGTCGGGATCTTCCTCGCGGCCTTCGAGCATCGACATCAGCGCGACCGTCTGAATCAGGCCGAGCAGATTCTTGCCGGTGTCGCCGAGACCGTCGGCGGTGTCGTAGCCGGTCGCCTCGCTATTCGCGGCGCCTTCCGGCTCGGCCTTGGTGCCCTTGCGCTTCAGCCATTCCATGAACTCCAGCACGTTCTGCCACTTGGACTGCGCCTGACGCTCGTCAAACGCGTCGTACAAGTAGGCCTCGTAGTGGATCGCGTCCATCAGTTCATCGAGCAACGGTCCGGCGGCGTCTTTCTCCGCGCGATCGGTGAGGCGCTGCATGAAGTCGCAGAACACGCGCATCGGTTCGATCTGGCGCGGCGACAGGCGCGCTTCGATGCCGCCCATATACACCGCTTCGAACAGCGACACCTTCGCCTGGCCCGCGAACGAGCCGAGCGCTTCGAGCGTCGTATTGCCGATGCCTCGGCGCGGCGTGGTGATCGCGCGGATGAACGCGGGGTCGTCGTTCGCGTTGGCGATCAGGCGCAGATACGCGCAGATGTCCTTGATCTCGGCCTTGTCGAAAAACGATTGACCGCCCGACAGCACATACGGAATCCGTTCCCGACGCAGCACCTGTTCAAAGATCCGCGCCTGGAAATTGCCGCGATACAGAATCGCGTAGTCGCGGAAATTCGCGCGGCGCTCGAACTTGTGCGCGGAGAGGCGAAACACCACGGACTCGGCTTCGTGCTCTTCGTCGTTGCAGGGCGTGACCGTGATCGTGTCGCCCATGCCGTGTTCGGACCACAGTTTCTTTTCGAACAGCTTCGGGTTATTCGCGATCACGTTGTTCGCGGCGGTCAGAATGCGCACCGTCGAACGATAGTTCTGCTCGAGCTTGATCAGGTGCAGCTTCGGAAAATCCTTGCTGAGCTGGCCGAGATTTTCGAGCGTCGCGCCGCGCCAGCCATAGATCGCCTGATCGTCGTCGCCCACTGCGGTGAAAGCCGCGCGCTTGCCGGCCAGCTGTTTCACCAGCTCGTACTGGCACGCGTTGGTGTCCTGATACTCGTCGATCAGCAGATAGCGCAGCTTGTTCTGCCAACGGTCGCGCACCGGCTCGTTCTTCTCGAACAGCTCGGCGGGCAGACGGATCAGATCGTCGAAATCGACCGCCTGATACGCGTGCAGCGTCGCCACGTAATTGCGGTAGACGATCGCGGCCTGATGCTCGTCCTCGTTCGCCGCGATCGCGATCGCCTGCTCCGGCATGATCATGCCGTTCTTCCACAGCGAGATGATCGACTGGATCTTGCGGATAAAGCCTTTGTCCGTGGACCCCACCTGCTCCTGGATCATGCCGAAGCAGTCGTCCGAATCCATGATCGAGAACTGCGGCTTCAGCCCGACGTGTTCCGCTTCCTGCCGCAGAATCTGCACGCCGAGCGAGTGGAAGGTGCAGACCGTCAACTGGTTGACGGGCACTTTGCGACCTTCCTTGCCGGGCGTGGTGAGCGTCTTGCCTTCGAGCAGCTTGCCCACGCGCTCGCGCATTTCCAGCGCGGCCTTGTTGGTGAACGTGACGGCGGCGATGTGGCGCGGCTCGAAGCCCTTGGCCTCGATCAGGTGCGCGATTTTCTGCGTGATCACGCGCGTCTTGCCGCTGCCGGCGCCGGCGAGCACGAGACACGGGCCGTCGAGATAACGGACCGCTTCATTCTGGGCGGGGTTCAGGCCTGCGGACATCGTGTGTGGATGGGTAATGCGGTTGAAGGCGGCGGAAGACGCGGCGGCCCGGCATTGCCGGCCGGCGGTCTGGAGGCCCAAGATCATGCTGCGCGGCGCCGGCGGCTGGAACGCGTGCCCGGCGCACTGTGCGGGTGTTCCGGCCCGCCTGGGTTCGCGCGAGAGGAGCGATGTTAACACGGATGAATATGACGGACGACGACGCTCGTCGACCTTCCGTGCCGCCACGCCGGCTGACTTCGCCAGACAGGCACGCCGGGCAATCCGGCCGCACGCCCCCGACAATCCGTGACGGCTACGCCCGCGGCCGGCCGGCCGAACATGCCACAATTACAGCGTTGCGCGCCGACGCCACGGTGGCCAGGCGGCGCGCCGTTTTGCAGGAAGACACGCATGTCCGCATCGCTGAAGATTGGATTGATGGGTTACGGTTTTGCTGGCGCCACCTTTCATGCGCCGGTGATCGACCACTGCGGGCGCGCGAGCGTCGCGGCAATCGCGACGGGCCGGCCCGAGCAGGCGCTCGCCGACTATCCGCACGCGAAAGTGGTGGCCGATCTCGACGCGTTGCTCGCGCTCGAGGAAATCGACTGCGTCGTGATCGCGACGCCCAACGACACGCACTTCGACCTCGCGCGCCGCACGCTGGAAGCCGGCAAACACGTGGTGGTCGACAAGCCGGTCACGCTCACCGCCGCCGACGCGCATACGCTCGCCAACATCGCGCTGGCCCGCGGCAAGCGCTTCGTGCCGTTCCATAACCGCCGCTGGGACGGCGATTTCATGACCGTGCGCGACCTGCTCGCCGCCGGCACCTTGGGGCGCGTCACGCAATTCGAATCGCATTTCGACCGCTTCCGGCCGGAAGTGCGGCAACGCTGGCGCGAAGAGGCGTCGCGCGGTGGCGGCCTGCTGTTCGACCTCGGACCGCATCTGATCGACCAGGCGCTTGCGTTGTTTGGCGCGCCGCAGACCGTGTCGGCAACCGTGCGCACGCATCGCGACGAAGCCAGTGCGCCGGACTACGTGCACATTCAACTCGGCTATGGCGAATTCGAAGTCGTGCTGCACGCCAGCGCGCTCACCATGCTGCTCGCGCCGCGGTTCGCGATCCACGGCACGCGCGGGAGCTACGTGAAATACGGGCTCGACACCCAGGAAGATCAGTTGAAGGCCGGCCTGCGCCCCGGTGACGAGGGCTTCGCCGCCGGTAATACAGCGGGCGTGCTGCGCGTGCTGGAAGGCGATCAGGAAGTCGAACGCGAACTGCCGACGCTTAACGGCGACTACGCCGGCTTCTACATTGCTCTCGCCGATGCGATCCAGAACGGCGTGAAATTCCCGGTCAGCGCGCAGGAAGCCGTCGACGTCATGACGATTATCGAACTGGCCGCGCGCAGTTCGGAGGAAGGCGTCCGCTTGCCGTTCGAGCGAATTCGCTAAGGGGCTTGCCGGCGTCCGGCGACGGTTTGTGTACCCAAAACTGGCTCACAAACCGTCGCCGCGCCGCCTAAACTGACAAGCCCGAAAGGAACATAACGTTACAAATAAGCGCCCCTCTCCGGTCAGCGTGAAGGCCGTCTTATCCGTTGCTACCCGGGTAGCACCAGAAAACGACAACGACTTCCGGAGAGTCCATGCCCCGTATCATTCGCGCAGTAGCAGCATGCGCTTTGCTCAGTTCGCTCGCCGCTTGCGTGGTGGCGCCCCAACCGGCGCCGGCCCCGCGCCCCAACCCGCAGCAGATCGCGTATGAGCGCCTGCATCAGGTCGACGGCCGTCTCGACAACCTGAGCCGCCGCATCGACGCTCACGTCAACCAAGGCTACTACCCGCCCCCGCAAGGCGGCGCGCTGCATCATCGCCTCGACGTGATCCGTCAGGAAGCGCACGACATGGCCGCGCAACACGGCGGCGGGCTGTCCGGCGACGAACAGCGCGTGCTGAACCAGGAACTGGACAACGCGGCACACGCCATCGGCGAATAATCGCGCCAGTTCGGGTCATGCGGTACAAAAGAAGCGCGGGCATCACGTCCCGCGCTTTTTTTTGACAGGCGCAATCACGCTGCGCCAATGCCCGCGCCGCTCGCGCGCCTTTATTTGACAAGCTCGGGGGCGTCGCGTACATTCGCCGCACGCGTCGGGAGAGCGTGCTGGCCGCTGAAAATCGCAGGCCGCGCCGCCGAAGGGGCACACCCGCAAACTCTCAGGCAAAAGGACCGACCGCGTCGAAAAACCCGCCTCACTGCAGCATCGAGGCGCCGGTTTTTCGCACTCTGGAGAGCGGCAGTAGCCATCTGCAAACGCAGATTCCGGCAGGCTGCCCACCGAAGGGGCGCGCGTTCCACCGTGGCACGTCAACGTGTTCGCGGCAACGCAATCTCTCAGGTATCGAGGACAGAGGGGCCATGCAGCGCATCGCTCGCAGCCATCAGGCCGTGAGGCGTAGCGCCGCATGGCCTTTTTTGTTTCGCGAGACGCCTGAGGCCCCATGACCGAACTCAAACACACCCCGCTCCACGCCACCCATTGCGCGCTCAAGGCCCGCATGGTCGACTTCGGCGGCTGGGACATGCCCGTCAACTACGGCTCGCAGATCGACGAACACCGCGCCGTGCGCACCGACGCCGGCATGTTCGACGTCTCGCACATGTGCGTCGTCGATTTCACCGGCGAGCGCGTGCGCGCCTTCTTCGACTACGCGCTGGCCAATAACGTCGGCAAGCTGCAAACCCCGGGCCGTGCGCTCTACTCCTGTCTGCTGAACCCGAACGGCGGCGTGATCGACGATCTGATCGTCTATTACTTCGGCGAAGATCACTTCCGCGTGGTCGTGAACGCCGGCACCGCCGACAAAGACATCGCCTGGTTCGGCCAGCTCAACGCCGAAGGCAGCTTTGGCCTGACCATCACGCCGCGTCGCGATTACGCGATCGTCGCCGTGCAAGGCCCGAACGCACGCGACAAGGTCTGGCAAACCGTGCCGGCTGCGCGCGCCGCGACTGAAGCCTTGAAGCCGTTCAACGCCGCCCGTATCGACGGTACGCCGTTCGGCGAACTCACCGTGGCCCGCACCGGCTACACCGGCGAAGACGGCTTCGAAATCATCGTGCCGGCGGAACACGTCGCCGCCCTGTGGGACGCGCTGCAGGCGCAAGGCGTCCGCCCGGCCGGCCTCGGCGCGCGCGACACGCTGCGCCTCGAAGCCGGCATGAACCTGTACGGCCAGGATATGGACGACAACGTCTCGCCGCTCGACGCCGGTCTCGCGTGGACCGTCGACCTCACGTCGCCGCGCGCCTTTGTCGGCAAGGACAAGCTGGAAGCGAACGGTTCGCAGGCCGCGTTCGTCGGCCTGATCCTGCTGAAAGACAACGGCAAGGCTGCAGGCGTGCTGCGTGCTCATCAGAAAGTCGTCACGTCGCACGGCGAAGGCGAAATCACCAGCGGCACGTTTTCCCCGACCATGCAGGAATCGATCGCCTTTGCGCGCGTGCCGAAAGGCGTGCAGCCGGGCGACACCGTTCACGTTCAGATTCGTGACAAAAACGTTCCCGCAAGCGTGGTAAAACTGCCGTTCGTGCGCAACGGCAAAGTGCTCGCGGTTTAAGCAGGCCGGCGCGTACGCCTCCCCCTTTATTGAACACCATCCGAACACCGCATAGGAGCATCCGATGAGCATCCCGGCCGATCTGAAATATACCGAATCGCACGAATGGGTCCGCACTGAAGCGGACGGCACGCTGACGGTCGGCATTACCGACCATGCGCAGGAAGCGCTCGGCGATATCGTCTTCTTCGAAGTCCAGGAACTCGGCAAGAACGTCGAAGCCGGCGACACCGTCGCCGTGATCGAATCGGTGAAAGCCGCTTCCGACATCTACGCGCCGGTCTCGGGCGAAATCATCGAAGCGAACACCGCCGTCGCCGACACGCCCGATTCGGTTAACACCACGCCGTACGACAGCTGGCTCTTCAAGATCAAGCCGTCCGACGACGCCACGCACGATCGTCTGATCGATGCCGACGCGTACGCCAAGGCCATCGGCGCCTGATTCACCTTTACGTTTAACCCGTCAGGTGCGGCCCGTCACTTTCGAGACTTCGAAAAGACAGCCGCACCGCCAGGAACACCCATGAAGCTCGAACACCCGGATCGTCTGATGAACCGCACTCCTCTCTCGCTCGCCGCGCTCGAAGTGCATGACGCCTTCGCCGAACGGCACATCGGCCCGGATACGGCCGACCAGCACGCCATGCTCGAAGCCCTCGGCTTCGCGTCGCGCGCCGCGCTGATCGACGCCGTCATTCCGAAGACGATCCGCCGCACCGAACCGCTGCCGCTCGGCCCCTTCGCGCAACCGAAGAGCGAAGCCGAAGCGCTCGCCGCGCTGCGTGAACTCGCGGACAAGAACCAGGTGTTCCGCTCGTATATCGGGCAGGGCTATTACAACGCGCACACCCCGACGGTGATCCTGCGCAACGTGCTGGAAAATCCGGCGTGGTACACCGCGTACACGCCGTATCAGCCGGAAATCTCGCAAGGCCGTCTCGAAGCGCTGCTGAACTTCCAGCAGATGATCGTCGACCTGACCGGTCTGGCAATCTCGAACGCGTCGCTGCTCGACGAAGCCACCGCCGCCGCCGAAGCGATGACGCTGCTGCAACGCGTGGGCAAGTCGAAGTCGACTGTGTTCTTCGTCGCCGACGACGTGCTGCCGCAAACCATCGAAGTGGTGAAGACGCGCGCCACGCCAGTTGGCATTGAAGTGAAAGTGGGCCCGGCTTCTGAAGCCGCCAGCGCGAATGCGTTCGGCGTGCTGCTGCAATACCCCGGTGTGAACGGCGACGTGCGCGACTACCGCGCGCTCACCGAAGCGATCCACGCCGCGGGCGGTCATGTGGTGGTCGCCGCCGACCTGCTCGCGCTGACCGTGCTCACGCCGCCGGGCGAATGGGGCGCGGACGTGGCCGTCGGCAACACGCAGCGTTTCGGCGTACCGGTCGGTTTCGGCGGTCCGCATGCGGCTTACCTCGCGGTGCGTGACGAATTCAAGCGTCAAATGCCGGGCCGTCTCGTCGGCGTGACCGTCGACGCGCAAGGCAATCCCGCGCTGCGCCTCGCGCTGCAAACGCGCGAACAACATATTCGCCGCGAGAAGGCGACCTCGAACGTGTGTACCGCGCAAGCGCTGCTCGCGATCATGGCCAGCATGTACGCGGTGTATCACGGCCCGCACGGTCTGAAGACCATCGCGCTGCGCGTGAACCGTATCGCCGCGCTGCTCGCCGAAGGCGCGCAGCAACTCGGCTACACGCTCGCCAACGAAAACTTCTTCGACACGCTCACGTTCAACAGCGGCGCGCGCACGCAAGCACTGCACGACGCGGCGAACGCGAGGCGCATTAACCTGCGCCGCGTGAGCGCCACGCAAGTGGGCCTGTCGATCGACGAAACCACGTCGCGTCGCGATCTTGCCGATCTGCTCGCGGTGTTCGCCGAAGCCGCGGGTTCGAAAGATGTACCGCAAATCGACGCGCTCGACGAAAAACTCGCGGCCTCGAACACCGCATCGGTGCCGGCCGCGCTCGAACGCACCAGCGCGTATCTCACGCACCACGTGTTCAACCGTCATCACTCTGAAACGGAAATGCTGCGCTATCTGCGTAGCCTGTCCGACAAGGACCTCGCGCTCGACCGCTCGATGATCCCGCTCGGCTCGTGCACGATGAAGCTGAACGCGACCTCGGAAATGCTGCCGGTCACGTGGCCTGAATTCGGCCAGATCCATCCGTTCGCACCGGCTGAGCAAACCGTCGGCTACCGCGAAATGATCGATCAGCTCGAAGCAATGCTGGTCGCGGCAACGGGTTATGCGGCAATCTCGCTGCAACCGAACGCCGGCTCGCAAGGCGAGTACGCGGGTCTGCTGATCATCCACGCGTATCACGCGTCGCGCGGCGAAGCGCATCGCAACGTCTGCCTGATTCCCGCTTCGGCGCACGGCACGAACCCGGCATCGGCGCAAATGGCCGGCATGCAGGTGGTCGTGGTGGCGTGCGACGCGCAAGGCAACGTCGATATCGACGACCTGAAGAAGAAGGCCGATCAACACGCCGACAAGCTCGCGGCGATCATGATCACGTATCCGTCCACGCACGGCGTGTTCGAGCAGAATGTTCGCGAAATCTGCGAGATCGTGCATGCGCACGGCGGCCAGGTGTACGTGGACGGCGCGAACATGAATGCCATGGTCGGTCTGACCGCGCCGGGCCAGTTCGGCGGCGACGTCTCGCACCTGAACCTGCACAAGACCTTCTGCATTCCGCACGGCGGCGGCGGACCGGGCGTCGGTCCGGTCGCGGTCGGCGCGCATCTCGCGCAGTTCCTGCCGAACCAGATCTCGTCGGGCTATGAGCGCGCGCCGAACGGTATCGGCGCGGTGTCGGGGGCACCGTTCGGTTCCGCCTCGATTCTGCCGATCTCGTGGATGTACATCGCGATGATGGGCGCGAAGAACCTCACCGCCGCGACTGAAACCGCCATCCTCAACGCGAACTACGTCGCGAACAAACTGGCGCCGCATTATCCGGTGCTGTATTCGGGCCCGGGCGGACTGGTCGCGCACGAATGCATTCTCGATCTGCGTCCGTTGAAGGAAACCAGCGGCATCAGCGTCGACGACGTCGCCAAGCGTCTCGCCGACTACGGTTTCCACGCACCGACCATGAGCTTCCCGGTGCCGGGCACGCTGATGGTCGAGCCGACCGAATCGGAATCGAAGGAAGAACTCGACCGTTTCATCGAAGCGATGATTGCGATCCGCGACGAAATCCGCGCCGTCGAAGAAGGCCGCTCGGACCGCGAGGACAATCCGCTGAAGCACGCGCCGCACACTGCTGCGGTCGTGATTGCCGACGACTGGAAGCACGCGTATGCGCGCGAAACCGCCGCGTATCCGCTGCCCACGTTGATCACGAAGAAGTACTGGCCGCCGGTTGGCCGTGCGGACAACGTGTACGGCGACCGCAATCTGTTCTGCTCCTGCGTGCCGATCGCCGACTACGAGTAAGCGTGGCCGCTGCCGCGCACCGCCTGTGGTTATCAGCAGGCGGTGCGCGGTTCGGTCCGCATTTCTGTCGCGAGTGGCCGCAAACGGCTAACATCACACACCGAATCAGCCTAACGAGGAGTTTCGCATGGCGCGAAAGGTGCGATCGATGCATAGCCGGACCGGTATCAGGCAAGCCCAGAAGACGTGGCAGCAGGCTTGCGCGTTCACGCTGGCGAGCGCGGCGTTGCTGCTGCCGTTGCGGCAAGCGCAGGCAGCGATGAATTTTTGCGCGGCGCCCGCGCTGCAAACCAGCGAACGCACGAACGCCGATCCCGGTGTGAAAGCACTCGTCAGCAACGTGCAGGCGCATCTGAACGATGCGCCGCACGCGCTCGAGAAACTGCACACCGAGGGCACGCTGCCGCACGAGGGCATCCACGATCAGAGCGTCGAAGCGGAGAAAGATCTCGATCTGCTGCGCGACGCCGCGCTCGCCTGGCGCGCAACTAGCGACGACCGTTATCTGAAGCTCGTCGACCGTTTGCTGTTCGCGTGGGTGACCACGTATCAGCCGAGTTTCAATCCGATCGACGAAACGCATTTCGAAGGCCTGATCCTCGCGTACGACATGACCGCCAGTGCGTTGCCCGTGAAAACGCGCAATGCGTCGATGGCGTTCCTGACGAAACTCGCGAACGGTTACATCGGTCAGATCGACGCGCAGCCGCGACCGCTCAAAGGCACCTTCCGCAACAATTGGCAGAGCCACCGCATCAAGCTGATCGCGATGGCCGCGTTCACGCTCGACAACCGCAGGATGATCAACGCGGCGCAACGGTTGTTCGACGAGCATATCGGCGACAACATCGCGCCGGACGGCTCGACGATCGACTTCAACGAACGTGACGCGCTGCATTACGTGACCTACGACTTGCAGCCGCTCGTCACGGCCGCGCTGTCGGCGCGCCGCCACAACCGCAACTGGTTGCCGGAGAAGGGCTCGAACGGCGCGTCGCTGCAGGCCGCGCTCAACTGGCTCACGCCGTACGCGACCGGCAGCAAGACGCATGAAGAATTCGTGCATTCGAGCGTTCCGTTCGATGCCAAACGTCGCGAGGCCGGTTTGCCCGGCTATTCGGGTCAATGGGACCCGAAGAACGCGACGGAACTGTTTCACCTGGCGGCGCGTCTCGACGGACGCTATACGCCGATCGCGCTACAGCTCGCACCGACGCCGCCCGCGTGGCTCGCCGTGTGTTTGCCGCTGCCGGCGCGATAAACCCACACTCATTAAGCATGGAGCAGTAAATGGCAGTCAGCGTGTTCGATCTCTTCAAAATCGGCATTGGTCCGTCCAGTTCGCATACGGTCGGGCCGATGCGCGCGGCGCTGATGTTCGCTCAAGGGCTTGAACGCGACGGGCTGCTCGACAACACCGCGTCGGTGAAGGTGGATCTGTACGGTTCGCTCGGCGCCACCGGCAAGGGCCACGGCACGGACCGCGGCGTCATGCTCGGCCTGATGGGCGACGCGCCCGACACCGTCGACCCGGACACGATCGCGCAGCGGCTCGAAGCTGTGCGGGTCACGCGCAAGCTCGCGCTGCTCGGCACGCACGAGGTGCCGTTCGTGCTGAAAGAGCAGATTTCGTTTTATCGCCAGGCGCTACCCGAGCATCCGAACGGCCTGAAGCTGCGCGCGCTCGACGCGCAAGGCGAGACGCTGCGCGAGTCGACTTATCTGTCGGTAGGCGGCGGTTTCGTGGTGACGGCCGGCGCACCGAACACGAAGGTGCTGAGCGCCGTCGATCAACTGCCGCACTCGTTTCGCAGCGGCAATGAACTGCTCGCGCTGTGCGAATCGACCGGCAAAAGCATTGCTCAGTTGATGTGGGAAAACGAGCGTGTCTGGCATACGGAAGAAGAAACGCGCACAGGCCTGATGAAGATCTGGGACGTGATGCAGTCGTGCGTGTCGCGTGGTTGCGGCATCAACAATCCAGATGCCGAAGGCAACCTGCCGGGACCGTTCCAGGTGAAGCGCCGTGCGCCGCAGTTGTATCGCGCGTTGTCGGGCAATCCGGAACTCGCGCTGCGCGATCCGTTGTCGATGGTCGACTGGATCAATCTCTACGCGATCGCCGTCAACGAAGAAAACGCCGCGGGCGGCCGGGTGGTCACCGCGCCGACCAACGGCGCGGCCGGCATCATCCCGGCGGTGCTGCATTACTACGTGCGTTTCATGCCGGGTTCGAACCAGCAAGGCGTGATCGATTTCCTGCTGACGGCCGCGGCGATCGGCATTCTGTACAAGCTGAATGCGTCGATTTCGGGTGCGGAAGTGGGTTGTCAGGGCGAAGTAGGCGTCGCGTGTTCGATGGCGGCGGGTGCGCTCGCCGCGGTCATGGGCGGCACGCCGAGGCAAGTCGAGAACGCGGCCGAGATCGGCATGGAGCACAACCTCGGGCTCACGTGCGATCCGGTCGGCGGCATGGTGCAGATTCCGTGTATCGAGCGCAATGCGATGGGTTCGGTCAAGGCGGTCAACGCCGCGCGCATGGCGCTGCGCGGAGACGGCACGCATTACGTGTCGCTGGACTCCGTCATCAAGACGATGATGCAGACCGGCGCGGATATGAAGACCAAGTACAAGGAAACCTCGCGCGGCGGCTTGGCGGTGAATATCGTCGAATGTTGAGCGCTGTGTTGTACGGTGAATGACGATGAACGCGGGCTACGGTCCGCGTTTTTTTATGGGCGCGCGGTTGCATGGCTCGGCGATGACGCTTCGCCGTATGTGCGCCCATTGCGCTGCGCCATGACAGTGCATGCGCTGTCGGCGTAAGCTGTCGAAGCGCCGATCGGCCCCCCTCTTCGCCGATGCGGCAATCTCAGATCGCACTCATGTACTGCCTGGAGGCTTCATCGCAATGTCGCTGCCGAATGCTCCCGTTTCAGGTTCCGTCGCCGCTCAAACCACTGGCGCGCGTCTCGTTGTCGATGCCTTGCTCACGCACGGTGTCGAACGTGTTTTCTGTGTACCCGGCGAGAGTTTTCTCGCTGTGCTGGATTCGCTGCACGATGAGACGGAACGCATCCAGACCGTCGTTTGCCGTCACGAAGCCGCCGCCGCGAATATGGCCGAAGCCGTCGGCAAATTGACCGGCCGCCCGGGCATCGCGATCGTCACGCGCGGGCCGGGCGCCACGCATGCATCGATCGGTGTGCACACCGCATTTCAGGACTCCACGCCGATGATTTTGCTGATCGGCCAATGCGCGCGCGAGCATCTGGATCGCGAGGCGTTCCAGGAGATCGACTATCGGCGCATGTTCGGTCAGATGGCGAAGTGGGTCGCGCAGATCGACGATCCGAAGCGCATTCCCGAATATCTGAGTCATGCGTTTCACACCGCGACGTCGGGACGGCCTGGGCCGGTGGTGTTGTCCTTGCCGGAAGATGTGCTGAGCGAGGCGTGCGATGTCGTGGCCGGCGCGCCGGCTTATCGGCGCGTGGCGGCGTCGCCGTCGGTCGCGCAGATCGACACATTGCGGCAACTGCTGGAAGGCGCGCAACGGCCCATGGTGATCGCGGGCGGCAGCGGCTGGACGCCGGAGGCCTGCGCGGATTTCCGGCGCTTCGTCGAGAACTGGCAGTTGCCGGTCGGGCTCGCGTTCCGCTTTCAGGACACGCTCGACAACGAGCATCCGAACTATGCGGGCGATGTCGGCCTCGGCATCAATCCGGCGCTCGCAAAGCGTATCCACGACGCGGATCTGCTACTTGCGATCGGACCACGTCTGGGCGAGGCCACGACGAATGGCTACACGTTGCTGGACATTCCGAAGACGAAGCAGACGCTCGTTCACGTCCATCAAGGCGCGGAGGAATTGGGACGCGTGTATGCCGCGGATCTGCCGATCGTCTCCGGTATGCCCGAGTTGGCGGCGATGCTGGCGGCAATGAAACCCGCCTCTAACGACGCGCTCGCCTGGCGAGGCGCGGCGGACGAAGCGCACCGCGCGTATCTCGACTGGCGCAAGCCGCGCCAGATTCCGGGCGATGTGCAGATGGGCGAAGTGATCCAGCAGTTGCGCGCGCATCTACCGGACGACGCGATTCTCACGAACGGCGCGGGCAATTACGCGACGTGGCTGCATCGGCATTTTTCGTATCGGCACTATCGCTCGCAGCTCGCGCCGACGAGCGGCGCGATGGGCTACGGTGTGCCGGCGGCGATCGCGGCGAAGTCGCTTTACCCGCAGCGCGCCGTGGTTGCGTTAGCCGGTGACGGCTGCTTCATGATGTCGGCGCAAGAACTCGCGACGGCGATGCAGTACGACCTGCATGTGCTTTTTATCGTCGTGAACAATGGCCACTTCGGCACGATCCGCATGCATCAGGAGCGGCATTATCCTGGGCGCGTGCATGGCACGGGATTGACCAATCCGGACTTCGCGGCGTTCGCGCGATCGTTCGGCGCGCACGGTGAAACCGTGGAGCGCACGGAAGATTTTCTGCCGGCCTTGCAACGCGCGATGGAAGCGAAGCGCGCGGCGGTGATCGAGATCCGCATGCCGCAGGAAGCGAGTACGCCGGGGGCGACGTTGGAGCAGATTCGCGAGCAGGGGAGGAAGTTGCGCGGGGAAGCGTAGCGCGGATTTGGCACGCGACGCATGCAGCGAAGCTACCCATAAAAAGCCCTGCGATTCAGAGAATCGCAGGGCTTTTTCGCATCAAGCATCACGTCAAATCACGACGTGACGCGCACATGCTCGAACGGAAACTTACTTCCCGCCCACGCTTTGCAGCGTCGTCCACTTACCATCTACCACCTTGTACAGCGTGATGCCGCCGTTCTTCAGGTCGCCCTTGCCGTCGTAAGCCAGGTTCGACGACGTCACTGCCGGCATCGAAGTCTTCGCGAGCAGCGGCAGGTACTTCGCCGGATCGGTCGAGTTCGCCTTCTTCATTGCGTCGAACATCGCCATTGCGCCGTCATAAGCGTACGGCGAGTACGTTTGCACGTCCTCGTTGAAACGCTTCTTGTACTTCGCAACGTAGTCCTTGCCGCCCGGCATCTGTTCCAGCGGCAGGCCGGCGAGCGATGCCACCGTGCCGTTCGCTGCGTCACCCGCGATCTGGATGAACGTCGGCGTGTGGACCATTTCGCCGCCCATCAGCGGCGCCTTGATGCCCAGTGCCTTCATCTGCTTGACCATCGGCGCTGCTTGCGAATCCGCGCCGCCGTAATAGATCAGATCCGGCTGGACCGACTTCAGCTTCGTCAGGATCGACTTGAAGTCGACAGCCTTGTCGTTCGTGTATTCACGATCGACAACCTGGCCGCCCGCAGCCTTCGCTGCCTTCTCGAACTGATCCGCCAGACCCTGGCCGTAAGCCGTGCGGTCGTCGACGATCACGATTTTCTTCATGCCCAGCGTCTTGACCGCGAACGTGCCGGCGACCGAACCTTGCTGCGTGTCGGACGTCATCATGCGGAACGTGGTCTTGAAGCCTTGCTGCGTGTATTCCGGCGCCGTTGCCATGGCGATTTCGGGGATGCCCGCGTTCGCGTAAATGCGCGACGCCGGAATCGTGGTGCCCGAATTGAAGTGGCCCAGCATGCCCTTGATACCGTCATCCACCAGCTTCTGCGCGACGGTCGTGCCGGTGCGCGGGTCAGCCTGGTCGTCGGCCGAATCCAGCACGAAACGAACCTGCTTGCCGCCGATCATCGGCTTGCTCGCGTTCATGTCTTCCACGGCCAGCACGATACCGTTCTGAAAGTCCTTGCCGTAGTGCGCCTGCGCACCCGTCATCGGGCCGGCGAAACCGACCTTCACGTCTTCCGTCGATTGAGCGTTAGCCGTCCCCGCCAGCGACATCGCCGCAACCAATGCGGCGCCTGCCAGCTGTTTCATCTTGTATTGCATAGCTTCTCCTTGGTACCAGGTGTGGATGGAGCGGTTTCGGGGTCGCCGTACCGCTTCCGTTTTGTTGAAAAGATCGGAAAGAGGGTCGCTCAACCAATCGTCATCAAATTCGCATTACCGCCGGCTGCCGCGGTATTCACGCTGACCGAGCGTTCCGTCAGCAGACGCTCCAGCGCGTAGTCTTCGTCGCCGCTTTCCAGCGCGCGCGCCGCGACACCTTGCACCGACACGATCGGCCCGGTGCGCTTCGCCACTTCCTTAACCAGCGCGAGCAATTCGTCGCTATCGCCTTCGAACAGCACGGCGTCGAAGGGTGTGTCGGCACTCTTCTTCACGCTCGCATGCGACTTCAGCGAGGCGGGCAGTTGCGACACCAATTGTTCGCCAGCCGCGCCTTCGAACAACGCACGATTTCCCGTAGCCAGCGCCGCGGCGAACTGCACGCGCGCGCCGCTCGCCGTCGACGCGACACACAGCACGGTGCCGCGTGCGCCCAGCGTGTAGGTATTGCGCTCGCCGGTGGGCCCCGACAATACCGCCGTCGCGCCGGCCGGTACATGCGACAGATAGCCGTCGCAACGTGCGGCCAATTGCGGCTGACGTTCGGCGATCAGCCAGTCACGCAACGCGGTCAGCGCGGCGGACGGATTGTCGCTGTTTTCACCGCCTTGCGGTACGTCGGCGATCAACGACTGCGCCAGCGACTTCGGCAAACCGGCCGGACGCGTGGCCAGCAGACGCTGCAAATACAACGCGCCGCCCGCTTTCGGACCCGTGCCCGACAAACCTTCGCCGCCGAACGGCTGCACACCCACCACCGCGCCGATCACGTTGCGGTTCACATAAATATTGCCGACGTGCGCGCGGCTGATCACGTGAGCGATCGTTTCGTCGATTCGCGTGTGAATGCCGAGCGTCAGGCCGTAACCCGTCGTGCGGATCTGTTCGAGCAACTTGTCCAGCTGGCTGCGGCGATAACGCACCACGTGCAGCACCGGGCCGAACACTTCACGCTTCAGTTCGTCGATGCTGTCGAGTTCGATCAGCGTCGGCGGTACGAAGGTGCCTTGGGCGCAGCCGTCCGGCATCGGCAGTTGTTCGATCTTGCGACCTTTCTCGCGCATCGCCGCGACGTGCGCGTCGATACCGCGCTTCGCGTCGAGGTCGATCACGGGGCCGACGTCGATCGACAAACGGTCCGGATTGCCCACCGCCAGTTCGCGCATCGCGCCGGTCAGCATTTCGAGCGTACGGTCCGCGATATCGTCCTGCAAACAAAGAACGCGCAACGCGGAACACCGTTGACCAGCCGAATCGAACGACGACTGCAGCACGTCCGCCACGACCTGTTCGGCGAGCGCCGACGAGTCGACGATCATCGCGTTCTGGCCGCCCGTTTCGGCGATCAGCGGAATCGGCTTGCCGTCCGGATCGAGGCGATTCGACAGCGTCTTGTTGATCAGGCGCGCGACTTCGGTCGAACCGGTGAACATCACCGCGCGGGTGCGCGGATCGGCCACCAACGCGGCGCCGACCGTTTCGCCATTGCCCGGCAGCAATTGCACCGCGCCAGCCGGTACGCCGGCTTCGCGCAGAATGCGCACGGCTTGCGCGGCGATCAGCGGCGTCTGTTCAGCCGGCTTGGCGAGCACAGTGTTGCCGGCGGCCAGCGCCGCGGCCACCTGGCCCATGAAAATCGCCAGCGGGAAATTCCACGGGCTGATACAGACCACCGGTCCGAGCGGACGATGCGTGTCGTTCGAAAACTCGTTGCGAATCTGCGTCGAGTAGTAACGCAGGAAGTCGATCGCTTCGCGGATTTCCGCGACCGCGTTCGCCAGCGACTTACCGGCTTCGCGAACCACCAGACCCATCAGCGTATGCATCTGCGCTTCGAGCAGATCGGCGGCGCGAGCGAGGCAATCGGCGCGCGCATCGACCGGCGTGGCTTGCCAGATCGGCGCGGCGGCCACTGCGTGCGCCAATGCGGCACTCACGTGCTCCGGCGTCGATTCGACGACGGTGCCGACGAGGTCGCGCTGATCGGCGGGATTGCGCACGTCGCGTGCGGTGCCCACGGCGATCTCGTTGTCTTCGAGCATCGGCGTGGCGCGCCACGGATGATGCGCGCTCGCCAGCAACGCCGACGACAGCGAAGCCAGCCGGTGTTCGTTCGACAGATCGAGGCCCATCGAATTGAGACGCTCCGCGCCGAACAGATTGCGCGGCAGCGGAATCTTCGCGTGCGGCGCGCCGAGCGGCGTGATCTTCGACGCTTCGTCGGACGGATCGGCAATCAGGTCTTTGATGGCGACGTTTTCGTCGGCGATACGATTCACGAACGACGTGTTCGCGCCGTTCTCCAGCAGACGGCGCACGAGGTACGCGAGCAGCGTTTCATGCGTGCCGACCGGCGCGTACACGCGGCACGGACGGTTCAGTTTGTCGCGGCCGGTCACTTCCTCGTACAGCGGTTCGCCCATGCCGTGCAGGCACTGGAACTCATACTGGCCGGGATAGTAGTTGTTGCCCGCGAGGTGATAGATCGCCGACAACGTGTGCGCGTTGTGCGTGGCGAACTGCGGATACACCGCGTCCGGCGCGCCGAGCAGCTTCTTCGCGCAGGCGAGGTACGACACGTCCGTGTAGATCTTGCGCGTGTAGACCGGATAGCCTTCAAGGCCGTCCACTTGCGCACGCTTGATTTCGGTGTCCCAGTACGCGCCCTTCACGAGGCGCACCATCACGCGATGACGGCTGCGGCGCGCCAGATCGATCACGTAATCGATCACGAACGGGCAGCGCTTCTGATATGCCTGGATCACGAAACCAATGCCGTTCCAGCCCGCCAGTTCCGGATCGAAGCACAGCGCTTCGAGCAGATCCAGCGAGATTTCGAGGCGGTCGGCTTCTTCGGCGTCGATGTTCAAACCGATGTCGTAACGGCGCGCGAGGATCGCGAGCGAGCGCACGCGCGGCAGCAGTTCGCTCATCGTGCGTTCCTGCTGCGAACGCGAATAGCGTGCGTGCAGCGCGGAGAGCTTGATCGAGATACCCGGGCCTTCGTAGATGCCACGGCCGCCGGCAGCCTTGCCGATCGCGTGGATCGCCTGCTCGTACGACGCGTAGTAGCGCTGCGCGTCGGCTTCGGTGGTCGCCGCTTCGCCGAGCATGTCGTACGAGTAGCGGAAACCGCGCGCTTCGTACTTGCGGCTGTTGGCCAGCGCTTCGGAGATGTTCTCGCCCGTGACGAACTGCTCGCCCATCAGGCGCATCGCCATGTCCACGCCCTTGCGGATCAGCGGTTCGCCGCCCTTGCCGATCAAACGCGTGAGCGCCGACGAAAGACTCGTTTCGCTATTGGTCGTCACCAGCTTGCCGGTGATCATCAAACCCCACGTCGCGGCGTTGACGAACAGCGACGGCGCCTGGCCGACGTGCGACTTCCAGTCGCCCTTGCTGATCTTGTCGCGAATCAGCGCGTCGCGGGTTGCGCGGTCGGGAATGCGCAGCAGCGCTTCGGCGAGGCACATCAGCGCCACACCTTCCTGGCTCGACAGCGAGAACTCGTGGATCAGCCCTTCGACGCCACCGCCCTTGCTCTTCGTGCGCAGCGTCTCGACCAGCTTGTGAGCCATGGCTTGCACGTCGCCGGCGAGGTTGGCCGGCAAGCGCGCCTGACCCAGCAGGAACGGCACGCACTCCGGCTCCGGACGGCGGTAAGCCGCCGTGATCGCCGCGCGCAGCACCGACTGCGGTTGCACGTTTTGCGCGAAGTCGAGGAACGGATGCGAGGCACCGTCTTCTTCCTGTTCGACTGCAGCGCCATCGGCCAGATCGGCGGAACCCATCACCCCGGACAACTCGGGCGGCAATTGGCCGTGCTCGATCTTTTCGAGGTAAGCGAAGATCGCCTGCTTGATGAGCCAATGCGGAGTGCGTTCGAGGCGAGTGGCGGCATCTTTCAGCCGGGAACGCAGGAGGTCGTCGACCTTGACGCCAAGGGTGGTGCTAGCCATGTTTCCTTCTTCGGATACCAGGCGAATGCCCGGCGAAAGACTAAAAGTTGGCGAATCGTACGCCTCTCAATAAAAAGGTGCAACCATACCGGGTATATGGTTGCACCTTCTTTAAACCCTTGCGGGGCGCGGGTTTGCGCCCGATGGCACCGCGTGCGGCGGAGCGGGTTGCGGTCAGTACTTTCCCTGGCGTGATTCTTTTTGCTTTTACCCTTATCAAACGGGACGGCGCGCCGTTATAGAGAACATGGCGGCAAGCGGCCTCACGGCACGCAAAAAAAACGAAACGGGGTTTGGCGTTTTAGAGGATCGGTGAAATGGAAAAGTGGCTGGTGGTATTGGGTATCTGGGCAATGTGTGCGACTTGCGCGGTGCTGTTTATTCGTGGCGCAACCGGCGGTGCGGACAAACGCGCGGCGGTCGAAGGACGCACGCGCGCGGCATCGCGTGCATCGGCTGGCGATACGCGGACGGCGTTGAACGATTGATTTGAGTAGCGCGGGTGGTACGGCGCGGTCGTCAGATGTCGAGCGGATCGACTTCGACACTCCAGCGCAGCACGCCTTTCAAGCCGCGCAGCAGCGGTTGCCACGCGCGCAACGTCGCCTGCAAAGCCGCCCTTGAAGCGCTTTCGATCAGCAACTGCGCGCGATGCACGTGCATCACCTTGACGATGGTGAGCGGCACCGCGTCGTAGACGGTTACGCGTTCAGCGGCCGGAATGCCGGTCAACGCCGCCGCGGCCTGTTGCAGGAACGCGATCGCGGCCTCGAGCGTGCGCCCTTCGGCGCGCAGCAGCGCCTGATAAACGAACGGCGGCAAATGCGCGTCGCGGCGCTCGGCCAAGGTCGAATTGGCGAAGCCGACGTAGTCGTGACGACCCAACGCGTGATACAGCGCATGGCGCGGATAACGCGTCTGCACCAGCACTTCGCCGGGCAAACCTGACCGGCCGGCGCGGCCGCTCACCTGCATCAGTTGCGCAAAGAGGCGCTCGCTCGCGCGGAAGTCGTGCGAAAACAGCGCGGTGTCGGCGTTCAGCACGCCCACCAGCGACACGCGCTGAAAGTCGTGGCCCTTCGCGATCATCTGCGTACCGACCAGAATATCGACCTCGCCGGCGTGAACGTCGGAGAACAGCGCCTGCGCGCTGCCTTTGCGGCGCGTGCTGTCGGCGTCGATGCGCAACACGCGGGCGCCGGGCACCGCGCTCGCGAGCGTTTCTTCGACGCGTTGCGTGCCGCGCCCCATCGGCTCGATGTCGACATTGCCGCAGTCCGGGCACGAGCGCGGAATGCGCGACTCCCAACCGCAATGGTGACAACGCAGCGCGCGCTCCGGCTTGTGCAAAACCACGTAAGCGCTACAGCGCGGACAGCCGGCGACCCAACCGCAGGCATCGCACGCGAGTTGCGGCGCATAGCCGCGACGGTTCAGAAACACGAGGCTTTGCTCGCCGCGTTCGAGCCGGGCCTTCAGCGCAGCGATCAGCGGCCCCGACAGACCTTCCACCGACGCCCGTCCGCGCCGTCGCTCTTCTTCCAGATCGATCAGCCGGACGGTCGGCAGCACGGCGTCCGCCACCGCGCGGCGCGACAGCGTGAGGCGCTTGTAGCGCCCCTGGTCGGCCTGCCACCAGCTTTCCAGCGACGGCGTCGCCGAGCCGAGCACGACCGGCAAACCGAGCTGCTTGGCGCGGTAAATCGCCAGATCGCGCGCCGAATAGCGCAAGCCTTCCTGCTGCTTGTACGCCGGATCGTGTTCTTCATCGACGACGATCACCGCCAGCTTTGGCAGCGACGCGAGGATCGCGAGTCGCGTGCCGAGTACGATACGGGCGCGGCCGGTGTGTGCGGCGAACCAGTTGCGCGCGCGTTCGCCTTCGGCGAGACCGCTGTGCAGCGTGACGATCGACGTCCCTTCGAGCGCGGCGAAGCGGGCGCGGAAGGCTGCCTCGAACTGCGGCGTCAGATTGATTTCGGGGACGAGGACGAGCGCTTGCGCGTCCGGTTTGGCCGCGAGAATCTCGGCGAGCGCGCGAAGATAGACCTCGGTTTTGCCGCTGCCCGTCACGCCGTGCAGCAGGAACGGCGCGAAACCGTTCGCGTCGCGAATGGCTTCAACGGCGGCGGCCTGTTCGTCGGTGAGCGTGGGTAGCGTGGGCGCTGGCGTCTCGGGTGGGGCCGCCGCGCCGACTACGGCGGCGGCTTCGATCACTTCCAGCGCAACCCAGCCTTGCCCTTGCCACGCTTCGAAGGTGGCGATTGCTTTGGGATGCAGCGCGCGGGCGTCGGCGGCTAGCAGGAAATCGGCTTCGGTGAGTGCCTGGGCGAGCTTGCGCAGCGCGCTGGCGCGCGCCGGCAATGCGTCGGGCAAAGCCGCACGCCCTTCGGCCGTGAGGCTGTAGCGCTCTTCGGGCGCAAACAGGCGCGACCAACGCGAGGCGTCCCTCAGCGCTTGAGGCAGCGCGGGCAGCGCGACTTCGCCGAGACCGCGTTGATAGTAATCCGCTGCGAAGCCGGCCAGCGCGAGCCATTCCGCCGACACCGGCGGACACGCCGTGCACACGGCGCTCACGGCGCGGAGCCGGTCGGCGGGCACGTCACTGTGAGCGGTTACTTCGCAGACGAGCCCCACCACGTGGCGCTTGCCGAACGGCACGCTGACCAGCATGCCGGGTTCGGCAAGTTCGGGCGTGTCGCACCGGTAGTCGAACAGAGTCGGCAGCGGATGATCCAGCGCAACACGGACGAACACGTCGCTCACGCGGCAAGCCGAAGCGGATGCGCCGGCGCGGCACGACGCCGCATCTCCGTGCACGTTGAGCACGTGCCGAACCCGTCGAAGTTAAAGTAAAACTTCAATTTCGGCGCTAAGTTTTGGATTCGGCTGAACAATTGCAATCGGTCCGCGTGCCTGTGGATAACTTTGTTGAGAACTTCGCTGGAAAGGGCCGCGAAGCGCGCCGCAGCGGCCTTCTGTGGGTTTCCGCACACTTTGCCGTGAACCCTTGAAACCCTTGCCAGACAAGGCTTGGATCAAATGCGCCGGCAAAGTGCAAGGGCCACCGTACGACGAAAGCTTCTACCGCGCCGCAGCGTGAAGAATGTGCATAAGTCAAGTCTTGACTTTCGCAGGACCGCCGTCTGACGGCCTGTGGCATGCCAATTTTCCCTTAGAGCGAGAGCCCACTTCGCCGCGTTGCAGCAAAAACGGTAACGATTACAGCATCACGCCGGTGCATGCGCGCCGCTTCGAATCGCCCGGCTATGACGATGCACTTCGTCAACGAGCTCTGCGACATTTTCCGGCGGCGTGAATTGCGAGATGCCATGGCCCAGATTGAAGACATGGCCCGGATGATTGCCGAAGCTGTCGAGCACGGCACGCGCTTCCATGCGGATCGCCGCCGGCGGCGCAAACAGCACGGACGGGTCGATATTGCCCTGCAGGGCCACCTTACCGCCGACACGCTCGCGCGCTTTGGAGAGATTCACGGTCCAGTCGAGGCCGACCGCATCCACGCCGATCTCGGCGATCTCGTCGAGCCACAGGCCGCCGCCCTTCGTGAAGGTGATCACCGGCACTTTTTCGCCGTCGTGATCGCGCTTCAACTGGCTCACCACCTGCTGGATGTACTGCAGCGAGAAACGTTGGTAGATGCCGTCCGCCAGCGCCCCGCCCCACGTGTCGAAAATCATGACGGCTTGCGCGCCGGCTTCGATCTGCGCGTTCAGATACGCCGCCACCGAGCGCGCATTGATCTCGAGAATGCGGTGCATCAGGTCCGGACGCGCGTACAGCATCGATTTGACGGTGCGGAAGTCGGCCGAACCGCCGCCTTCGACCATGTAGCAGGCGAGCGTCCACGGGCTACCCGAAAAGCCGATCAGCGGCACGCGCTGACGGCCTTGCGCGTCGGTGAGCGCGGTGCGGATTTCACGCACGGCGTCGGTCACATAGCGCAGCGTGGCGTCGATATCCGGCACGGCGAGACGCGCGACGTCGTCTTCGGTACGTACCGGGCGGGCGAATTTCGGCCCCTCTCCCGTCACGAACTCGAGGCCGAGGCCCATGGCGTCCGGCACCGTGAGGATGTCGGAAAACAGAATCGCGGCGTCGAGCGGATAGCGTTCGAGCGGCTGCAGCGTGACTTCCGTTGCGAACGCCGGGTTCTTCGCGAGCCCCAGGAAGCTGCCCGCACGGCCACGTGTGGCGTTGTATTCCGGCAGATAGCGGCCAGCTTGCCGCATCAGCCAGATCGGCGTGTAGTCGGTCGGCTGGCGCAGTAGCGCGCGCAGGAAAGTGTCGTTCAGGAGTTTATGGGCCACGGTGCGTACGACTGAGGGCAAAGGGGCATTTTACCGGACCCGGCTCCCGGCATCGCGCTTGATGCGGGCAATAACTGTTGCGCAACCGGCCGGTGGGCGCGGCTGGCGGCGCCCAATACCGATGCGTACCTGGCTGAACGGCTAATGTTCAACCCCGAAACGCCGGGCTATTATCCGACGACCTTACCGGACAATTACACGCAAACAAGGAGACTCCATGAACAAGGCAGCACTCGCACTGCTCGGCGCACTGGCCGGTGTTTTGATGCACGCAGGCGTGGCCGTGGCGCAGACCAGCACCGCCGCGGCGCCCTCCCGGCTCGACGATATTCTTGCGCGCGGCACACTGCGCGCCTGCACGACCGGCGACTACAAGCCCTACTCGTTCTACAAGCCGGACGGCCAGTTCGAGGGCATCGACATCGACATGACGGAGTCGCTCGCCAAGTCGCTCGGCGTGAAGGTGGAGTACGTCAAAACGTCGTGGTCGAATCTGATGAACGACTTCGTCGCCAAATGCGATATCGGCATGGGCGGCGTGTCGCCGACACTCGAACGGCAAAAGCGCGCGTTCTTCACGCAGGCGTACATGGTGGACGGCAAAACGCCGATCGTGCGCTGCGACGACGTCAACAAGTATCAAACCGTCGCGCAGATCGACCAACCGGGCACTCGTGTGATCGTCAATCCGGGCGGCACCAACGAACGGTTCGCGAAGCAATACTTTCCGCATGCGAACCTCACCGTCTATCCGGACAACGTGACGGTCTTCAAGCAGATTCTGGCCGGCAAGGCCGACGTGATGGTGACGGACGCGTCGGAAACCTTGCTGCAGCAAAAGCTGAATCCGGGTCTGTGTTCGGTACATCCCGACAAGCCATTCCAGTACGGCGAGAAAGCCTGGCTGCTGCCGCGCGGCGACGTGACGTTCCAGCAGTACGTTGACCAGTGGCTGCACCTCGCACGCGCGACGGGCGAGTATCAGGCGATCTCGGATAAGTGGCTGAAATAAACCTTCGAGGTTGAGCGGCGCGGTCGGTTTATTTGACGGAGGGACGGCGGTTCGACGCATTGATAGGGCCGCATCGCCCACTCGATCATGTAACGGAACGCCGACGAGTTAAGCGAAAGCCGAACAATGTGGCCGGATTGCCTCTGATGAGCTGGCCCCGTTCCGGCCTTCTAGTCGGTTCGACGTTCCGCAATGCAGCACGCCGCGGTTCGTTTTCTCTGATTAATTTCTCGAGTTGGAAAATCCCATGTAACACAGGCGATCCTTGAGAAAAACGATGAGGATGCAACCATTTCATGCGGAATCGACTGAATGGACTACACCGCACCATGCGTCGCGAATAGCATCAATCATGCGTATGAAATTGCGGGTAAGTCATCGGTCATAATTACGTTTAAAACATTTTTATTTGGCAATATGTCCCGCAACGCCTTATCTGGCGGGCGTTACAACCTGAAACACTTTGTTACGGCGCTCGTAGGTTAATTCGCCCACAATGCCCTCAACGGTTTCAACACGGATGTGGCTGGGTGCGTGGTGTGAGCGGATACGATGCACTTGCCGGTCGGCGTATGCCGAAGCCCTGTGAAGGGGCATCCCTGCTGGGGCCGTAGTCGACGCTGGGGCGTCGTCTCAGTGGGTTCCACCTTTGGTCTCCTCGCGCTAACCCCGTAGCGTGTGGTTTTTAGCGGGCTCCAGGCCCGCTTTTTTTTCGCCCGGTCAAACGTTTGCGCGGTGCGGTATCGCGCCGGTTGGAGTCTGTTCGTAGCCAGTTAGTGGCTTGCGCGGGCTTGCACAGCAAACGGTTTTGACCAATCTTTTCGATCCGGAAGCCGCGCCGCAAGATGACTTGCAGGCGCGGCTTCTGTTGATCGGCCGGCCTTAAAGTCAAGCCGTCTTGTTTTCCTGCAGCTTCAGTTCGCTGATCATCCGTTCGCGCATGATGAATTTCTGCACCTTGCCGGTCACCGTCATCGGCAATTCGTCGACGAAACGGATGTACTTCGGCACCTTGTAGTGCGCAATCTGCCCCTGGCAGAATTGCTGGATATCTTCCGCAGTGGCCTGCTCTCCGGAACGCAATACCACCCACGCGCAAACCTCCTCGCCGTATTTCGCATCCGGCACGCCGAACACCTGCACGCTCTGGATCTTCGGGTGGCGGAACAGAAACTCCTCGATCTCGCGCGGGTAAATGTTCTCGCCGCCACGAATCAGCATGTCTTTCAGACGACCGACGATGTTGCAGTAGCCGTCGGCGTCGAGCGTCGCCAGATCGCCGGTATGCATCCAGCCATTTTCGATGCTTTCGCGCGTCTTCGCCTCGTCGCCCCAATAACCTTGCATCACCGAGTAGCCGCGCGTACAAAGCTCGCCGGTTTCGCCCACCGGGACGATCTCGCCGAGCGGGTCGACGATCTTCACTTCGAGATGCGGCTGGATACGGCCGACGGTCGTCGTTCGCTTGTCCAGCGGGTCCGTGGTCGAGCTCTGGAACGACACCGGGCTCGTTTCCGTCATGCCGTAAGCAATGGTGATCTCGCTCAGGTGCATTCTGGAGACGACCTTTTTCATCGTCTCGATCGGGCACGGCGAACCGGCCATGATGCCGGTGCGCAGGCGCGACAAATCGTAGGTGGCGAAATCAGGGAGGTCGAGTTCGGCGATGAACATGGTCGGCACGCCGTGCAGCGCCGTGCACTTTTCTTCCGCGACCGCGGCGAGCGTCGCCGCCGGGTCGAAGCCCTCGCCGGGAAAGACCATGTTGGCGCCAACCGACACGCACGCCAGCACCGACAGCACCATGCCGAAGCAGTGATAGAGCGGCACTGGAATGCACAGGCCGTCCTGCTCGCTCAGGCGCATCGCCATCGCGATATAGCGCGCATTGTTGACGACGTTCCGATGCGTCAGCGTCGCGCCTTTCGGGTTGCCGGTCGTGCCGCTGGTGAACTGGATATTGATCGGCTCGTCGGCGTGCAGCGTCGCGGCGGCCGCGTCGAGCTTCGCGGGGTCGAGCGACGCACGGCCCTGCTCAACCACCTCCGAAAACGACAGCATGCCGGGCGTCTCGGTATCGCACATGCGAATCACGATCCGCAGCCCCGGCAGGCGCGCGGCATGCAGGTTGCCGGGCGCAGCGCTCGCTAGCTCGGGGGCGAGTTCCTGCAGCATCTGCAGATACATCGACGACTTGAAGCGCTCTGCTGCAATGATCGCCTTGCAGTCCACCTTGTTCAGCGCGTATTCGAGTTCGGCCAGACGATAGGCGGGATTGATATTCACCAGCACGGCGCCGATCCGCGCGGTGGCGAACTGGGTCAGCAACCATTCGACACGGTTGGGTGACCAGATCCCGACGCGATCGCCTTTCACGATGCCCAGCGCGGCCAGCCCCGACGCGAGCACGTCGACCTCGTCGGCGAATTCCCGCCATGTCCAGCGGATGCCCTGCTCCCGGAAAACTACGGCCGGCCTGGTTGGAAAGCGTTGTGCGGTGTCCCGAAGAAACTGACTCACCGTCGCATCGCTGAGCGGGACCTGCGTCGAGCCGCGCACATAAGAGATGCCGTCGCGGGGCTCGATGAGCGCACTTTCGTCTGTTAGCTGAGCTGCCATGGTGAAGTCTCCGAGAGGCAATCGTTGCTCTATTGAAATGAATTTGAAGCCGATTGTGCCATTACCGCCTGGCGCGGCGGCATCAAGTCTTACCCGCACCGCAGGCCGGTGGTGTTACCCCGTCATGCCCATTGGCGAATTGTGTGGCGTTGTCGACCGTGGTCATGGCGCGGGCGGTTAGCGTCCCCGGGGCTCGGCGAGCACAGCGAAGATGGAGACACGGAATGCAGGCGAAGCACAACGACCACGGTGGCTGTCGTGTTCGCCCGGGCAAACCGAACGATCGCGATGCGTTAGTCGCTCGCGACCGGGTGGCGCCCCGAATCACCGCGGCTATTCCACGTCGGCCTATCCGGCAGCGCGATGACCGGCGACGCCGTGAACTCGACGCTTCGAAGGAAATTGAAATGAGAGTAGTCAGCAACACCTGTCATCCGGCTGCAGACATGGCGTGCGCGCAAAACCGACTAGATGCGCCGACGCCGGCATTGAATCCGCACGACGCGGCGAGCGGTGCCGCCTTGCGCGAACCGGTGCCGGGTTTTCCGGCCGCCTATGCCGTGGAGCGCCCCGCAGGCGAGCTATCGCCGGTCACCCGGCAACCGAACCTCTATCGTGACGCGGGCGGCAGCCAATACCTCCATCACGATTCAGGCTGGTACCCGGTGCGCGATGACGCCGACAACGGCACTTTGCGCGTCTGGCAGCCCGACAGGGCCTACAAACCCCAATACCCGATACGGCGTGATGCCGACGGCAACTTCACGCTGCATAGCAACGTGGGACTCAAGGGCGGCGGTCTTTTCGACAAGACACCGGCCAACTCGTCGAGTTACAGCGAGGCGGACCGCAACACCAACCGCCAAACGCTCGGCGCCCAACTCGGCGTGATCCGAAGTGCCAGCGATCCGGGGAGCTACGCAAACAGCGTCAAACTCGTGAACGATGGACTTTCGCGATTGCAGGTTGGCCTATCCGACCAGGCCTTCGACCGGATATCGACCAATCTCAATCGCGTTCAAAACGGCAAGATGACGAACGCCGAAGCGTCGTCGTCGGAATATAGGACCTTCATGAACGATGTTCACGATTCGACGCTCTCGCAAGGTGATAGGAACTGGTCGCGTTTTGGCGCGTATCTGAATCGTTATGCGGGTGTCCCGTATCACGCCGAGACGGATATCGCCAACATGCATCTGAATCGAAACCAGGACCGACTGACGCGTCTTAACATGCAGGCGTTCGTTCAGAACGACCCTAAAGCCTGACGCGTCACACCGTTCAGCAAGCGGACGTAAAAAAGGGCTCCTATCAGGAGCCCTTTTTCATTCTTACCGTTCCGCCGGAGGCAGCGACACACGCCGCTTAGTCCTAGAAACGCTTAACCGCTGTTTAGTTCTGACCGCGCAGCTTGCGCAGACGCTGGATCGCAGCGAGCTGCGCCGTCGCGTACGCCAGTTCCGCTTGCGCGGTGGCGTACTCGAGGTTCGAACCCGTGTTCTGCAGCGCTTCTTCTGCACGCTTGCGTGCATCTTCAGCCTTGGCTTCGTCGAGATCCTTGCCACGAATCGCGGTGTCGGCGAGAACCGTCACAGCGCCCGGCTGGATTTCGAGGATGCCGCCGGCGACGAACACAAACTCTTCTTCGCCGTTTTCAGCTTCAATGCGCACCGCACCCGGACGAATCCGCGTAATGAGCGGCGTGTGGCCCGGCAGAATGCCGAGTTCACCTGCTTCGCCCGGCAGTGCGACGAACTTCGCCTGGCCCGAGAAGATCTGCTCTTCCGCGCTGACGACGTCTACTTTAATAGTTGCCATAAGTGTCGACTCCTGTCGACGAGAGTGGGCGCTTTAGCGCTTCCCCTCGTCTCATGCAAGGCTGGGTTGAACGTAGTAAGAGGCGCCGGCTTTGCGTTCCGCTACCGTTCGGTAGCGATACGCGCGAGGCCGGCGCCCGCTTCGTTACACCCGACCTTTACTGGATCTTCTTGGCCTTTTCGAAGGCTTCGTCGATCGTGCCGACCATGTAGAACGCTTGTTCCGGCAGGTGGTCGCACTCGCCTTCAACGATCATCTTGAAGCCACGGATCGTTTCCTTCAGCGGCACGTACTTGCCCGGCGAGCCCGTGAACACTTCAGCAACGTGGAACGGCTGCGACAGGAAACGCTGGATCTTACGAGCGCGCGCGACGGCGAGCTTGTCTTCCGGCGCGAGTTCGTCCATGCCCAGAATCGCGATAATGTCGCGCAGTTCCTTGTAGCGCTGCAGCGTTTGCTGCACGCCACGCGTGATCGCGTAGTGCTCTTCGCCGATCACGTTCGGGTCGATCTGACGCGAGGTCGAATCGAGCGGGTCGACTGCCGGGTAGATACCCAGCGAAGCGATGTCACGCGACAACACGACGGTTGCGTCGAGGTGGCCGAAAGTTGTAGCCGGCGACGGGTCGGTCAAGTCATCCGCAGGGACGTACACGGCCTGAACCGACGTGATCGAGCCGGTCTTGGTCGACGTAATACGCTCCTGCAGCTTGCCCATTTCTTCAGCCAAAGTAGGCTGATAGCCCACTGCCGACGGCATACGGCCGAGCAGTGCCGACACTTCCGTGCCTGCCAGCGTGAAACGGTAGATGTTGTCGACGAAGAACAGCACGTCCAGACCTTCGTCACGGAAGTGCTCAGCCATCGTCAGGCCGGTCAGCGCCACGCGCAGACGGTTGCCCGGCGGCTCATTCATCTGGCCGTACACCAGCGCGACCTTGTCGAGAACGTTCGAGTCCTTCATTTCATGATAGAAGTCGTTCCCTTCGCGGGTACGCTCGCCAACACCGGCGAACACGGAGTAACCACCGTGTTCCTTAGCGATGTTGTTGATCAGTTCCATCATGTTCACGGTCTTGCCCACACCGGCGCCACCGAACAGACCCACCTTGCCGCCCTTAGCGAACGGGCAGATCAGGTCGATAACCTTGATGCCGGTTTCGAGCAGTTCGGTCGACGGCGACAGTTCGTCGAACGCCGGAGCCTTCTGGTGAATACCGCGCACCACGTCCGAGTTGATCGGGCCGGCTTCGTCGATCGGGCGACCCAGCACGTCCATGATCCGGCCGAGGGTCGGCTTGCCGACCGGCACGCTGATCGGCTTACCCGTGTTCTTCACAACCGTACCGCGACGCAGGCCGTCCGATGCACCCAGACAGATGGTACGGACAACGCCGTCGCCCAGTTGTTGCTGGACTTCGAGGGTCAGTTCCGAACCTTCGAGAATGAGCGCGTCGTAAATCTTCGGCATGTCCGAACGCGGAAATTCCACGTCGATCACCGCGCCGATGCACTGTACGATCTTGCCTTCTACCAAAGCAGTAGTACTCATCGCTTTTCCTTTAGATACTCAATTCTTCACTCGCGCAAAGGCGCAGTTTCGGTGGGTGCGCCATACCGGCGCACACGAAGCGGTGTGCTTGACCGTCACGGTCAGACAGCCGCCGCGCCACCGACGATTTCCGACAGTTCTTTCGTGATCGCGGCCTGACGGCTCTTGTTGTACACGAGCTGCAGTTCGTTGATGACCGTCTTCGCATTGTCCGAAGCGGCCTTCATCGCGACCATGCGGGCCGACTGCTCCGATGCCATGTTTTCCGCGACGGCCTGATAGACCAGCGCTTCGACATAACGCACCAGCAGTTCGTCCACCACGGCCTGCGCATCCGGCTCGTAGATATAGTCCCACTGCGTGCTCGGCGTCGTGCCGTCTTCTTCCTTGCGCTCGAACTGTTCTGCCGACAGCGGCAGCAGTTGCTCGATCACCGGCTCCTGCTTCATCGTGTTGACGAAGCGCGTGTACGCGAGGTACACCGCCGAAACCTTGCCTTCCGAGTACAGGTCGAGCTGCACCTTCACCGCGCCGATCAGCTTTTCCAGATGCGGCGTATCGCCCAGATGCACGACGTTCGACACCACCTTCGCGCGCAAACGGTTCAGGAAACCCAGACCCTTGGTGCCGATCGCAGTTGCTTCGATCGTCTTGCCCTGGCCTTCCAGTTCCTTGAACTTCTGCACCGACGCACGCAGCACGTTGGTGTTCATGCCGCCGCACAGACCCTTGTCGGTCGTCACGAGGATGATGCCGGCCGCCTTCGCGCCTTCGTTCGACACCATGAACGGGTGACGATACTCCGGGTTCGCACGGCTCATGTGTGCAGCGATATCGCGGACCTTGTCGGCATACGGGCGAGCAGCGCGCATGCGCTCCTGAGCGCGGCGCATCTTCGATGCGGCCACCATCTCCATCGCTTTCGTGATCTTGCGCGTGTTTTGCACGCTCTTGATCTTGCCGCGAATTTCCTTCATTCCAGCCATTGCTTGCTCCTTGTCGGCCCGAGTTAGCGCTTTAGCGCTGACTCGGGCCCATCGAAGCAGCGCGGGAGCATTCTCATGCGGCCCGCGCCGCTTCAAGGTCCGTTTATGCCTTGCGGATCACTCGCGGATCAATAAGCGCCGGACTTCTTGAAGTCTTTGAGGGCCGTGTGCAGCAGGCCTTCGTCGTCCTTCGAGAGTTCCTTGGTATCTTCGATGCGCTTGACCAGGTCAGCGTGGCTCGACTTCAGATGCTCGCGCAGGCCCTTTTCGAACGGCAGCACTTGCGAGACTTCCAGATCGTCGAGGTAACCGTTGTTCGCGGCGAACAGCGCGACCGCCAGTTCCCACACTTGCAGCGGTTGATATTGCGGCTGCTTCAGCAGTTCCGTCACGCGGCGGCCGCGCTCCAGTTGCTTGCGGGTCGCTTCGTCGAGGTCCGACGCGAACTGCGCGAACGCAGCCAGCTCACGGTACTGCGCGAGGTCGGTACGGATACCGCCCGACAGCTTCTTCACGACCTTCGTCTGAGCCGCACCACCAACGCGCGACACCGACACGCCGGCGTTAATTGCCGGGCGGATACCTGCGTTGAAAAGGTCGGTTTCCAGGAAGATCTGGCCGTCGGTAATCGAGATCACGTTCGTCGGAACGAATGCGGTCACGTCGCCGGCTTGCGTTTCAATGACCGGCAGTGCCGTCAGCGAACCGCTCTTGCCCTTCACTTCGCCGTTCGTGAACTTCTCGACGTAGTCTTCCGAGACGCGAGCCGCACGTTCCAGCAGACGCGAGTGCAGATAGAACACGTCGCCCGGGTAAGCTTCACGGCCCGGCGGGCGGCGCAGCAGCAGCGAGATCTGACGGTATGCCCAGGCTTGCTTGGTCAAATCGTCATACACGATCAGCGCGTCTTGACCGCGGTCGCGGAAGTATTCGCCCATCGTGCAGCCGGCGTACGGTGCGAGGTACTGCATCGCTGCCGATTCCGAAGCCGAAGCGGCCACGACGATCGTGTATTCCAGCGCGCCGGTTTCTTCCAGCTTGCGAACCACGTTCATGATCGACGAAGCCTTCTGGCCGATCGCGACGTAGATACAGAAGAGGTTCTTGCCCTTCTGGTTGATGATCGCGTCGACAGCGACTGCGGTCTTGCCGCACTGGCGGTCGCCAATGATCAGCTCACGCTGGCCACGGCCAACCGGCACCATCGCGTCGATCGACTTCAGACCGGTTTGGACCGGTTCCGAAACCGACTTACGCCAGATCACGCCCGGTGCAATCTTTTCGATTGCGTCGGTTTTCTTCGCGTTGATCGGGCCCTTGCCGTCGATCGGGTTGCCGAGTGCATCGACCACGCGGCCGAGCAGTTCCGGACCCACCGGCACTTCGAGAATACGGCCCGTCGTCTTGACGATGTCGCCTTCCGAAATGTGTTCGTACTCACCCAGAATCACGGCGCCGACCGAGTCGCGCTCGAGGTTCAGCGCGAGACCGAAGGTGTTGCCCGGAAATTCGAGCATTTCGCCTTGCATCACTTCCGACAGGCCGTGAATACGCACGATACCGTCGGTCACGGAGATCACGGTGCCCTGGTTGCGAACGTCTGCGCTCGCGTCAAGGCCCTGGATCCGGCTCTTGATCAGCTCGCTGATCTCAGAGGGATTGAGTTGCATTATTCGCTCCTGATAGTCAATTCTGTTGCGTGCCAGCCGCTTCAGCGCGTTACGCGCTTCAGGCCGTCAGAGCCGTCTGCATGCTGGCAAGCCGCGCGCGGACCGAGGTATCGAGCACTTCGTCGCCAACCGTCACGCGCACACCGCCAATCAGCGACGAGTCGACTTCGACCGTCGGCTTCAGCTTGCGGTGGAACTTGCGTTCGAGACTTGCGACGAGGTCGTTCAACTGCGCGCCTTCGAGCGGGAATGCGCTGACGATCAGCACATCGGCCGCCCCTTCGCGGGCATTCTTCAACTCTTCGAACTGCGTAGCGATTTCCGGCAGCAATTGCAGGCGATGGTTGTCCACCAGCATTTGCACCAGATTCTTCGCTTGCGCGTCGTCCTTGAGCGGCGACTTGACCGCGGCCAGCAGCAGTTCGCTGACTTGGGCGCGGCTTACTTTCGGGCTCGAGGCGATCGACAGCACTTCGGGCAGACGCGCAACCTGTGCCAGCTCCTGCACGAGCGTGGACCAGGCGGCGATGTCACCAGCTTCGGCCACGCCAAACAGCGCTTCTGCGTACGGACGGGCGATGGTTGCAAGTTCGGCCATGATCAGAGCTCGGCTTTCAGTTGATTCAGCAGGTCAGCGTGAGCTGCCTGGTCGACTTCGCGCTTCAGGATCTGTTCAGCGCCCTTCACTGCGAGTGAAGCGACTTCGCCGCGCAGCGTTTCGCGCGCCTTCACGACTTGCTGGTCCGCGTCGGCCTTCGCTTGCGCGATGATGCGAGCGGCTTCAGCGTGTGCTTGCGCCTTGATTTCGTCAGCGACTGTCACAGCGCGCTTTTCTGCGTCGGCAATACGTTGCTGACCGTCGTTGCGTGCCTGAGCGAGTTCCTGGTCGACGCGCTTATGAGCGGCTTCGAGTTCAGCCTTGCCCTTTTCAGCAGCCGACAAACCGTCAGCAATCTTCTTCGAGCGCTCGTCGAGGGCGTTGATCAACGGCGGCCACACGAACTTCATCGTGAACCACGCGAGGATCAGGAACACGACCATTTGCGCAAACAGGGTTGCGTTAAGATTCACGGTGTTTCCTTAAACGTTGCTAGTTCGGAAAGTGAAACGGCAAGGCGCTCATCGATTCTGTATTCGATCAGCGCCCAAGTGCCCGTTCCGCCCTGCGCCTTTACCAGTTATAGCTCAGGCGCAAACTTCCGAGGAACCTCAGCCTGCCAGCTTCGACAGCAGCGGGTTCGCGAACGCGAACAGCATTGCCACACCAACGCCAATCAGAAACGCCGCATCGATCAGACCAGCCAGCAGGAACATCTTGGTTTGCAGCGGGTTCATCAACTCCGGCTGACGAGCACATGCTTCGATGTACTTGCCGCCCATCAGGCCGATACCGATACAGGCGCCGATTGCACCCAGGCCGATGATGATGCCGATACCGATGGCGGTCAGACCCTGGATGTTGGCGATGAAAGCTTGCATGATCACTCCTTTGTGAAAAGTCTTTTAGAACTGGTTGGAACTGGGATTTAAAAAACTAAAGCTAAAACCAAAAACTATTCGCGACGTGCAGCCGCTACTAGTGGGTATCGTGAGCCTGGCCGAGGTACACCAGCGTCAGCATCATGAAAATGAACGCCTGCAGCAGAACGATCAAAATGTGGAAGATCGCCCAAACCGTGCCTGCGATCACATGGCCGATGAAGCCAAGCACCGACACGTCCGCGCCGAAACCCCACATGCTGCCGAGCAGGGCAATCAGCAGGAACAACAGTTCGCCCGCGTACATGTTGCCGAACAGCCGCATGCCGAGCGAGACCGTCTTGGCGACGAACTCGATGATGTTCAGTGCAAGGTTCGGGATCCACAGCAGCGGATGCGCACCGAACGGAGCGGACAGCAGTTCATGCACGAAGCCGCCGGCGCCCTTGATCTTGATGTTGTAGTAAATCATCAGCGCGAACACACCGAGGGCGATGCCGAGCGTACCGTTCAGATCAGCGGTCGGCACGATGCGGTGGTGCGGGATGACTTCGGACAGACCCAGCAAGCCAATGATCTTGCCCGGCAGGTCCACAGGGATAAAGTCGAGCGAGTTCATCAGCGCGACCCAGACGAACACGGTCAGGGCGAGCGGCGCGATGAAGGTGCGCGAGCCGTGGATCATCGACTTCGATTGATCCTCGACCATTTCGACCAGCATTTCGATTGCGCATTGGAAACGGCCCGGCACGCCGGACGTTGCCTTGCGGGCAGCGAGATGCAGAATGAAGATGGTGGCCAGACCGCAAACGATCGACCAGAAAAGGGTGTCCAGATTCCACACGTGAATGTCGAAAATCGACGTCTGATGCGCGGTGGAAAAGTTCTGCAAGTGGTGCGCGATGTACTCGGACGGATCCATTGCGCGCGTGCCTTCGCTAGCTGCCATATCGTTAAAGCCACCCAAATTGTCGAAAATCGTCTTAGGCCGTTCCCGCAGCAATTCTGTATTGCGGGAACACGCCGGGTGCGGATCGTGTCATATCCGCACTCCTGATGCCGGCGCTGCGCGCCAGCCTGAATTTTGTACTGCTTTTGTTCCTGCACCCTTAGCGCCAGGCTAAGGCGATCCAGTACGTCTTGAGCGCGACGAGGTAGGTCACGAGCAGCGGAACCCAGCTTACGTCGTGATACCAGAAGGCGATGACTACAAACATCGCGATCGTTGTCCCCATCTTGAGCGCTTCGCCAATCATCCAGCTCATGGCTGTCGTGGCGCCGCTCAGCGTTCTAAGTCGTGCCGCGAACAACGCGCTCGGCACCCAGCAGATCGCTCCCCCCAGGAACGCGGACAGCGCAGCATCGCCCGGCGGCTTGTAGAACAGCCACCACAGCAGCGTTGCACCCAGGGACAAAACCATTTGCGCCGCCACGACCTTGAAAGGCGTAACGCGCGATGGACGACTCACATTCGGACCAAACAGCTTTTCAGCTTCGGTCCGCGTGAGCGGAACGATATTGTTATCTTGTTGCTCGACATCCCACGCTTCGTCAGAAGGGACTCGCTGACCGGTGGACGCAACGGAAGCGGTGCGTTCAGCGGATTCGTCGTGCCCATTCTTCGGCGCTTGATTCGACGTTTTGACCGCCATCGCAGTGTTCCGAAAGTCTTGTTCCAGCCCGCCAGCTTACGCTGCGCTTACGGGGTTGCCGTGCAATTAAATCCGGGCGATTGTAAGCGATAGTTGCAGGCAATTCAAGACTTTAGGCCGTTCAATAAGCTGCGTGAAACCGCCCCTCACGATGCGGGAATGGCTTCCTGGCGGGCCAAAACGCGCCAAATGTAAGGCGGCTGGGGGGTAGCAAAACATGCGCATTGAATCGCATCAATTTGCGCCCGCGCAAACGGCCTTTTAACGCTGTAACGGTCGTCTCGAAAATGCAACAAACGCCGATTTTTGCGCGCGCGGGTGGACAGGCGGGGCGGCGTTGGGTAGGCAGTCGGCTTCGTAGATCGCGTTAGCTGTTCAGGCCAAGCCGCGTACATCTGGAATCCCGATTATTCGACACAGGATTTAGTTAGGACTCCAGCACGCTCTGATCGCCAGGCGGCGGCTCAATCAACGCCGCGGGCTTGCATCGCTTGGCCCCACTCCGTCGCAGCTGATAACCTGCAACGCGCCAAGAAGTAGCTTGCGATCGAAATCTCACCCCGATCCGTCGCAAGCGCCCTACTTCAGTTCGCCAATCAAACAGCCGCAGCGTTACCGCGCAAGCGCACCAGAATACCTTCCAGCGCATCCAGATCGCCGAAGTCGACCAGCACCTGCCCTCGCCCGCGTCGGCCGAGTTTGATCTTCACCGTCGCCGCCAGCAAATCGGACAGCTCTTCCTCGAGCCGCCGCGTGTCCCGACCGCCGTCCGGATTCGCGCGCGCCTTCACTGCCGGCGCGGCCTTGGTGGTCGTCGTGACCAGCTTCTCGGTCTCACGCACCGACATGCGCTTATTGACGACCTGATTGGCCAGCGTGATCTGCGTCGCGGCATCCACGGCCAGTAGCGCGCGCGCATGGCCCATGTCGAGATCGCCGGCGAGCAGCATGGTCTGTACCGGCGACGCCAGATTGAGCAGGCGCAGCAGATTCGACACCGCACTGCGCGAACGCCCCACCGACTCCGCCGCCTGCTCGTGCGTGAAATTAAACTCATCGAGCAGGCGCTGGATGCCCTGCGCCTCTTCCAGCGGATTCAGATCTTCGCGCTGAATGTTCTCGATCAGCGCCATCGCCGCGGCGGCCTGATCCGGCACGTCCCTGACGAGCACCGGCACTTCGCTCAGTCCGGCAAGCCGCGCCGCGCGGAAACGCCGTTCGCCGGCGATGATCTCGTATTTGTCCGCGGACACGGGACGCACCAGGATCGGTTGCATCAAACCCTGAGCGCGGATGCTCGCCGCCAGCTCCTGCAACGCGCCTTCGTCCATGCGTGTACGCGGCTGATACTTGCCCGCCTGCATCTTGCTAAGCGGCAGCACGTTCGGCGCGCCTTCAATGGCAACGGCCTCGGTGATATCCGCGCTGCCACCCAGCAGTGCTTCAAGGCCGCGACCCAATCCCTTCTTTCTCGCTACTGCGTTCATCGTGCTTCCTCGATCCGCTTAGGATGCCTGGGGCGCGTCATTCAACGCGCGCACCCGCTCAATCATTTCCGCGCCGAACTGCACGTACGCCTGCGCGCCGCGCGATGCACGGTCGAACACCACGCCCGGCAAACCGTAGCTGGGCGCTTCGGCCAGACGCACGTTGCGCGGGATCACCACGTCGAATACCTTGTCGCCGAAATGCTCTTTCAGTTGATCGGAGACTTGCTGTTGCAGCGTGATGCGCGGATCGAACATGACGCGCAACAGGCCGATCACCTTCAGATCACGGTTCAGATTGGCGTGCACCTGCTTGATGGTGTTCACGAGATCGGACAGACCTTCGAGCGCGAAGTACTCGCACTGCATCGGAATCACGACGCCGTGTGCGGCGCACAGGCCGTTGAGCGTCAGCAGCGACAAAGCCGGTGGGCAATCGATCAGCACGAAATCGTATTCGCCTTCGACCGCGGCAAGCGCGTTTTTCAATTGACGCTCACGGTTCTGAACGCTGACCAGCTCGACTTCCGCGCCGGCGAGTTCTCGATTCGCCGGCAGCACGTCGTAGCCGACCGCTTCGGGCCGTACTCGCGCGTCGGTCACCGCGACGCCATCCACGAGCACTTCGTAGACCGTATTCGCGCAGGCGGCCTTGTCGATGCCGCTGCCCATCGTGGCGTTACCCTGCGGGTCCAGGTCGATGAGAAGGACACGCTGTCCCTGCGCTGCCAAGCTCGCGGCCAGATTGACTGTGGTCGTCGTCTTGCCGACGCCGCCTTTCTGGTTCGCAACGCAGAAGATTTTTGCCATCGTTGGTGTGTCCCTTTTGCTGCCTGGATGAAGTAAATAAAGCTTGCTGCTGGTACGGGGCGCGTCTACCGGCTAGTGGCCAGCAGCCCACGAAGCTGCGGCCGTCAGTTGGCTGAATCCACCCGAACCTTGATCAGATGCCGTTCGGCGTCGAGCGACGGCACATTCAGCCGGACGATCTGTTCCACGTGGGCGCCGGCAGGCAAACGCTCGATCTCGCCTTCCGGACGCACGCCTTTCATCGCCCAGATCGCGCCCTGCTCCGCCACCAGATGACGGGCCAGTGTAACGAAATCCGAGAGCTCTGCGAATGCGCGCGAGACGATTACATCGAACTTTGCGGGTACTTCGGCGCCGGGCTGCAACGTCTCGACGCGGCCGGTCACCACCGACAGATTGGCCAAACCCAGTTCGGCCTTAGCCTGCGACTGAAACGCCGTTTTTTTATGAACGATGTCGTTCACGGTCACAGTCCATTCAGGCAAAACGATCGCCAGCACGATACCCGGCAAACCGCCGCCCGAGCCGACGTCGAGCACCGACGACGGACCGCGCGGCGCCAGATGCGGCACGATCGAAAGCGAATCGAGAATGTGCTGGATCAGCATCTGCCGCGGATCGCGGATAGCCGTCAGGTTGTAGACGGCATTCCACTTCGACAGTAACGCGACGTAGTCGAGCAGCTTGCCAAGCTGGGCATCGCTCAACTTGAGGCCGAGTTCGCGGACGCCCTCTTCCAGCAACGGCGCCAATGCTTCCCGACCGCTTCCCTTCTGGCTTACCGTCATTGCGTCACCGGCGTGCTGTCGGTGCCGGGTTCGGCGGGTTTCGTCGAACGACGCCCCAAGCCGCGCTTCAGATGAACCATCAGCAACGAGATCGCCGCCGGCGTGATACCGGAGATGCGCGATGCCTGACCGATGGTTTCAGGACGGAATTGCGTCAACTTCTGGCGCGCCTCGAACGACAGCCCGCGCACTTCCGCGTAGTCCAATGCATCCGGCAAGCGCGTGCTTTCGTGCGCCTCATTACGTTCGATCTCGCCAGCCTGGCGATCGATATAGCCCTGGTACTTGATCGCAATCTCGATCTGTTCCTTGATCTGGGCGAGCAGCACGTCGTCTTCCGCGAGGATCTCCGGCGCGGCGCAGGCACCCGCACGCAGGCCGCACACGCCGTCGTACGAGACACCCGGACGACGCAGCAGATCAGCCAGGCTGTACTCATGGTCGATCGGCTTGCCGAGCAGCGCGGTCGCTTCGTCGGCCGATAACGTCTTAGGATTCACCCACGTCGTGCGAAGACGCTCTGTTTCACGTGAAACAGCATCACGCTTGCGGCTGAACGCGTCCCAACGGACGTCGTCGACCACGCCAAGCTCGCGGCCAATCTCGGTCAACCGCATATCGGCATTGTCTTCACGCAGGCTCAGGCGATACTCGGCGCGGCTCGTGAACATGCGATACGGCTCCGACACGCCACGCGTGACCAGATCGTCGACCAGCACACCAAGGTAAGCCTGATCGCGACGCGGGCACCACGCCTCCTTGCCCTGAACGAAAAGACCCGCGTTGATACCGGCCAGCAGGCCTTGCGCCGCGGCTTCTTCATAGCCGGTCGTGCCGTTGATCTGTCCCGCGAAGAACAGGCCGTTGATCACCTTCGTTTCCAGCGACGCCTTCAGCCCACGCGGATCGAAGTAGTCGTACTCAATCGCGTAGCCGGGGCGCAGGATGTGCGCGTGCTCCAAACCGCGCATCGAACGCACCAACTCAAGCTGCACGTCGAACGGCAGGCTCGTCGAAATCCCGTTCGGGTAGAACTCGTTGGTCGTTAGCCCTTCCGGTTCCAGGAAAATCTGATGCGATTCCTTCGACGCAAACCGATGAATCTTGTCCTCGATCGACGGGCAATAGCGCGGCCCGACTCCCTCGATCACGCCCGTGTACATCGGCGAACGATCAAGGCCACCGCGGATGATGTCGTGCGTCCGCTCATTCGTATGTGTGACCCAGCACGGCACCTGCCGCGGATGCTGCTCAACCCGCCCGAGAAACGAGAACACCGGTACCGGATCCAGATCGCCCGGCTGCTCTTCGAGCTTCGAAAAATCGATCGTGCGGCCGTCGATTCGCGGCGGCGTCCCGGTCTTGAGGCGCCCTTGCGGCAGCTTCAATTCCTTCAGGCGCGCGGACAACGACACCGAAGCTGGATCGCCAGCACGGCCGCCGGTGTAGTTGTTCAAACCCACGTGAATCTTGCCGTCGAGGAACGTCCCCGCCGTCAGCACAACGGCGCGCGCGCGGAATTGAATCCCCACCTGCGTCACCGCGCCGACCACGCGGTCACCCTCCACCATCAGATCGTCAACCGCCTGCTGGAACAGCCACAAGTTCGGCTGATTCTCCAGCCGATGCCGGATCGCCTGTTTGTACAGCAGACGGTCGGCCTGAGCGCGCGTCGCCCGAACAGCCGGCCCTTTCGACGAATTGAGGATGCGGAACTGGATACCGCCCTCGTCCGTCGCGGCCGCCATCGCACCGCCGAGCGCATCGACTTCCTTGACCAGATGGCCTTTGCCAATGCCGCCAATCGACGGATTGCAGCTCATCTGGCCGAGGGTTTCGATGTTGTGGGTCAGCAGGAGCGTGGTGTTGCCCATGCGCGCCGAAGCCAATGCGGCCTCGGTGCCGGCATGGCCGCCGCCGACGACGATTACGTCAAATTCTGTGGGAAAGAGCATCGCGGATCTCACGCCAGATCGTCGCGTGAGCCTTCAAAGGAAAATGTATGAGCGAATTATAACGGGTTCGGTTTAGGCCCGAATTTCGCCCGATTGGTCAGCCCATAAAAAAAACGGTGTGTTTCACGTGAAACACACCGCTTCAGACATCCACGGTCGGCGAAAAACGAAAAACTAGGCCACCTTTTTCGCCAGCCCGAGGTACGTCTCGATCACGCGTGGATTCTGCGCCAGATCCGCCGCCGGACCTTCCAGTGCCAGTTCTCCGGTTTCAAGTACATAGCCGTAGTCGGAAATCTGCAGCGCCGCGCGCGCGTTCTGCTCGATCAATAGCGTCGCCACGCCCGTCTGACGCAGCGCGCTAATGATGTGAAAAATTTCCTTCACGATCAGCGGCGCGAGACCGAGGCTCGGCTCGTCCAGCATCAGCAGATCGGGTTTGCCCATCAGCGCCCGGCCGACTGCCAGCATCTGCCGTTCACCGCCGGACAACGTGCCGGCCGCTTGCTGCCGACGCTCCTTCAGCCGCGGAAAGAGCGTGAACACCGGTTCGAGCTGATCGAGGAAATTGCGCTCCCCTGCCCGCTTGCGACGGTAAGCGCCGAGCACGAGGTTGTCTTCCACGGTCATCGACGCAAACAGCTCGCGCTTCTCCGGCACCAGACACATGCCGCGCGCGACGCGCTTTTCGACCGGCACCGCGCTCACATCCTCACCTTGATAGAGAACGGTTCCTTTCGCATGACCCGTAGTGGGCAGTGCGCCCATGATCGCGTTCAGCAACGTCGACTTGCCCGCGCCGTTCGGGCCGATCACCGAGACGATCTGCCCCGGCCGCACTTTGATCGCCGCGCCGTGCAGCGCCTCGACCTTACCGTAGCGAACCGACAGACCACTCACGTCCAGAATGGGACCCGCAGCATTCATCGTGTTTTCCATCACTCCACCCCACCCAGATAAGCTTCAAGCACGGCCGGGTCTTGCTGGACTTCCTGTGGCAAACCTTCCGCGATCCGCGTGCCGAACTCCATCACCACCAGACGATCGGTGAGATTCATCACAAAATCCATATCGTGCTCGACCAGCAGCACACTCATGCCCTCGGCCTTCAGCCGGCGCAGCAGGTCGGCGAGTTGCAGCTTTTCCTGATAACGCAGCCCGGCCGCCGGCTCGTCCAGCAGCAGCAAGGTCGGGTCGCAGCACAACGCGCGGGCGATTTCCAGAATCCGCTGCTGCCCCAACGCCAGGCTGCCCGCCTCGTCGTACATATGCTGCTCGAGCCCGACCCGGCGGATCTGACGCGCGGCCTCCGCCATCAAGCGCGCTTCTTCCGCGCCGTTCAAGCGTGCGATGCTGCGCCAGACGCCCGCCTGACCGCGCAGATGCGCGCCGATCGCGACGTTCTCCAGCACCGTCATCCCCGGCAGCAGCTTGACGTGCTGGAAAGTGCGGCCGATCCCGCGCTTGACGATTTCACGTGAACTCAGCGAATCGATGCGCTCGCCGCGGAACGTGATCTCGCCGCTGGTGGCTTGCAGCACGCCGGTCACGAGATTGAACGTCGTCGACTTGCCCGCACCGTTCGGGCCGATCAACCCGATGATCTGCCCCGCTTTGACCTCGAAACTGACGTCGTTCACCGCGACCAGACCGCCGAACTGCTTGCGTGCCTTGTTCACCGTCAGCAGGTTTTCACCCGCCGTCGGTTTGCTGCGTTGCGGCAACGGCTCCGCATGTTCCGCCAGATGCGCACGCGGCCCGCGTGGGAAAAAGCGCGCGACGAACGGCCAGACGCCTTGTCGAGCGTATTGCAGCAACAGCACCATCAGGATGCCGAACACGATCACTTCGAAGTTGCCGTTTTCGCCGAGCAGCTTCGGCAGCAGGGTTTGCAGATAGTCCTGCAACACGGTCAGGATCGCCGCGCCGAGCACCGCGCCCCATACGTGCGACACGCCCCCCACCACGGCCATGAACAGAAACTCGATGCCGTGATTCAAACCGAACGGCGTCGGATTCACCGCGCGTTGCAGGTGGGCGTACAGAAAGCCCGAGATCGACGCCAGCACCGCCGCGTAGACGAAAATCACCACGCGCATCCAGGCCGTATTGACGCCCATCGCCTCGGCCATCATGCCGCCGCCGCGCAACGCGCGAATCGCCCGCCCCGGCCGGCTATTAAGCAGATTTTGAACAGAGATCACCGCGCCGAGCACGACGACCCAGATCAGGTAATAGATATGGCGGCCGGACTCCAGGTTGATGCCAAAAACATTCAGCACCGGAATCCCGTTGATGCCGTCGTACTTGCCGAGCATGTCCAGATTGCCGAACAGGTAGAACAGCGCCAGGCCCCACGCAATCGTACCGAGCGGCAGAAAGTGCCCGGACAGACGCATCGTCACCAGACCCAGCATCAGCGCGATCAGCGCCGTCACGATCACACCCGCGATCAACGCGAGCCACGGCGACACGCCATACGTGGTCGTCAGATAGGCGGTTGCATAGGCGCCGATCCCGACGAACGCCGCCTGCCCGAAACTCGTCATGCCGCCGATACCGGTCAGCAGCACGAGGCCGATCGCGACGATCGAATACAGACCGATGTAGTTGAGCAGCGTCACCCAGTACTCGGGCACGTGAATCGGATGCGGCAACACCGGCAGCGCGAACAGCACCACGAGGAACAACCAGAAGAACTTGTTTTGCATGATCCGTTTCATCGCGTCACTCCTCGTCCTCTTCGCTGTGCGGGCTGGCCAGACTTCGCCAGAGCAGCACCGGGATGATCAGTGTGAACACGATCACTTCCTTATAAGCACTCGCCCAGAACGACGAATACGATTCCAGCAAGCCGACCAGGATCGCGCCGGCAGCGGCCAGCGGATAGCTGACGAGTCCGCCGATAATCGCGCCCACGAAGCCCTTCAGACCCATCAGGAAGCCCGAGTCGTAGTAGATGGTGGTCAAGGGCGCAACCAGGATGCCGCACAGCGCACCGAGCCCCGCAGCCAGCGTGAACGCGAGGCGCCCCGCCTGCGTCGTGCCGATGCCGACGAGCCGCGCGCCGAGCCGGTTTACCGACGTCGCGCGCAAGGCCTTACCCGAGATCGTGCGGTCGAAGTACAGATACAGCGCCCCGATCAACACCGCCGCGGTGCCGATCACCCACAAGCTCTGTCCGGAGATCGACAGACTGCCCAGGTTGTACGTCGCGTCGGAAAACGCCGTGGTCCGCGAGCCTTCCGCGCCGAACATCACGAGCCCGACGCCGACCATCGCGAAGTGCACCGCCACCGCCACGATCAACAGCAGCAGCGTGCTCGCCTCCGCGATCGGCTCATACGCCAACCGGTAGACGAACGGTCCCATCGGAATCACGATCAGCAGCGTCAACGCGATCTGCGCGATCATCGGCAGCGGATGCAGGAAAAGACCTTGCGTCACCGCGTACACCGCGATCGGGAACAGCAGATATTTGCTGACCAGCGTCACCAGCGTGCGCGCCGCGTGCCGACGTCGCTCGGCATGCCGCACGAGACCCGCGACTTCGACGACGAAACACGCCGCGCCCATCGCCATCAGCAGCCAGCAGGTGGCCGGAAATTTTTGTGTCTGCAACGCGGCGAGCGTGAGCGCGCCGTACGAAACAAACTCCCCCTGCGGGATAAAAATCACCCGCGTCACGGAGAACACCAGCACCAGCGCAAGCGCGAGCAGCGCGTAGATCGCGCCGGTGGTGATGCCGTCCTGCGCGAGGATCGCCGCAATTGATAGATCCATACTTCCTCGTCCTGAAGCGTCGAAATCGAAACCGGGAAACAGTCGTGGCGGCACCGTAGCGGCCAGCGACCTGCAAGTCTGAAAAGGCGACCGCCGCGCCGGGACACGGCGCGGCGGTCGATACCATTCTCATCGACCAGAATGGCAATGCGGCGTCATAGGCCGCACATTGCGCGAGAGGCGCGTACCGCTTTTGTTATTAGTCGTTCTGCAGCTTCCACTTGCCGTCGACGATCTCCACGATCACGCGTGCGCGCTTGTCGAGGCCGTTGTGGTCGGTCGGCGTGGTGTTCATGATGCCGTGCGACACCGGCAGTTCCTTGATGTTTTCCAGCGCGCCGCGCAGTGCCACGCGGAACGCTTCCGTGCCCGGCTGAGCGGTCTTCAACGCGACCGGAATCGCCGCTTGCAGCATCTGGCCGGCGTCCCAGGCGTGACCGCCGAAGGTTGCCACCGACCCCGCGCCATAGGCCTTCTCGTAAGCCGTCTTATAAGCTTCCGACGACTTCTTCACCGGATTCGAATCCGGCAACTGATCGGCAACCAGGATCGGGCCGGCCGGCAGGAATTCGCCTTCGCAATCCTTGCCGCACACGCGCAGGAAGTCGTTGTTGGCGACGCCGTGCGTCTGATAGACCTTGCCCTTGTAGCCGCGCTCCTTGAGCGTCTTGGCCGGCAGCGCCGACGGCGTGCCCGCGCCCGCGATCAGCACCGCGTCCGGGTTCGCGCCCATGGTCTTCAGCACCTGACCGGTCACCGACGCATCGGTACGGTTAAAGCGCTCGTTGGAGACGATCTTCAGATGGTGTGCCGCGGCGGCCGCCGTGAAGACGTTGTTCCAACCGTCGCCATACGCGTCCGCGAAGCCGATGAAACCCACCGTCTTCACGCCGTGACGTTCCATATAGTCGGCGATCGCGTCGGCCATCAGGCTATCGTTTTGCGGCGGTTTGAAGGCCCACGCGCGCTTCGCGTCCATCGGCGAAATGATCGCCGCCGACGCCGCCAGCGAGATCACCGGCGTCTTGCCTTCCGCAGCGGGATCGAGCATGGCGAGCGAGTTCGGCGTGACGGTCGAGCCGATGATGGCGTCGACGTGGTCTTCGTCGATCAGCTTGCGCGTGTTCTGCACGGCTTTGCCGGTGTCGGACGCGTCATCCAGAACGATGTACTGCACCGTCTTGCCGCCGATCTCCTTGGGCAGCAGCGCGATCGTGTTCTTCTCGGGAATGCCGAGCGATGCAGCCGGCCCCGTGGTGGACAGCGTCACGCCGATTTTCACCTGCGCGAACGCGGCGCCCGCGCCGCACATGAGCGCCATCGCGATGCCGGTACGTACCCATTGATTTGTCTTTTTCATTGCCAGTCTCCAAACGCTTTGAAGCGCGTATCTGTAATCCGGCTCACGGGCCGGGTGTCTGAATCTAGTTATAGGGTTCGGGCATGCCAAGCATGGTTTTCCCTGCTCGACGCGAGTTGCCTCCCCCGTTGGTGCCACTTCCCTGCTGCGTGCCACGACTGCGGACTGCTGCGATTCCCATGCTGATTTTCTCGCGATCTTCGTCGCGATTTAGTGCTGCGATTTGTCGCGAGCAAAACACTAACATGTTAGTAGTATTGCGTTCTGCATCATCGACGGTCAAGCGGCTGCGGGCCCAATACGGGTTTGTCCTGAAGCCGCGACACCACACTTTTTCACGCGACGTCGCGCGACTTCACGTGAAACGGCCAATAAAAAAGACGCGTCAACTGCACGCGTCTTTTTGAATGGGGTTCCGTATCGCTTCGCCCTCGCTCAGTCGCCGGCCAACTTCCACTTGCCGCCGACAATCTCCACCATCACGCGCGCCCGCTGGTCGAGGCCAGAGTGGTCGTTTGCGCTCATGTTGAAGATGCCGTGCGACGCGGGCATGTCTTTCGTGCTTTCAAGCGCCGCACGCAGCGCCTCGCGGAACGCGGGCGTGCCCGGCTGTCCCTTCTTCAGCGCCAGCGGAATCGCGCGTTGCAGCAGCGAACCGGCGTCCCACGCGTGGCCGCCGAAGGTCGACACCGAGCCGACACCGTAAGCGGTTTCATAGGCGCGTTTATAGGTCAGCGCCGTCTTCTTCACCGGATTCGAATCGGGCAACTGATCGGCGACCAGCAACGGGCCAGCGGGCAGATACGTGCCTTCGCAATCCTTGCCGCACACGCGCAGGAAGTCGTTATTCGCGACGCCGTGCGTCTGATAGTACTTGCCCTTGTACCCGCGTTCCTTGAGGGTTTTCTGCGGCAACGCGGCCGGCGTACCCGCCCCCGCGATCAGCACCGCGTCCGGGTTCTGCGACATGATCTTCAGCACCTGCCCGGTCACCGACGCGTCGCTGCGCGCGAAGCGTTCGTTCGCGACGATCTTGATTTTGACGAGTTCGGCGGCTTTGCCGAATTCCTTGAACCAGCTCTCGCCGTAAGCGTCGGAGAAGCCGATGAACGCGACCGTCTTCACGCCATGATTCGACATGTGCTGCGCGATCGCGGTGGCCATCAGGATATCGTTCTGCGGCGTCTTGAAGACCCACGCGCGCTTTGCGTCCATCGGCTCGACGATGCTCGCCGCGGCCGCCATGGAGATCATTGGCGTGGTGCTTTCAGCGGCGACGTCGATCATGGCGAGCGAATTCGGCACGACGGTCGAACCGATCAGCGCGTCGACGTGGTCTTCGCTGGTGAGCTTGCGGGCGTTCTTGACCGCCTGGGTCGAGTCGGTCGCGTCGTCGAGCACGATGTAATCGATTTTCTGGCCGGCTACCTCTTTAGGCAGCAGCGCGATCGTGTTTTTCTCCGGAATACCGAGTGACGCAGCCGGGCCGGTTGCCGATACCGTCACGCCGATTTTCACGTCCGCGAATGCAATACCGCTCCATGCTGCGGATACCCCGGTGGCGACTAATGCCGCGCTTATCCAACGCAATGCCGACTTCATCCCGCTCCTCTGTCTACCCCGTTATTCATTTGACGTTAAATCCGCGAATTCCATTCTGCGGATTTAATCCCGACCCAGCGGTCGGTGAATAGCGAGTGTAGCGGAGCGCAGCCCCGCGCTGCAAGCGTTTTGCAGGGAAACGGCGTGCGGAAATGGAATGGCTAAGGGAATAAAAAAGGGCCGGGAAATTGGCACGCAATTGGTGTCGTGCCATTCCGAAAGCACAAATAAAAAGCGCTGCTGGATATCAATCCAACAGCGCTTTCGTCTGGGCACTGAGTGCCTCATTGTCTCCTCGTTCTCCACCTGCAAAATTCGTGGTGCATCAGAACTGCATGAAGATTAAACGAGCACATGGTGTACTACAACTAGCAATTACCCTAGTGGTGCACTGCCGCACTGAATTGGGGCGCATTTGCGCGGGTTTGGCCGCTTGCGTCGAATGGCTGGCGGACTTCAACGCCCGCCTCGCCATTTCAACTGCCTGCGGATTATATCGGATGCCGAAGCAGTTACGCAGACCAATCGGAATCACGCGCGCAACGGCCGCACTCGCGCGACGATCTCGCCCACAATCCCGCGCCGGAACGCCAGCACGCACGCGATGAAAATCAAACCGGTGACAATCGTGACCGACTCGCCCAGCGAGCGGAACCAGTCGATGCCCGTCGACGACGCGAGCGCCGTGCCGATGTCGCCGAGACGATCTTCCAGCGCCACGATCAACGCCGCGCCGAGCAGCGGCCCGAACAGCGTGCCCATGCCGCCGACCAGCGTCATCAGGATCACGAGGCCGGACATGGTCCAGTACGCGTCGCTCAAGGTTTCGAAGCCCTGCACCAGCACTTTCAGCGAACCGGCGAGACCCGCGAGACCCGCCGACAGAACGAACGCGAGCAGCTTGAATCGATCCGTGTCGTAGCCGAGCGAGATCGCGCGTGGTTCGTTTTCCTTGATCGCGACCAGCACCTGACCGAACGGCGAATGCACGATCCGCACAATCAGCAGGAAGGCCAGCACCATGACAGCGAGCACGACGAAGTACAACGTCACGTCGGACGAAAGATCCAGCAGGCCGAACAGCTTGCCGCGCGGCACGCCTTGCAGACCGTCCTCGCCATGCGTGAACGGCGCCTGCAGGAACACGAAGTAGACCATCTGCGCGAGCGCCAGCGTGACCATCGCGAAGTAGATGCCTTGACGGCGAATCGCGAAAAGTCCGACCACGAAACCGAGCAAGGTGGCCGCCGCGGTGCCCGCGAGCACGCCAAGCTCCGGCGAGAAGCCGAGCGTCTGCATCGCGTACCCCGTCACATAGCCGGCCGAGCCGAGGAACATCGCGTGGCCGAACGACAGCAAACCGGTGTACCCGATCAGCAGATTGAACGCCGCCGCGAACAGCGCGAAACACAGCACCTTCATCACGAACAGCGGATAGATGCCGAGCACCGGCACGGCGAGAAGCACGATCAGCAGCAGACCGTAGAGCATTTTTCTCTGCATCATTTTTCCTTGCCGAAGAGACCCGCCGGTCGCACCAGCAACACGAGCGCCATGATCACGAAGACGACGGTCGCCGACGCTTCCGGGTAAAACACGCGCGTCAGTCCTTCGATCACGCCGAGCATCAGGCCGGTGAGAATCGAGCCCATGATCGAGCCCATGCCGCCGATCACGACCACCGCGAACACGGTGATGATCATCGGCTGGCCCATCAACGGCGAAACCTGAATGACCGGCGCGGCGAGCACACCCGCGAACGCCGCCAGCGCGACGCCGAAGCCGTAGGTGAGCGTGACCATCAGCGGCACGTTGATACCGAACGCTTCCACCAGCTTCGGGTTCTCCGTGCCCGCGCGCAGATAGGCGCCCAGCCGCGTCTTCTCGATCACGAACCACGTCGCGAAGCAGACGGAGAGCGAGGCCACCACGACCCACGCGCGATAGTTCGGCAGGAACATGAAGCCGAGGTTGGTCGCGCCGGACAATGCCGACGGCACGTCGTACGGCTGGCCGGACGAACCGTAAATAGAGCGGAACACACCTTCGACCACCAGCGTCAGACCGAAGGTCAGCAACAACCCATACACGTGATCGAGTTTGTAGAGCCAGCGCAGCATGGTGCGTTCGATCGCGATGCCGAACAGCCCAACGATCAGCGGCGCGAGCACCAGCATCACCCAGTACGGCAGGCCGAAATACGAAAAGCCCATCCACGCGAGCATTGCGCCGAGCATGAACAACGCGCCGTGCGCGAAGTTGATCACGTTGAGCAAGCCGAAGATCACCGCGAGCCCGAGACTCAGAATCGCGTAGAACGAGCCGTTCACGAGCCCCAGCAGCAGCTGGCTCAGCATCGCCGGTAGCGGAATGCCAAAGATTTCCATTGAAGCCTTAACCCCTGAAGCTATCGCCAAGGTGAGATCGGTGACGCACGATCCGGCCGGCGCGCGTTTCGGCGGCAATAACGCCGAAACGCGCGCGGCATGTGAAACGGTTTGCGGTCTGCGGACAGACGACTAGCAGACCTTCAGCGTCGGGCCCTCAGCCCGCGCTTACTTCCACAACGCGCAGCGCGTTTGCGCCTTGGTCGTGAACGCCTGCTCGCCCGGGATCGTCGCCATGATCTTGTAGTAGTCCCACGGCTCTTTGGACTCGGCCGGCGTCTTCACCTGCATCAGGTACATGTCGTGGATCATGCTGCCGTCCTGACGGATGTAGCCCTTCGCGTAGAAGTCGTCGATCTTGGTCTTGCGCAGTTGCGCCATCACCTTGTCGGTGTCGGTCGAACCGACTGCCTTCACCGCGTTCAGGTAGGTCATGGTCGCGGAGTAGTCGGCGGCCTGCAGGCTCGACGGCATCTTCTTCGTCTTCTCGAAGTAGCGCTGCGCCCACTTGCGCGTGGTGGCGTCCTTGTTCCAGTACCAGCTATCCGTCAGCACCAGACCTTGCGTGGTTTCCAGACCAAGGCTGTGTACGTCGTCGATGAACATCAGCAGCGCGGCCAGCTTCATCGTCTTGGTCAGGCCGAATTCCTTCGCGGCCTTGATCGAGTTGACCGTATCGCCCCCCGCATTCGCGAGGCCGAGAATCTGCGCCTTCGATGCTTGCGCCTGCAACAGGAACGACGAGAAGTCCGACGCCGACAGCGGCGCACGCACGGCGCCCAGCACCTGGCCGCCGTTCGCCTTCACCACGTCCGAGGTCGCTTTTTCCAGCGCCTTGCCGAACGCGTAGTCGGCGGTCAGGAAGTACCACGTCTTGCCGCCCTGCTTCGTCACCGCCGAACCCGTGCCGTTGGCGAGCGCGGTCGTGTCGTACGCGTAGTGGATCGTGTACGGCGTGCATTGCTCGTTGGTCAGCGTATCGGCGCCCGCACCGATGTTGATGTAGACCTTGTGCTTCTCGCCCGCGACCGTGTTCATCGACAGACCCGTTGCCGAGTTCGTGCCGCCGATCAGCATGTCGACGCCGTCGCGGTCGAACCATTCGCGCGCGCGCGATGCGGCGATGTCCGCCTTGTTCTGGTGATCCGCGTAGACCAGCGTGATCGGCTTGCCGTTGACCTTGCCGCCGAAGTCCGCGATCGCCATACGGATCGCTTCGAGTCCGCCCGGGCCGTCGATATCCGCATACAGCCCCGACAGATCGGTGATGTAGCCGATCTTCACCGCGTCGTCAGCCGCTTGCGCGCTGCCCATTGTCAGAGCGGCGCCGGCGGCGACCGCGAAGCAAAGGGTGGCGAGTCGCGCGAGTGGGTTCTTTTTCATTCCTGTCTCCTGTTTCTTCACTTGTGGTTATCAGAGGCAATCGGGCGGCTTTTATACGCCCAGTAGATCGTGCAGCACCGGCATCTTGCTTTCGAGTTCACCCGCCCCGAAGTGCTCGACGATCGTGCCGTGCTCCATCACATAGAAGCGATCGGCAAGCGGCGCGGCAAAGCGGAAATTCTGTTCGACCATCACGACCGTATAGCCCCGCTCTTTCAGCGTGATGATCATGCGTGCCAGCGCCTGCACGATGACCGGCGCCAGCCCTTCCGAGATCTCGTCGAGCAGCAACAGACTCGCGCCGGTGCGCAGAATGCGCGCGACCGCCAGCATCTGCTGCTCGCCGCCCGAGAGCCGCGTGCCCTGGCTCATGCGGCGTTCCTGCAGATTCGGGAACATCGAATAGATTTCGTCGAGCGACATCATGTGCGCTTTGTCGCCGACGGGCGGCGGCAGCAGCAGATTTTCCTCGCACGAAAGGCTCGAGAAAATCCCGCGCTCTTCGGGGCAGTAACCAATGCCGCAGTGCGCGATGCGATGCGTGGGCATGTTGATGGTTTCGCGACCGCCGATCCGGATCGAGCCCGTGCGCCGGCCCGTCAAACCCATGATCGCGCGCAGCGTGGTAGTGCGGCCCGCGCCATTGCGGCCGAGCAGCGTGACGACTTCGCCGCGATTCACCGTCAGATCGACGCCATGCAGAATGTGCGACTCGCCATACCACGCCTGCAAACCCGCAATCTCCAGCGCGGGCACGGCGTCCGCGGTGCCGCTTACTTCGAGGCTTTCGCGCTCGGCAATCGTATTCATGCGTGGGCTCCGGCGAGCGCCGCGTCGGCGCTGCCCATGTAGGCTTGCATCACGAGCGGGTTCTTCGACACTTCGGCGTAGCTGCCTTCGGCGAGCACTTCGCCTCGTTGCAGCACGGTGATCGTGTCGGAGATGCCGGCGATCACGTTCATGTTGTGTTCGACCATCAGGATCGTGCGGCCGCTCGAGACTTTCTTGATCAACGCCGTGACACGATCCACATCTTCGTGACCCATGCCTTGCGTCGGTTCGTCGAGCAGCATCAGCTCCGGTTCCATCGCGAGCGTGGTGGCGATTTCCAGCGCGCGTTTGCGGCCGTAGGAAAGTTCGACCGTCATGACATCGGCGAAATCGGTCAGGCCGACCTGGGTGAGCAGATCCATCGCGCGATCGTCGAGCTGGCGCAGCGTGCGCTCGCTTTTCCAGAAGTGAAATGCCGTGCCAAGCTGGCGCTGCAAACCGATGCGCACATTCTGCAATGCTGTCAGATGCGGGAACACCGCGGAAATCTGGAATGAACGGATGATGCCGCGCCGCGCGATCTGCGCAGGGCGTTCGCCGGTAATGTCGATACCGTTAAAGACGATTTGACCCGCGGTCGGTTCGAGGAACTTGGTGAGCAGATTGAAGCAGGTGGTCTTGCCTGCCCCATTGGGACCAATCAGCGCATGGATCGAGCCACGGCGCACGCGCAGGTTCACCCCGTTCACGGCAATGAAGCCTTTGAACTCACGGGTGAGGCCGCGCGTTTCGAGAATCGTATCGCCGAGAATCATGTTCCCTTCCATACGGAGTAAGGCGAAGCACTACGATCTTACGCGCGAAGTTTTGCGCGACTTGTTATGACGGCGGCACCCCATGCCGCTCGTTGGCGTACTGCACCAATCCGGACGGTAATCCATGGCGCGGCACGCAGCATGGCTGCCATTGTCGCGCCAATGATGCAGCGCATTCATTGGGATTTGCACTTAGTGGATGACGTCGGTCTGCCGCGCGGAACGTGCCGGCGCGCCTAACAGCGGACGCACGCAGGCCGCCCGGCCTACGCGTGGCAGGCGGCGGGCGGCCCATGCAATCAACGTGCCGCTGTCACACAGCCGACATCGACGCGCCCGCCATGCCTTGCGCCTCGCGACTGCCGGCCACGCGGGCGCGGCGGTCTTCGCGAATCATCTCGCTGGCGCGCTCGGCGATCATCAGCGTGGGCGAGTTGGTGTTGCCCGACGTGATGACTGGCATGACCGATGCGTCGACCACCCGCAAGCCGTCAACACCGATAACACGTAGGCGGTTATCGACTACGGCGGCCGGGTCGTCGGTCGTGCCCATGCGGCAGGTGCCGACCGGATGGAAGATCGTCGTGCCGACCGCACCGGCGGCCTGCTGAAGTTCTTCTTCGGTTTGATACTGGATGCCCGGCAAAATCTCCCGTGGCTGATAGCGGGCCAAAGCGGGCGCGGCGGCGATCCGTCGCGTGAGACGCAGTGCGTTGGCGGCGACGTGACGGTCGTAGTCGGTGGAGAGATAGTTCGGTGCGATCAGCGGCGGCGCTGACGCATCCGCGGACTCGATATGAATGCTGCCGCGCGACGTGGGCCGCAACTGACACACCGACGCCGTGAATGCATTGAAGCGATGCAGCGGTTCGCCGAAGCGATCGAGCGACAGCGGCTGCACGTGATATTCGAGGTCGGGCCGCGTGAGCGAGCGATCGTGCGGATCGGACCTGGCGAACGCGCCGAGTTGCGACGGCGACATCGACATTGGCCCGCTTTGAAACAGCGCGTACTGCATGCCGATCATCAGCTTGCCCCACCAATGCGCGGACGCCGTGTTGAGCGTGCGCACGCCGTCGACCCGATAGGCCATGCGCAATTGCAAATGGTCCTGCAGATTTTCGCCGACGCCACGCAGATCGTTGACGACATCGATACCCAGATTCTGCAGACGCGCGCCGTTGCCGATGCCGGACAGTTCGAGCAATTGCGGCGAGTTCACCGCGCCCGAACTGAGGATCACTTCGCAGCGCGCTTTGGCGAGATAGTCGGTGTTGTCGCCGCGATATTCGACACCGCTGCAACGGCGCCCTTCGAACACGACACGCTGTGTCTGCGCGCCGGTGATGACGGTGAGATTCGGTCGTCTGAGCGCCGGACGCAAAAACGCTTTCGACGCATTCCAGCGAATGCCGCGTTTCTGATTGACGTCGAAATAGCCGACGCCGGTGTTGTCGCCGCGATTGAAATCGTCGGTGGCGGGAATGCCGGTTTGCTGCGCGGCCTGCGAAAACTCTTCGAGAATTTTCCATTTGAGGCGCTGCTTTTCGACGCGCCATGGGCCGCCCGCGCCATGCGATTCATTCGCGCCGGCGTGATGATCTTCGCTGCGTTTGAAGACCGGCAGCACCCCGTTCCAGGACCATGACGAGTCGTTGGTGACGCGCGCCCATTCGTCGTAGTCTTCGCGCTGACCGCGCATGTAGATCATGCCGTTGATGGAAGAGCTGCCGCCGAGTACGCGCCCGCGTGGATACGACAACGCGCGTCCATTCAAGCCAGCCTCGGGCTGCGTTTTGTAAAGCCAATCGGTGCGTGGATTCCCGATGCAGTAGAGGTAGCCGACCGGCACATGAATCCAGTGATAGTCGTCTTTGCCGCCGGCCTCGAGCAGCAGAACCTGCACGTCCGGATCCGCGCTCAGTCGATTGGCCAGCACGCAACCCGCCGTCCCCGCACCCACGATGATGTAGTCGAATTCACCTTCCAGACGCCGGCCTTCCGATACGGCCTTGGTGTGCGTGTCGCTCATGGTCTAGTCTCCTAAGCTTCTCTGCCCGCAGACAGGCGATGCTTCCCTGCGCCTGCGGCGTCGGGCCGATTTTATTTGTTCGTTGCGCTTTCTTGCGTTGACCTTCGGGGCGCGATGGAACGCCGCACCGAAGGTCAACGCGTCACACTATTTCGCCACCGGCATCGTGAACTCGGCACCCTTCGCGATACTGTCGGGCCAGCGCTGCATGATGCTCTTGTAGCGCGTGTAAAACCGCACGCCTTCTTCACCATACGCGTGATGGTCGCCAAACAGGGACTTCTTCCAGCCGCCAAAAGAATGCCATGCCATCGGCACAGGAATCGGTACGTTGATGCCCACCATGCCGATCTGGATCTGTCTGGAGAACGCACGCGCGACGCCACCGTCGGACGTGAACAACGAGACACCGTTAGCAAATTCGTTGGCGTTGATGAGTTCTACCGCCGACGCAAAATCCGGCACGCGCACCACGCACAACACCGGCCCGAAAATCTCTTCGCGGTAGATCTTCATGTCGGTCGAAACATCGTCGAATAAGGTGCCGCCGAGGAAGAAGCCTTTCTCGTGTCCTTCGACCTGATGACCGCGTCCGTCGACCACGAGCTTCGCGCCCGCCGCGATACCCGCGTCGATATAGCCGACCACTTTGTCGCGATGCACGCCAGTCACCAACGGCCCCATCTCCGCTGCCGATTCCATGCCGTTGAGAATCTTCAGGCTCTTCACGCGCGGCGTGAGCCGTTCGATCAGTTCATCGGCGATATGCCCCACTGCGACCGCCACCGAAATCGCCATGCAACGCTCGCCGGCCGAACCGTACGCGGCGCCGATCAACGCATCGACAGCCTGGTCGAGATCGGCGTCCGGCATCACCACCAGATGATTCTTCGCTCCGCCCAACGCCTGCACGCGCTTGCCGTGCTTCGTGCCTTCCGTATAGATGTATTCGGCGATCGGCGTCGATCCGACGAACGACAACGCGCTCACGTCCGGATGCACGAGCAGCGCATCGACCGCGGTCTTGTCGCCGTGTACCACGTTGAATACGCCGTCCGGCAAACCGGCTTCTTTCAGCAACTCCGCGAGACGAATCGCGCACGACGGATCGCGTTCCGACGGCTTCAGCACGAAGGTGTTGCCGCACGCAATCGCGACGGGGAACATCCAGCACGGCACCATCATCGGAAAATTGAACGGCGTAATGCCGGCCACCACGCCCAACGGCTGACGCAAATTCCAGTTGTCGATGCCGCCGCCGATCTGATCGGTGAAGTCCGTCTTCAACAGATTCGGAATGCCGCACGCGAACTCGACGATCTCGATGCCGCGCATCACCTCGCCCTTCGCGTCGGAAAACACTTTGCCGTGCTCGCGCGTGATCAGTTCCGCGAGTTCGTCGTGGTGACGGTCGAGCAATTCCTTGAACTTGAACATCACGCGCGCGCGTTTGATCGGCGCGGTTTCGCTCCATGCGGGGAAAGCGGCCTTGGCGGCGGCAACCGCGGCGTCCACTTCGGCAACGCTCGCCAGCGGCACGCGCGCACTGACACTGCCGAGCGCGGGATTGAATACGTCGCCGAAACGGCCGCTCGTGCCCTCGACCGGCTTGCTATTGATGAAATGGGTCAGCGCGCGCGCCTGGGTTTCGCTGCGCGCAGCCGCGTCCTGATCTGTCTCGCTCATGGTTTTCCTCTTTCGGTGAAGTCTTCCGCCCCCCGTGTCCGCGCCGGTTCAAAGGCGTCGTGCGGGCGTGTCGAAGGGCAAGCGTACGGCGCTTCGGGGCAACAAATCCAATGAGTAATGCTCAATTGCGATATAAGGCACGCTAATATCAAGATATGGATCTGACTCTGCTACGGGCCTTTGTCACCGTTGCACGCGAGGGCAACCTCACGCGCGCGGCGGTGCAACTCCACCTGACCCAACCCGCCGTCAGCCTGCAAATCAAGCATTTGCAGGAGACGCTCGGCGTGACGTTGTTCACCCGCACCTCGCACGGGCTGTCGCTCACACGCGATGGCCAGGCCCTGCTGCCCCACGCCGAACGCGCACTCGGCGCGGCCAGCGATGTGCAGCGCGCGGCGCAGTCGCTGCGGCATGAAGTGCGCGGGCGCTTGCGGATCGGCACGATCCTCGACCCGGCGTTTCTGCGTCTGGGTGGCTTTCTCAAGCAGCTGGTGGAAACCTGGCCGCGCATCGAGACGGCGCTGCGTCATGGCATGTCGGGCTGGGTGCTGGAGCAGGTGCGCGCGGGCGAGCTGGATGTCGGCTATTACATCGGCCTGCCGTCAGAGGACGAACCGCGCGACGGTGCCGCCTTTCACGCCGTCACGTTGACGCAATTCCAGTATCGCGTGCTGGCGCCAGCCGGCTGGAAAGATCGCGTGAAAGGCGCGCGCGACTGGCGCTCGCTCGCCGCGCTACCGTGGATCTGGACGCCGCCCGCGTCCGCGCACAATCGGCTGTTGTCACGCTGCTTCGACGAGGCGGGCGTGAAACCGGTGAAGGTCGCGGAAGTGGATCAGGAGCCGTCGATGCTCGATCTGGTCAAGTCGGGCGTCGGTCTCACGCTCGCACGCGACGCCACCGCGATCGCCGAAGCACATGCGCACGCGTTGACCATCGTCGAAGGCGTGACGGTGCCGACGCAGCTCAGTTTCATCACGCTCGACGCACGCAAGGACGAGCCGGCGATTGCCGCGGCGTTGAAGTTGATCGAGCAGCAGTGGCTGACGTGATGGCGTGTTTGCGGCGTAGTGCGTAGGGGCTCTACGCGCTACGCAGCGATATGAGCTGTTCTCATGACAGCCGAGCCGCCTCGGTTGAGCGTGACCTCGTATCGAGCCGACCCACTCTGCGGCTTTTAGCCACCTGCACGCCGTCAGGCTCACGCTACTCGCCTTGCACACCGCCACTCGCCGGCAAACCGCCAACCATCGCCCGCCCCTGTCCCTTCATCTGAAACCACACCGTCACGCAGTTTTTGTTAGATTGAGGGTTCGCGCTGACGCGCCGGTCCGCATCGTTGTTCGTTTCGCCTGACTCTGTCCTTCCCGGCAGCTTCGCCCCGGCCTCGCCGGAAGCCGCCGACCACTCCACCCTTTCGACAGGAACCTGACATGGCACGCAACATTGAAATCAAAGCCCGCGCCCAGCATTTCGAGCAACTCCGTGAGCGCGCAGCCAAGCTCGCGCCGGACGCGCCGCTGATCTTCCGCCAGCAGGATTTTTTCTACGACGTGCCGCGCGGGCGCCTGAAGCTGCGCCAGTTCGACGACGGCACGCCGGCCGAGCTGATCTTCTATCAGCGCGACGATCGTGATGGTCCGAAGGCCTCGTACTACACGCGCAGCCCGGTGACGAATCCCGAAGCCATGCATGCGCTGCTCGCCACCGCGCTGACCACGCGCGGCATCGTCACCAAAGAACGCCATGTGTACCTGACTGGACGCACGCGAATCCATCTGGACCGGGTGGACGGTCTGGGTGACTTTGTTGAACTCGAAGTGCTGCTCGCGCAAGATGACGACGAAGAAGGCGGCCACGCCGAAGCGCATGCCATGTTCGAAACGCTCGGTGTGCCGGAGTCGGATCTGGTAGCGGTGGCTTACGTCGACCTGCTGAGCCCGGCGAGCGAGCCGAAGCAGGCTGCTTAAAATTTAAGCGGAGCGATTTTTCGCGGCGTGGGCCGCGTGGGACACGCAGGAGGCGTACAAACGCCGCGCTCTTCTAACAGCCGCCGCATCAAGCGGCGGCGCCCCCCGGCGACAGATGCCCAAGCGGTAACGGCCCATTACGCTTGAACGTGGTCAGCACGATATTCGAGCGCACACTGTCCACGCCCGGCACGCGCATCAGCTTCTTCATCACGAACGTCGACAGATAGTTCAGATCCGGCGCGACAATCCGCAGCAGATAATCGGCGTCGCCCACCACCGCATGGCATTCGAGCACTTCGGGCAACACGTCGATCTGTTGCTGGAATTGCTCGATGATCGAATCGCCGTGGTGCTTCAACTTCAAACTGGTAAACGCGGTCACGCCGAGACCGAGTTTCTCCGGCCGCAGCACGACGCGATAACCGTCCACCACGCCGACCTGCTCCAGCCGCTGCAAGCGCCGTCCAATCTGCGACGGCGACAGCGGCACCTGCTCGGCCAGTTGCTGATGCGTGGCCCTGCCGAAGCGTTGCAACACGTCGAGCAACGCGAGATCGAAGTGATCCAGTTCTAGCATGTTAGATATCCGCATGTAATCGCTATTTTATGCACGATTATTGCATATCGACACGATAAAACACCATGATTGCGCCCATTCCGCATGTGTGCCGCTCTACACTCGCATCATCGATTTTGATCGGCATACGCCGTAGAGCCCCAGCACCATGTCCACCGCGAACACCGCCAAACTGAAAGAGCAATTCGACGCCGGCCTCGAAACCCGCGCGGACTTCACCATCGATCAACCGACCGAACGCTACGGCGCGGTCGACCATGCCGTCTGGCAACAGCTTTATGCCCGCCAGACGGCGCTGCTCAAAGGCCGCGTCTGCGACGCGTTTCTTGAAGGGGTGGAACGTATCGGCATGCCGGCCGATCGCGTGCCGTCGTTCGATGAAATCAACGCGAAGCTCACGCCCGCCACCGGCTGGCAGATCGTCGCGGTGCCGGGTCTCGTGCCTGACCAGGTGTTCTTCGAGCATCTGGCGAACCGCCGCTTTCCCGTGACGTGGTGGATGCGCCGTCCGGACCAGCTCGATTATCTGCAGGAACCCGACTGTTTTCACGATCTGTTCGGCCACGTGCCGCTGTTGATCAACCCCGTGTTCGCCGATTACATGCACGCGTACGGCCGTGCCGCATTAGCCGCCAGCGACGCCGGCGCGCTGCCGCTGCTGGCGCGTCTCTATTGGTACACAGTGGAGTTCGGACTGATCCGCGACGCCGCGAGTCCGAACGGTGTGAAGATCTACGGCGCGGGCATTGTGTCGAGCAAAGGCGAGACGGTCTACAGCCAGCACGACGCGGCGCCGAACCGGATCGGCTTCGACCTGGAACGGGTGATGCGCACGCGCTATCGCATCGACACGTTCCAGAAAACCTACTTTGTAATCGACGACTTCGCCCAGTTGTTCGGCGTCGCGCAAACCGATTTCGCGCCGCTTCTGGCGAAGCTCGTCAGCGAGCCCGCGTTCGCGGCCGGCGATGTGCTCGAGCACGATCGCGTGATTACGCGTGGCTCGCAGCAAGGCTGGCAAACCGACGGCGATATCTGAGCGAAGCGGCTGAACGCATTGGCAACGGCCTGACGGCATCCATGGAAAAATAGCGAATGGACCTGCTGGCCGGCAGGCCCGTTCAGACCCGAGAGGTAAACATCATGATCAGCAAACTGACTTCCGAAGAACGCGCGACGAAGATCGCCCAGTTGCACGGCTGGCAAGCTGTGGCCGGACGCGATGCGATTCAGCGGCAGTTCAAATTCGCCGACTTCAACGAAGCATTCGGCTTCATGACGCGCGTGGCCATCAAGGCGCAAGAGATGGATCACCACCCGGAGTGGTTCAACGTCTACAACAAGGTGGAGATCACGCTGTCCACGCACGACGCCAATGGACTGACCGAGCGCGACATCAAACTCGCCACCTTCATTGATAGTATTACCGCGTAATACACGCGATCCGAGGCGATTCGATGACGTTTATGCCCGGTGATTCAAACAATGGGACGGAATGAAAGGGCATTGCAGGCAATCCCTTATCGAAACCTTCAGTTCTACAGGCTATTATTAAGCCGCACGTAAGATTCCCATGCTTGCCTGGCAATCCCGTCCAAACGTTCCAGTGATAGCGTGTGCTGACGCTGTACAATCATCAGCGCATACGGCTTGGAGAGCGCGCTTGCCTCCTTGCACAGAACGAGTTCGTCGCCGCTTGATGGTGAGCGGGCGCGCCAGAAGTTGATCGCGGCTTCCAGTTCGTGAATGCTTATTTCGGACATGACGTCGTGATCGCTCTCCAGATCTGTGCAGCAGGCGCCCCGGCGAACCGCTTGCCCAAACGCCTAAACCCATTGTACTTGAGCGAAATCCATGCGACTCCTTCTGATCGAAGATGACCGCCCCATCGCACGCGGCATCCAAAGTAGTCTCGAACAAGCCGGCTTCACCGTCGACATGGTCCATGACGGTATTTTCGCCGAACAGGCCCTGACCCAAAACCGCCACGAGCTCGTGATCCTCGATCTGGGTCTGCCCGGTATCGACGGCATGACGCTGCTGTCGCGTTTCCGCCAGAGCAACCGTCATACGCCGGTGATCATTCTCACCGCGCGCGACGAATTGAACGACCGTGTCCAGGGCCTGAATTCCGGCGCCGACGACTACATGCTGAAGCCGTTCGAACCCACCGAACTCGAAGCACGCATTCGCGCGGTGATGCGCCGCAGCGGTCCGCACGGCGATATGCCGCGTCCGGAAGTGTCGCTGGGCGGTGTGCGTCTGTCGGGCGTCGACCGTCGTATTTTCAACGACGACAAGCCGCTCGAACTGTCGCCGCGTGAATTCGCGGTGCTCGAAATGCTGTTGCTGCGCCACGGCCGCGTGGTCAGCAAGGCGCAACTGCAAGACCACCTGACGCATTTCGGCGGCGATCTCGGCGACACCGCGATCGAAGTCTACGTGCACCGGGTGCGCAAAAAGCTTGAGAACTGCCGTGTCGAGATCGTCACGGTGCGCGGCTTCGGTTACCTGTTGCAGGAAATCCGTCAGGCCGCATAATCGTCATGAAGGCCGCCATCGTCATGGTGGCCTGACGGCGCCGGGCCGGCGCCGCGCACTCGGTGCGCACCACGCCGGCACCCGGCGGAATTTCACGGCGTCTGTGCCGTAGCTACTTTCCCGCGCGTTCGATCATGCCCCAGCCGGCCGCCAATAGTCTGCGCCGCACGCTGCTGCGGCGCCTCGCTGCTCCCCTTTCATTGCTCGCGCTGATGAGCGGCCTGATCGCTTACTGGCTCGCGTGGCAATACACGCAACACGTGGTCGACCGTTCGCTCGCCGACCTCGCCACCGCAATTTCCAAGCAGATCCAGATTGCCGGACCGGATGCCCGCATCACGGTGCCACCGCTCGCGCAAGCCATGTTCTCCGACCCGGCCGAAAATCTGGTCTACCGGATCAGCAACGGCGATACCGAAATCGCCGGCGACCACAATCTGCCGCTGCAAGGCACCAGCGTACGACGGATGCACTACGCCTATGTGTTCGAGACGCAGCATGAGGGCACGACCGTGCGCGTCGCTCAGGTGCGCGTCGATCAACCGAGCGGCAATCCGATCGTCGTCGAAGTCGGGCAGCCGGTGCATCACCGCTTCAGGATCGCCGCCGAGTTTCTGGTCGCGATCATGATGCCGCTGCTGTTGCTGCTGCTGGCGGGTTGGGTGATCGTGTGGCGCGTGGTGAATCAGCAGCTCAATCCGCTGACCGATCTTGCCGACTCGTTGAATCGTCAGACGCACACCTCGCTCGAACCGGTCGACGAAACCTATGTGCCGGTCGAAATCCGGCCACTGACCGGCGCGCTGAACGCGCTGCTCGATCGTCTGAAAACCGCGCTCGACGGTCAGCGCAAATTCATCGCCGACGCCGCACATCAGTTGCGTACGCCGCTCACCGCCGTCAAGTTGCACGCGGAACAGGCGGCCGTTGCGCGCGACCCGCAGCAGACGCTCAAGGCGGTTCGCGAACTACGCGCGGCGGCCGACCGTGCGGTGCGCTTGTCGAATCAGTTGCTGTCGCTTGCGCGCGCCGAGCCGGGTGAACAGGCGGCACGCTTCGTCAATGTCGACATGGCCGCGCTCGCGTTCGACACCGGCGCGGAATGGGTGCCGCGCGCGCTGACCTTCCAGGTCGACCTCGGCTTCCAGCGCCTCGATGACCCCGCCAACGCGCAGCCGTTGATCGCGCGCGGCAATCCGGTGTTGCTGCACGAAGTGATCGCCAATCTGCTGGATAACGCGCTGAAGTACGTGCCGCCGTCGCGCTTCGATGGCGGACGTATCACCGTGACGGTGTCGCAAACGGTGATCGACGAATTGCGCATGGCGGAGATCATCGTCGAAGACAACGGACCGGGCGTGCCCTTCACGCAGCAAGCGGATCTGTTCAAACGCTTTTTCCGCGGCGACGGTCAGACGGAAGCCGGAGTCGACAGCGGCGCCGGTCTCGGCCTCGCGATCGTTCACGACATCATGGTGCTGCATCACGGCAGCGTGCATTACGAAGATGCGCCCGATGGCGGCGCACGTTTCATCGTGCGTATTCCGCTCGTGCCGATCACCGTGCAGAACGAGCCGGTTGCCGACGAACGGCGTCCGGTAAAAAAATCGGCGCACTCGGCGCCGATCGACATCTAACGTAGGGATACCCCACGCGGGCTGCCGCGATCGCTCACTGAAGTGAGCTCGCGGCAGCCCGCGTTTTCATTTCTTCTTCGCTTTCTTGCTGGCCTTCCTGGCCGACTTCTCGCCCTTCTCTTTCTCCGGCGGCGCCAGCATCGTGCCGCGGCACTTGCGCGCGCCGCAACGGCATTCGTATTCCTTCTTCAACTTGTTCGTCTGACGCGCGTCGATCACGAGGCCGTAGTCGTAAAAGACTTCCTCGCCTTCCGCAATGTCGCGCAGCGCGTGCACGTACACGTGACCGTCGATTTCCTCGGCTTCGCAATTCGGCGCGCACGAGTGGTTGATCCAGCGCGCGCTGTTGCCGTCGACCTTGCCGTCGATCACCTTGCCGCTGTCGAGCGCGAAATAGAACGTGTGGTTCGGTTCGGCCGGATTATGCGGATGCCGACGCAACGCTTCCTTCCAGGAGATCCGCTCGCCCTTGTATTCGATTAGCCGCTCGCCGGCTTTGATCGGTTCGATGGCAAACACGCCTTTGCCGTGCACACCCGAACGGCGCACGGCGATCCTGCGTGAACTCATTGAATGAATCCTTGTGAATAACGGGGATGAGGTCCGGCAGCCGCCGGACATGCCCGCGTCTGACGCGCTGCTTTTTTCCGACGCGGATAGCAAACGCGGCGCCTTGCGAGCGCCGCGTCGACTTGCGGCGCACCTACGCCACATCCGGCATCCTACACGCTCCAGACGGCATCCTTCAACCGTCAAAAAGACGTGATCGTGTCACGCACCTCACCCGCTTCAACGTTGTCCGAACGAAATGTCGCCGAACAGCGCTTTTTGCTCGCGCGGTTGCGAACGCCAGTATTGCGGCGGCGCCTCGACCGTCGCGCCGAGTTGCGCTGCGGCGTGCCACGGCCAACGCGGGTTGTACAGCAATGCGCGGGCCAGCGCGATCAGATCGGCGTCGCCGGCTTCGATCAGTTGCTCGGCATGAAGCGGATCGGTGATCAGGCCCACGCCGATGGTCGTGAGGCCGGTGGCCTCTTTAACCGCCTTCGCGAACGGAATCTGATAGCCCGGTTCGAGCGGAATCTTCTGCAACGGCGAGACACCGCCGGACGACACGTCGATCCAGTCGCAGCCGCGCTTCTTCAATTCCTGCGCGAACGCGATCGTGTCTTCGAGCGTCCAGCCGCCCTCGACCCAATCGGTTGCCGAGACACGCACGCCGACCGGTTTGTCGGCGGGAAACGCGGCGCGCACGATGTCGAAGATTTCCAGCGGAAAACGCATGCGGTTTTCGAGCGAACCGCCGTAGTCGTCGGTACGTTGGTTGGCGATCGGCGACAGGAATTGATGCAGCAGATAACCGTGCGCCGCATGCACTTCCAGACCGTCGATACCGAGGCGCGCCGCACGCCGCGCGGAGGCCGCGAACGCTTCGCGAATCCGGTTCAGCGCGGGCGTATCGAGCGCCAACGGCGGCTCTTCGCCGGCCTTGTGCGGCAGCGCCGACGGCGCATGCGGCAACCAGCCGCCTTGCGACACCGGAATCAGTTGGCCGCCTTCCCACGGCGCCTGGCTCGATGCCTTGCGCCCGGCGTGCGACAACTGCATCGTCACCTTGATGTGGGAATGCTTGCGGATCGCGGCCAGCACCGGCACGAGCGCGGCTTCTGTCGCGTCGTCCCACAGGCCGAGATCGCCGGGGGTGATGCGGCCGTCCGGTTCGACCGAGGTCGCCTCGATGCACAACATGCCGGCGCCCGACAAAGCCATGCTGCCGAGGTGGATCATGTGCCACGCGGTGGCCTCGCCACGATCGGCGGAATACTGGCACATCGGGGACACGACGATACGATTGGGAAGCGTCACGCTACGCAGCGTAAGCGGAGAAAAAAGCGCGCTCATGGATGTCGCCCAGTAGAAACCCGAGAGCGATCGAGCATAGCACCGCAGGGAATTTACTGCAGACAGGGGTCGCTTGAGCGAAGGGCTTAAGGCTTTGGCTCGACTTGATCGAGCCACTCGCCGAACATCCGGCAGGCAGCGGCTTCCAGTGCGGGGCCGAACTGCGCGGTTTCGGCGCGCAACTGGCGTGCATCGATACCGTGGCCGACAAGCTCGCACGCATTGCCGATCAGCCAGGGTTCGAAGCGATCGGTGCGAATCTCCGGATGGCATTGCAAACCGAGCACATGATTGCCCCAACTGAACGCCTGGTTTTCGCAGGCCGGCGTGGAAGCAAGACGCGTGGCGTTGTCAGGGAGATCGAAGGTATCGCCATGCCAATGCAGCATGGAGGTTTGCGCGGCGTCCAGGTGGCGCACCGGCGAAGCGCGACCGGCATCGGTCAGCGTGAGCGGTGTCCAGCCGAGTTCGGTATGCCCGGCGGGATAAACCCGCGCACCGAGCGCACGGGCGATCAGTTGAGCGCCGAGGCAGATGCCGAGCGTCGGCAAACCGGCAGCAATGCGTTTTTCGATCAGCGACAGCAGCGGCACGAGCGTCGGATAAAGCGCGTCGTCGGTGGCGCTGATCGGCCCGCCGAGCACCACCATGACCGACGCGGACACCGGATTCGGCGCCTCGATACGGCCTAAGCCGACGTCGAGATAACGGACCGGACGGCCGCGCTCGCCGAGCACCAGCTCAAGACTGCCCAGATCCTCGAAGTGCACATGGCGAATGGCCAGAACTTCGCGATTCATCGGCCTGACCCACCTTCAGGTTGACTAAAGACTTGCCGCTACGCGGCGCCGATCGGCTCAGGGTGGCTTATGCCACCCCAAGCCGGCTTGGCAGTGTAGCGGATTGTCCCGGAAGAAGCCGCCTTACTGGGCGAAGATCTTCCAGGTCTTTTTCTGGGTGGCGACGTCGGCGATTTCGTAGACCGAGCAATCCAGACGCACGTTCGTGTCCGACATGTTCATGTCGAGCAGCGAGCAGTGATGCGGCGTCTTCTTCGGATTCTTGCTCGGCTCGAAATGCGCGCAGCTCAGGCACATGCGGTGCGGCGGAATCGTGCCTTGCGCTTCCAGCTGATGGACGGTCTTGAGCAACGTGCGATAGAACACCGACTGCTCATCGTCACGCAGCGTGCCGACCGCCTTCGCGAGGAAGTCCGGCCATTGCGCGGCGCGCTTCGCAGCGGTACGGCCACGTGCCGTCAGACGAACCGCGAGCGCGCGGCCGTCGTCGAGTGCGCGGCGCTTTTCGACCAGACCCTTGGTTTCGAGCGTGCTGACCGCATCGCTCGTGGTCGCTGCGGTCAGAGCCGTTTCACGGGCGATTTCGCCGAGGCGCATCGGGCCTTTGCGCTGCATCAGCAGGACGAGAATTTCGCCTTGCGTCGGGGTGAGACCCGCGCCTTCGGCCCATTCCCAAGCCTGGCTTCGCATCGCCGTGCTCAATCGCAAGAGGCTGTGGGTCACCCGCCCGGCTGCCTGTTCTCCGTATACGCCTTCGCTCATAATCTTCGATTCGTTTATTTACAGCCTTGGTTCAAGACCGGCGACTTGCTCGCCGACCGCGCCCGCAGCCTGTGGGGGTAGCCTTGCCCAACTACGGACAAGACGGTTTCTACTATCTCAAAAATTTGCCGCCTGACCAGCCAAGGCTGCGAAAACGACATTCTATGCGAGAGCGGCGAATCGTACAGCTAACTTATCCAGGGCAAGCTGTGGATAACCACGGGAAAACCTGGGGACGGCTTGTGCACCGATTCTTGATAACCATCCAGGCGGTGTTTTTACCTGCTGAAGTTGTCCTCGTATACCGGCGTCGATGTGCTCACGTCCCGACCGGTTATGGTTTACGCAGCACGTTGACTTTGCAGGGAATTATTCAGTTGTCCACAGGCCTGGGCGATGCTTGTTAACTACTACTACTTTGGTATACGTTAACTTTATAAAAACCTAAGACACGTCCGGCTGGAAAAATAAATTACATAAAAAAACCCGCACGAAGCGGGTTTCCTTACGGTTTGACGTAATCCGTTTTAATCCTGACTAGGCTCGCCATTGCAGACATTGCTGACGGACAGCTTCGTGCAAGGATTTTTCTTTCTCGAACACGCCACGCACCCAGGTCGCATCGTTCACCTGGCCGCGCGCGATCGCGCCGATCTCGGCAAGCGCATTACCCGAACCCAATGCTTCGGCGTGCGGTGCAATCAGATCGAGCGTTTCGAGAATGTCTTCGGAAATCGTCTTGCGTTCGCCGGTTTGCGGATTGATGCAGGTGCCGGCCAGACCGAAGCGGCACGCTTCGAAGCGATTGAAGGTGTAGACGAGGTAATCGTCTTCCTGCGGTGTGATCGGTTTGTCGAGCAGCAAATGCCGCGCCAGCGTCTGGATGTAGCAGGCAATCGCCGCCGCGCGATCCACCGATAGCGGTGTGTCCATCACGCGTACTTCGATCGTGCCGAAACCTGGCTTCGGCCGGATGTCCCAGTAGAAATCTTTCATGCTATTGACCACGCCCGTGTGGACCATCTTCGAAAAATATTCCTCGAAGCTGTCCCACGTCAGCACGAACGGCGCGCGGCCCGACAGTGGGAACGCGAACACGGAATTCAGGCGTGCCGAATGAAAGCCGGTGTCGACGCCTTGCACGAACGGCGACGAAGCCGACAACGCGATGAAATGCGGAATGAAGCGCGACATGGAATGCAACAGATACAGCGCGCTGTTCGGATCAGGACAGCCGATATGCACGTGCTGGCCGAACACCGTGAATTGCTTGGCCAGATAGCCGTACAACTCGGACAGGTACTGAAAGCGCGGCGTATCGACGATCTGCCGTTCGCTCCATTGCTGGAACGCGTGCGTGCCGCCGCCGCACAAACCGACGTTCAGATGATCCGCCGCGGAAACCAGCGTGTCGCGAATCTTGCGCAAATCGGTGACGGCCTGCTCGTGCGTCGTGCAGATGCCGGTCGACAGCTCGATCATGCTTTCGGTAATTTCCGGCGTGATGTTGCCGGGAATTTTTTCATCCTTGATGAGGCGCAGCAGATCCGAGCCGGCTTTGGTCAGATCATAGTCGTGCGTGTTGACGATCTGCATCTCGAGTTCGACACCGAAGGTAAACGGTTTCGAATCGATGAAGGGTTCGAGTGACATAGCGTCCCCTGTGTCAGTCGGCCGGGAAGTTGTCGCCTGCCCGGCCGTTTTTGAATCGAATAACTCGAGTAAGTCGAATCAGGCGGATGAAACATCGAGCAGCGCCGAGCGCTTACGCTTCGCGCCGCTCGGCCACCATCGCGAGACTGCGATAAACGAGCCACGGCCCGAGAATCTGCAGCACGAAAATCGAACACATGACGATCGCGCGCAGTTGCGGATCGAAGTTCGGATACAGGTTGTACGTATCGTCAACCAGCAGGTACGCGAGCGCCGACATGGGCGATAACGATAAACCGAGCGCTATGCCCTGCTTCCAGTTCAAGCCGCTCGGTTTCGCGAAAGCCAGCACACCGACCAGTTTTGCTACGAGACGCGCAACGATCAGGCCCAATGCCGCCACGCCGCCGAGCGCGATATCTTTCCATTCGAACGAAGTCAGCGTCAGCACGAACAGAATCACGGTCAGCAACCAGCCGGCGGTACCGAAATGCTCCGGCCACAATTGCGGACGCGCCTCATGATTTTTCACGATGATGCCGGCCGCGAGCAGCGCCAGAATCGTCGAGAGCTTGAACAGATGCGCGACCGCGATCGCCAGCAACACGAGGCCGAACAGCGCGACAAACGAATGCTCGTCCTGCATGTTCAGACGGCGATAAAAGAACGTGCAGGTCCGCGCGAGCAGATAGGCGAGCACGAGCGAGCCGACCAGCAGATACAGCGGTTGCAGGATGGTGGCGAAAACATTGCCGTAAGCCTCCTGATGCAACCAGCTCGACACCAGCTTTTCGATCACCACGGCGTACATGCTGTTCAACGCGGTCAAGGTCAGCATGCGTTGCGTGACCTGGCCTTCCGCGCGCAATTCCGTTTTGAGCTGGATCACCATCGCGGGCGAGGTGGCCATCGCAATCGCGGCGAGCACCGTCGCCACGATCACCGGTACGTTCAGCAACAGCAAAACCGGCAACACCAACGCGAACGTCAGCGTCGCTTCCGCCACGCTCGACAGGATCAGCCAAGGGTTGCGGCGAATCCAGCGCAAATCGAGCCGGCTACCGAGTTCGAACAACAGCAAACCGAGCGCGACGTCGAGCAAAGGTCGCGCGGCGCTGGCGGAATCGGCATCGATCACGCCCGAACCGGCCGCGCCGGCGACGAGACCAATCACCGCATAGCCGGAAATGCGCGGCAGACGCCACGCGCGATAACACAGTTCACCGCACAGGCCGGCGGCAAGCAAGGCGAGACCCGCCCAAAAAATGGCGTCGGGTGCGAGAGGCCAGGCCGGAAAGAATGAAAACGCCGACTTCATCGTGATGGGTTCTCCTTGGCAGCAACGGCAGGCGACACGAACCGGCGCGAACACCGGCGAGCGGGCGAGCGCATGAAGCGCTCACAGTCGCGACCGCTTCGCGTGACCCGCGTTGCGAGTTTTTCAACGATCGGATGATCTGAATGCACCGCAGCCGCTGGGAGCCCGGCGCATTCCTGAGTGCGGCCGTAGCAACCGGCACGGCACGGTGAAAGAACGCCGGCGACTTTGAATCAGATTCTGATTGAGCGGCACCGTTCCGTTGTTGCGTGTGCCGCTAGAGGCGAAGCACGACGCGGAAAAGAACGGCGATTGTGCCATAGCTTTTTCAGAGTTGACCGAAAAGGCGCGAACATGCAGGCAAAACGGTAAAAACGTACGTTATCTTCGCAGCATGAGGAAAAAGCGACCGTTTTGAGATGAGCTTGGGTCGTCTGGACGTTCAGTTTGACGGAGCTAGATGTGTTTTTCGGGAAGGTTAACCGGAAATTTTGGGGCGGTTTGGAGGGCGGTTGGCCGGGCTTTCCGATGACGACCGCTTTCCAGCTCGCCTCGGTCTTTCTGTTTACAGGTTTACCGTATGTATACGTAGTAACAGTTAACAAGCTGCCTCGGTTTCTGTGGATAACTCCTGTTTACCGAAATGAATCATCAGCTTGCCGACGGCATAACCGGATGCACAGCTTGTGCGGGAGCGGCGGGTATACAGGGGTAACTTTTGGCGATTTCCGGCGGCGGCAAAGTTACCCCGTTTACGTCCACAACGGTTCCACATGAGTTTCGCCGGTTAACGGCAAGCTTATCCACAGGGTGTGGTGGATAAGTTATCCACCGGGGTTAACACGGTTCACACGGCTCGACGCGCGGTTAACTCACGGTGCCCTGACGCAATGCTCGCAGGAGGAAGCGAGCCGGATCGATGTCCTCTGCCAGATCCCGTTCGATTGGCCACGGCTCGCCTTCGAGCTGCGACGCGATCAGTTCCGCGCCGAGCGCCGCCCACACCAGGCCGCGGGAACCGTAGGCGAAGGCGCCGTACAAGCCGTCCGTGCGCGGCAGGTCGAGCGGCCAGGCGCCACGCAGACGTTGGGCGTCGCGTGTGGCGAGGGTTTCGTCGGCGAGTTGGCCGATCATCGGCATGCGGTCGCTGGTGACGCAGCGGAAGGCGACGCGGCCGGCCAACGCGGCCGACGGCATCTGTCCGGCTCGGCCGGCTTGAGCAGCTTGTGAGGCTTGAGCCGTCGCTGTCGCCGACGCAACGCCCGAGAACGCCGGCAGCATCTGCGCGACGCGCTCGAGGTTTTCCAGATGGCCGTCCGCGCGCAGCGATGTGTCGGGATCGTCCAGTTCGTAGGTCGCGCCGGTCAGCGTGACGCCGTCGACGAGCGGCACCGCGTAGCCTTCACCGATCACCGGCAGCGCCAGCGGCGCGACCGCGCCGGCTGGCAGCAAGGTCAATTGGCCGCGGATGCTGCGCGTCGGCGCATGCCGCAAACCGGCGATGCGCGCGGCATCGTGCGCACTGGCGACGATCACCACCGGCGCGCGTGCCACCGCTTGCCCCGACGTGTCGAACACGGTCCATTGGTCGCCATCCCACTCGATTCGCGCGACGTCCACGCCAAAGCGACGTTCAAGCAAGTTGCCCGCCGCGGCGCATTGTGCGGCGCACAGCGAAGCCGGATCGATCCAGCCGCCGTGTGGAAAGAACCAGCCGCCCCGCGCGAGCGGCATGCCGGCGAGTTTTTGCGCGTCTTGCGCCGACACGGGCGTGACGTACTCGGACGGATAGCCGAACGCGGCGATCGCGTCGCCGATCGAGCGGGCTTCGTCGTCGTCCGCGGCGATTTGCAACAGGCCTCGCGCGCCGCGCAACGGTTGATGGCCGAGCCGTTCCAGCGCGGCCCAGCGCCTGAGCGTGTATAGAAAGCCCGCGCGCGTCACGCGCGACGCGACGCTGTCGTCGCGGGAAATCATGGGATGGAACACGCCGGCGGGATTGCCCGACGCGTCTTGGGCCACCGACGCATGCCGCTCCAGCGACGTCACGCGCCAGCCGCGCGCCGCGAGCCGCTCGATCACCGCGCAGCCCGCGAGCCCCGCGCCGATCACCACCGCGTGCCGTTCTTCCACCGCAAGCGGCGCTGGCGGTTCATAACGCCGCACGCGCCAGCGCGGCGCGAAATGGCCGACCAGCATCGCCCGTTTCCAGCCGAAGCCGTCCACTTTGCGGTACTCGAAGCCGCATTGCGTCAACGCGCGTTTGATGTCGCCGGCGCTGCTGTAAGTGGCGAAGGTCGCGCCCTCGCCCGCCAGGCGCGCGAGCGACTTGAAGATCGCCGGGGTCCAGAGTTCGGGGTTCTTGGCCGGCGCGAAACCGTCGAGATAGAACGCGTCGGCGCGTAGCCTCAACGCCGGCAAGCTCTCGAGCGCGTCGCCGAATACCAGCGTGAGCACGACGCGGCCCTCGTCGAATTCGAGCCGATGCGTGCCCGGAACCAGCATCGGCCAGGCGTCGGCCAGCGTTTCCGCCAGCGCGCTAATGGTCGGGTCGGAAATGGTTTTGGCGTAGACGGTGCGCAAATCGTCCAGAAGGAACGGATGCTTCTCGGTCGACACGAAATGCAGCCGCTCGCAGCGCGCCGGATCGGCGCGCCACGCGGCCCACGTCATCAGAAAGTTGATGCCCATGCCGAAACCGGTTTCGAGCACGGTGAAAACGCGGCGTTTTTGCCATCGTTCCGGCAACGCATTACCGCGCAGAAAAACGTATTGAGATTGTTCGAGACCGCCGACGACACTGTGATAAATGTCGTTATAAAGCGGCGAATAAAGCGAGCCGTTATCGCGAAAAGCGACGACAGCGGGGATCAGCGGATCGGTCATGCCGGACGGAATTGGAGGCTCGCAAGAGCGGGTCGAACGTTACCGTCCGCGCGGGCCGCTCGCCGGACGGCGAAAAAGACGCGCCGAACGTTGGCAAAATCCAACGCCAAGCCCCGTCCATACTGGGTTTCAGCCATCCGCGGGAGGCGCCGACAGCAAAAATTGCGGTTTCCTTGCGATATCGGCCCCGGAACCGCGTAAATCTTCGAAACCCTTATCCTGATTGGGTTTGCGCTGCGCTATCATAGCAAGCGCCGCGAAGGGAGCGGCGGCACGGCCGCCAGGCAGTCATCTGCCGGGCGTTCAGGTCCGGAGGGGATCCGGAGCCGCAGCTGCTCGACGGCGCGGCCCGCGCACGTATAATCGGCGCGTTCGCGCTGTTCGTGTCAACCTAAACTCAGAAAGGAACCTTAATGAACAAACAGGAACTGATCGACGCCGTCGCAGGACAGACGGGCGCCAGCAAGGCTCAAACCGGTGAAACGCTGGACACGTTGCTTGAAGTGATCAAGAAGTCTGTGTCGAAGGGCGACGCGGTCCAGTTGATCGGCTTCGGTAGCTTCGGTTCGGGCAAGCGCGCAGCACGTACGGGTCGTAACCCCAAGACCGGCGAGACTATCAAGATCCCGGCCGCCAAGACCGTCAAGTTCACGGCTGGTAAGGCGTTCAAGGACGCAGTCAACAAGCGCTAAGCAGATTACTGCCCGGCAGTTGACACCCGCCAACGGCGGGTTTTTTTTCGTCTGCTGGTTTTGCAGCAGCGGGTTGAACGGCGACGTGTGTCGCGGTTCAACCTTCAGGCGCGGTCAGTCAAGTCTGGCTAGTCGTGGCGGTGGATGATTTCGCCGTGACCGTCATGATCATGGTCGTGGTGGTCGTGACCGTGATCATGCCCGTGGCCATGATGATCGTGATCATGATCATCTTCGTCGAAGTCCCATGCCGGGAACGGATCCGTGAACTGCTGCCACGCTTGCGGTCCCAACGCGTATTCGTCATCGGTCAGCAGGCAGGCGTCGAACTTCGCCTTCCACACCGCCGGTTCGATACCGACGCCGATCATCACCAGTTCCTGGCGACGGTCGCCGATGCTCATATCGTCCGGATCGCCATGCCAGTCGGCGGCGATTTCAGCCGCCAGCTCGTCGTCACCGTCCGGCCATTCGCTGCGGTCCTGCGCAGCCCACCACATGCCCGCCGGACCATGCCGGCAAGCGCCGCCGGCCTGCGACAGCGAACCGGCGATATCGTTACGCGTGGCCAGCCAGAAGAAGCCTTTGCTGCGCAGAACGCCCTTCCACTCCTGATGCAGCAGCGCCCACAGACGTTCCGGATAAAACGGCCGACGCGCCCGGTAAATGAAATTGCCAATGCCGAATTCGTCCGCTTCACCGTGATGCGCATGACCGTGCTCGTGATCATGTTCATGATTCAGCGACGCCAGCCAGCCCGGCGCGCTCGACGCTTCGTCGAAATCGAAGCGGCCGGTGTTCAGCACCTCCGCGAGCGGCACTTCGCCGAAACGGCTGACCACCTGCACCGCGCGCGGGTTGATGCGGGCGAGGATGCGTTGCAAACGCGTGAGCTCGTCGGCGCTGACGAGGTCGGCCTTGTTCACGACCAGCACGTCGCAGAACTCGATCTGCTCGATCAGCAACTCGACCAGCGTGCGATCGTCTTCTTCGGTCGCGGCAATGCCGCGCTCAGCGAGCGCGTCGGCGGAACCGTAGTCGCGCAGGAAGTTGAACGCGTCGACCACGGTCACCATCGTATCGAGCCGCGCGACGTCGGAGAGCGACGCGCCGTCGTCGTCGACGAAGGTAAAGGTCTCGGCGATCGGCATGGGCTCGGCTACGCCGGTCGATTCGATCAGGATCGCGTCGAAACGCTGTTCGCCGGCAAGGCGCTTGATCTCTTTCAGCAGGTCGTCGCGCAGCGTGCAGCAGATGCAGCCGTTCGACAGTTCGACCAGTTGCTCCTCGACATGCGAGAGCGCCGCGGCGTCGCGCACGAGGGTGGCATCGATATTGACGGCGGCCAGATCGTTGACGATCACGGCGACGCGCAAGCCGGCGCGATTCGCGAGAATGTGATTCAGGAGCGTGGTCTTGCCGGCGCCCAGAAAACCGGAGAGCACGGTGACGGGCAAAAGCGGCTGGTTCATCGCAGTACGGGAAACAAGAGGATTGGAAGGCGTGCCGGGCGTGGGTCGCAGGACCGCGTGACCCATGACCGCGTTGGCGGTCGCATCGCGACGGCAGCACGAAGCCGCATTGTGCATCAAAACGGGCGAAGCCCTCCTGGCGAGCCGGATCGGCACACGGCTGAAATGACGCAGAGGCTGAAGTTGGTGCTTAAGTCGACGTTGGAGCGTATGACCGAACGGCCAGACGAAAGATCGTCTATATATAAGAGTAACGATCCAAAGCGAATAAAACCGACACGCTCGCTTAACGTGCGGCCGGCATCAGATTCCACTTGCGCAGGATCGTGGCGATCTGCATCGCATACTTATCGCGCAGCGCCGGCGTTTCCGAGTGGTATGCGCCGATTGCCTGCCAGGTATTGCCGTACTTGTTCATCTGACGGCGCAGATGCCACGCCGCGATGTAGACGTTCTTGCACGGCTCCATCAGCGTGCCTTGCGAGATGCCGTATTGCGCGAGCACCGGCAGATGAATCGAGTTGATCTGCATAACGCCGTAGTCGATCGAGCCGTTGGCGTTCTTATGCTGGGCATCGGGCCGATTGTGAGACTCCTGCCAAGCAATGGCGCGCAGAATCAACGGGTTGACTTTCTGATACTTCGCCGCTTCGTCGAAACAATCGGCGCGCGCCTGCCCTGCTGCAACCAGCACGGCAAGTCCTGCGACGACAGTGACGAAGGTTCGTTTCATCGGTCAAGACGACTAAGTAAAGCGCAAGGGTAAGGTTTGGTAAGGCGGTTCGTCGGCCATACTTCAGCCGCTTGCAGCCGTCGAGCCGCACTGGCCGGGCGTTTGTCCGGCATCGGGGAAAACCCGCGTCGGCAAGCCGCAACCGCTGACTCGAACGGCTCGTATCATACCGACAGGCAGACTCGCGTCAAGTTAGCTAACAGACATAAGCATGTGGAAACAAGGCGCTGCGTCATTCGCGCCCAACCTCGCACGAGCTTTCATTTGATTGACGGCAACAAACGGTCTTTAGAGTATTCGCACGGCGCCGTTCGTTTTGTGACAAATCCGACATGAAAAACTGTTACTGTTCATTTTTTTCGGACATAGGGTGGCCGACGAAGCGGGCCAAGTCTGTTCGCAAGGCGGCCTGGCAGACCGATAGGGCGGCGGCCTGTTCCCATGTCCGCACGGCGTGACCGTCGGCAGTTTTGGCTGCCGGCATCGAAACCACATTCCATGAGAATAAATCGTATGGCTTTGCGTCGCGTCGCAACGGCGCTGCTGGTGGCTGGCTTGATCACCGCGCAGACAGCACAGGCACAGGTGACACTGAACTTCGTGAACGCTGACATCGACCAGGTGGCCAAGGCGATCGGCGCGGCCACCGGTAAAACGATCATCGTCGACCCGCGTGTGAAGGGGCAGTTGAACCTGGTGTCGGAAAATGCAGTGCCTGAAGATCAGGCACTGAAGACCTTGCAATCCGCTTTGCGTATGCAGGGCTTCGCCCTGGTCCAGGACCACGGCGTACTGAAGGTCGTACCGGAGGCCGACGCCAAGCTGCAAGGCGTGCCGACCTACGTCGGCAATACGCCGGTCGCGCGGGGCGATCAGGTGATCACGCAGGTGTTCGTGCTGAAGAACGAATCGGCCAACAACCTGCTGCCGGTGCTGCGTCCGCTGATCTCGCCGAACAACACCGTGGCCGCTTACCCGGCCAACAATACGATCGTCGTCACCGACTACGCCGACAACGTACGCCGCATCGCGCAGATCATCGCGGGGGTGGATACGGCGGCGGGCCAGTCGGTGTCGGTCGTGCCGCTGAAGAACGCGAACGCGCTCGACATCGCGCAGCAATTGACCAAGATGCTCGACCCCGGCGCGATCGGCAGTACTGATGCGACGCTGAAGGTGCAAATTACCGCCGACCCGCGCACCAACTCGCTGCTAATCCGCGCGTCGAACGGCGCGCGTCTCGCGGCCGCGAAGACGCTGGCGAAAGAACTCGACGCACCGACCTCGATGCCCGGCAACATCCACGTCGTGCCGCTGCGCAACGCGGACGCGACCAAGCTCGCGAAGACCTTGCGCGGTATGCTCGGCAAGGGTGACACGGGCTCGTCGGCCAGTTCGAACGAAGCCAATTCGTTCAACCAGAACGGCAGTGGCGGCGGTGGCGGTGGCTTAGGCAACAATTCGACGGGCGGCTCCGGTACGCCGCCGTTGCCCTCGGGCGGACTCGGCGGCGGTGGCTCGCTCGGTTCGTCGTCGTTGGGCGGCGGCGGTTCGGGCGGTTATGGCTCGAACGGCGGCGCCGGTGCTGCCGGCCTGCTCGGCGGCGACAAGGACAAGGGCGACGACAATCAGCCCGGCGGCATGATTCAGGCCGACGCTGCATCGAACTCGCTGATCATCACGGCAGCCGAGCCGGTGTACCGCAATCTGCGTGCGGTGATCGACCAGCTCGATGCACGGCGCGCGCAGGTTTATATCGAAGCGCTGATCGTCGAGCTCAACTCGAACACGAACGCGAATCTCGGTATTCAGTGGCAAGTGGCGAACAGTTCGATCTATGCGGGCACGAACCTGACGACGGGCGGCACCGGCAACAGCATCGTCAACCTGACGGGGGCCGCGGCGGTGGCCGCAGCGACCGCGGGGACCGGCGGACTCGCTGGCGCGCTCGCAAGCCAGGGCGGGCTTCAGCAGGGCCTCAACGTTGGTTGGATCCGCAACATTTTCGGTGTGCAGGGATTGGGAGCGCTGCTGCAGGCGCTGTCGCAGACCGCCGACGCGAACGTGTTGTCCACGCCTAACCTGATTACGCTCGACAACGAAGAAGCGAAGATCGTCGTCGGGACGAACGTGCCGATCCAGACCGGTTCGTATTCGAACCTCACGAGTTCCACGGCGAGCTCGGCGTTCAATACCTACGACCGTGTCGACGTGGGCCTGACGCTGCACGTCAAGCCGCAGATTACCGACGGCGGCATTCTCAAGCTGCAGCTCTACACCGAAGACTCGGCGATCGTGAACGGCACGACCAACGTCACGACCAATCCGGCCGGCCCGGAATTCACCAAGCGTTCGATCCAGTCGACGGTGCTCGCCGACAACGGCGAGATCATCGTGCTCGGCGGCTTGATGCAGGACAACTACCAGGTCAGCAACAGCAAGGTGCCGCTGCTCGGCGATATTCCGTGGATCGGCCAGCTGTTCCGTTCGGAGCAGAAGACCCGCAACAAGACCAACCTGATGGTGTTCCTGCGCCCCGTGATCATCAACGATCGCAGCACCGCGCAGGCCGTGACGTCGAACCGTTACGACTACATCCAGGGTGTGCAAGGCGCATACAAGTCGGATAACCGGCTGATCAAGGACAACGACGATCCGGTCATGCCGCCGATGCCGCTCGGCCCGAGTCAGGGTGTGGCGCCGGCCATGAATCTGTTCGATCTCGACCAGATGCGTCGCCAGCAGATGACGCGTCCGCCGCTCAATCTGCCCCCGCCGGCGAATGGTGGTGCGGTGCAGACCAACCCGGTGCCGTCGAACAACGGCGCGGTGCAAAGCAGCCCGACGCCGTCGACCGCAGCGCCTGGAGTGCAGCCGTGAGCACGCCGTCCACGCCGCCGTCAGCGTCGCGTACTGCTGCGTCGACTCAAGCGTCGGCGATGCCGGGCGGTGGCGCGGCTGAACCCGTCGAACGCGGCGCGCCCTCGCCGCTCGCCGCACGCCTCGTGCCGTACGGCTTCGCGCGCAGCGGCCAGATTCTGGTGGCGCACCAGCATCCCGACAGCCTCGAAGTCTGGATCAGCGAACGCACCAGCGAAGCCGCGCTCGCCGAAGTGACACGCAACTTCGGCGCGGTCTCGGTCGTGCGTTTGTCCGCCGATGAACTCGCGCAGGCGATCAACCAGGCGTATGCGCGCCAGGACGGCAGCGCTGCGCAAGTGGTCGGCGAAGTGGAAGGCGAAGTCGATCTGTCGCGCCTGATGCAAGACATTCCCGAGGTCGAGGATCTGCTCGAATCGGAAGACGACGCGCCGATCATCCGCATGATCAACGCGCTGCTGACGCAAGCGGCGCGTGAACAGGCATCGGATATTCACATCGAGCCGTTCGAGACTTCGTCGGTGGTGCGCTTTCGGGTGGACGGCACGCTGCGCGACGTCGTGCGGCCGAAGAAAGCGCTGCACGGCGCGCTGATCTCGCGGATCAAGATCATGGCGCAGCTCGATATCGCCGAAAAGCGTCTGCCGCAAGATGGCCGGATCACGCTGCGCGTCGGCGGTCGTCCGGTCGACGTGCGGGTCTCGACGTTGCCGACAGGTCACGGCGAACGCGCGGTGCTGCGTCTGCTGGAAAAAGACGCGTCGCGCCTGAACCTCGAAGCGCTCGGCATGGGCCGTGACACGCTGGTCAAATTCGACAAGCTGATCGGCAAGCCGCACGGCATCGTGCTGGTGACCGGCCCGACCGGTTCGGGTAAGACGACCACGCTGTATGCAGCGATGTCGCGGCTCGAAACGGCGACCACCAACATCATGACGGTCGAAGACCCGATCGAATACGACCTGTCCGGCATCGGCCAGACGCAGGTCAACGAGCGGATCGGCATGACCTTCGCACGAGCGCTGCGCTCGATTCTGCGGCAGGACCCGGACGTCATCATGATCGGTGAAATCCGCGACCTCGAAACCGCGCAGATCGCGGTGCAGGCCTCGTTGACGGGCCACCTGGTGCTCGCCACCTTGCACACGAACGACGCGGCATCTGCCGTAACGCGTTTGACCGACATGGGTGTCGAACCGTATCTGCTGGCGTCGTCGCTGCTCGGCGTGCTGGCACAGCGACTGGTGCGGCGCCTGTGTCCGGTGTGCCGCGAAGAGCGTACCGAAGAAGACGGCAGCGTGCGCTGGCATCCGGTGGGTTGCGACAAGTGCGGGCAGTCCGGTTATGCGGGACGGCGCGGCGTGTACGAACTGCTGCTGATCGACGACGGGATCCGCTCGCTGGTTCACCGCAACGCGGCCGATTCGGAAATTCTCACGGCAGGCCGCGCGCAAGGTATGCGTACGCTGCGCGAGGACGCGGACCGTTGGCTCGAATCGGGGCTGACGTCACTCGAAGAAGTGATCCGCGTAACGGGCGGAGCGTAAGCGCATGCCGGCATTTCGTTTCGAAGCAATCGACGCGGCGGGCAAGGCGCAAAAAGGCGTGCTCGACGCCGACAGCGCGCGCGGCGCGCGAACCAATCTGCGCTCGCAGGGACTGACGCCGCTCGTCGTCGAACCGGCGGCGTCGCGCACGCGTGGCGAACGCAATCAACGGCTGTCGCTCGGCCGGCGTTTGTCGCAGCGCGAACAGGCAATCCTCACGCGGCAACTCGCGAGTCTGCTGATTGCCGGGCTGCCGCTCGACGAAGCGCTTGCCGTGCTGACCGAGCAATCGGAGCGCGACTACATTCGCGAGCTGATGGCGTCGATTCGCGCGGAAGTGCTCGGCGGCCATTCGCTCGCCAATGCGCTGACGCAGCATCCGAAAGACTTTCCTGAGATTTATCGCGCGCTGGTCGCGGCGGGTGAACACACCGGCAAGCTCGGTCTCGTGCTGTCGCGGCTCGCCGACTACATCGAGCAACGCAACTCGCTCAAGCAGAAGATCGTGCTCGCGTTCACCTATCCGGGCATCGTCACGATTATCGCGTTCGGCATCGTCACGTTTCTGTTGAGCTACGTGGTGCCGCAGGTGGTGAACGTGTTCGCCAGCACCAAACAACAACTGCCGATTCTCACCATCATGATGATGGCGTTGTCCGGGTTCGTGCGGCACTGGTGGTGGGCGATGCTGATCGGCGTGTTGGTGCTCGCGTATCTGGTGCGCTCGATTTTGAGGCAGCCCGGCCCGCGTCTCGCATTCGACCGCTGGCTGTTGACCGCGCCGCTGCTCGGCAAACTCGTGCGCGGCTATAACACCGTGCGCTTTGCCAGCACGCTAGGCATTCTGACCGCGGCGGGCGTGCCGATTCTGCGCGCGCTGCAAGCGGCGGCCGAAACGCTCAGCAACAACGCGATGCGCGAGAACATCGACGATGCGATCGTGCGGGTGCGCGAAGGCACGTCGCTGTCGCGCGCGCTCGGCAATACGAAGACGTTTCCGCCGGTGCTGGTTCACCTGATCCGTTCGGGCGAAGCAACCGGCGACGTGACGACCATGCTCGACCGCGCGGCCGAAGGCGAAGCGAGCGAACTGGAGCGTCGCACGATGTTCCTGACGAGCCTGCTCGAACCGTTGCTGATTCTGGCGATGGGGGGCGTGGTGCTGGTGATCGTGCTGGCGGTGATGCTGCCGATCATCGAGTTGAACAACCTGGTGCAGTAAGGCTGGGGAGTCTGGATTGCGCAGCGGCGGAGGTTGCGTGACGGGGCTCGCGGCCTCGCTGTAGAGCTCAGCACGGCGGCCACCGTTGCGGCGGCCGCGCGATCAGATGAAGCGTCAACTGAAACGAAGCGGCAATTTGATGCGTTTCGCTTCAGCGCACGTAGATCGTGGGACCTGCAGGATTGGCCGGCAGAAATACTTCGGAATGCGCGCCATTGCGGTTGATGATGATCGAGCGGGCACGGACTTCGCCGAGCGTGGCACCTTGCATCAGCGTGCTACCGAGCGACACCGCGTGCGGCGGTTCGCCGCCGACGCTGACGATGGCCGCGGCGCCTTCCGTCAAAGCGAGGATGCCGAACAGATGCACGTCCTGATTGGCGTTGCGCGTGAGCTGTCCGCCGAACAGTGTGGCGGCCTGGTCGGTCGAGACCTGCGCGTGCGCGGCGGCAGCGGGCAACGGCGCACCGGACAACGTGCTGAGCGTGATGACCCAGTAGGTCACCGTCGCGCAAAACACGGCGAACAGTGCGAGCGACAGAAGGCGGATTTGGATAGCGTTCATGCGCATCATTGTACGGACTATTGTGAAAATTGCGTTGGTGGAAAGTGTCTCGGTGTTTTCTGACAACCCTTCAACTGCGTAACATTAAAATGACCGGCCGGGCGTGTTCAATGGCAGCCTGATTGCTGACACGCGGATCCCGCCCCGTCAAAAAATTCCACCTGATAAGAGGTAGCAAGCTATGCAACTGTCGACCACTCGCCGTACTGAAATCGCGGGTTCGCGCAGCCGTCGTCAACGTGGATTCACGCTGATTGAAATCATGGTCGTGATCGCGATTCTGGGCATTCTGGCGGCATTGATCGTACCGAAGATCATGAGTCGTCCGGATGAAGCGCGGCGTGTTGCCGCGAAGCAGGACATCGGCACCGTGATGCAGGCCATGAAGCTTTACCGCCTCGACAACGGCCGTTATCCGACCCAGGAGCAAGGTCTGCGCGCGCTGATCGAAAAGCCGAGCACGGACCCGGTGCCGAACAACTGGAAGGACGGTGGTTATCTTGAACGTCTGCCGAACGATCCGTGGGGCAATGCCTATCAGTATCTGAATCCGGGCGTGCATGGCGAGATCGACGTGTTCAGCTATGGCGCGGACGGCAAGCCAGGCGGCGAAGGCAATGATGCCGACGTCGGGTCGTGGCAGTAATCCGTCGGCGTAGAGAAGATTTTCATGCGAGGTCCACTGCCGAACGGCCGCCGCCGCACCGCGGGTTTTACGCTGCTGGAAATGCTGGTGGTGCTGGTGATCGCGGGCTTGCTGGTGTCGTTGACCGCGCTGACGATCACGCGCAATCCGCGCACCGATCTGAACGAGGAAGCGCAACGTCTCGCGCTGCTGTTCGAGTCGGCCGGCGATGAAGCGCAGGTGCGCGCACGACCGGTTGCATGGCAGCCGGTGGACGGCGGTTTCCGTTTCGATCTGCGCACCGAAGACGGCTGGCGTCCGCTGCGCGACGATCTGCTTGGACCGCGCCGTTGGGAAGGCGGCGTGACGGGTGTGTCGATCAACTATCCCGGTTCGGATACGCAACCGAGCCGGGTGGTGTTCGGCACCGAGGCGATCGACGTGCCTGTGCAGATCACGCTGTTTTCGGCGGCGGGGCGCGCGACGATCGTCGGCACCGGCAATGGCCGCTACGAGGTGCACTGAGATGCGTCGTTGCAGGAGCAGGATGGCTCACGAGAAGGTCGACCGCGCGCAGCGCGGTTTTACGATGATCGAGGTGCTGGTGGCGCTGGCGATCATCGCGGTGGCATTGGCCGCGTCGTTGCGCGCCGTGGGCAGTCTGGCGACTGGCGAGGCCGATTTGCACAAGCGTTTGCTGGCTGGCTGGAGCGCGGACAACACGTTGGCGCAATTGCATTTGACGCATGGCTGGCCGAATGTCGGTTCGACGAGTTTCGATTGTTCGCAGGGTAATTTGCAGTTGATCTGTACTGAGCGTGTGACGGCGACGCCGAACCCGGTGTTTCGTCGGGTGGAAGTGATGGTGACGACGCCTGGCGGTAGAGGCAATCTTGCCCAGATGGTGACGGTGGTCGCGAATGAAACGAACCGTTCGCTCTGAGCGCCGCCGCCGATCGGGCGGGCGTGGCTTCACGCTGATCGAGCTGATGGTCGCGATTGCGATCCTGGCGGTGATTGCCGTGCTGTCGTGGCGCGGGCTTGACCAGATCATTCGTGGCCGGCAGACCATTACGAACGCGATGGAAGACGAGCGCGTGTTTGCGCAGCTGTTCGATCAGATGCGGATCGACGTGCGTCAGGCCGCGTCGGACGACGAAGCGGGTCAGGCGGCGGTGTCGGTGTCGGGCAATGTATTGCAGGTTGTGCGGCAGTTGATGTTGCCCGGGACGGCGCCGCGGTTGCAGGTGGTGCGGTATCGGATTTCCAATGGACGCGTGATTCGGTATGCGTCGCCGCCGTTGGGGAATGCTGGGGATTTGCGGCGCGCGTTGCGCGGTGGTGAAGGCGATGGGTGGAGTGCTGTGCCTTTGATGGGTGGGGTTGGGGCGATCAATGCGCGGTTGTATGTGCCTAAGGTTGGCTGGACTACCCAGATGGGCGATGTGCAGAATGCGATTACCGAGGCGGATAACAATTTGAAGGTTCCCCAGTTGGGGAGTGCGCCGCTGCCGCGGTCGGTTACCGGGCTTGAGGTCAGTATTGGGGCTACTTCGCTGGCGCGGCCAGTGACGCGCGTTTTTCTCGTCGGAGAATGAAATGAGGTTCTGTTTTTTGTCTCCGCGACGCTCTTCGGGTTTTCGTTCTTCTGGACGGGGGTTTTGTTTTTGTCGTTGTTCTGATTGTGTTGGCCTTTCCTTGTTTTCGCGGTGGTCTATTGGCGTTCCCCCTGTGCGGGGGGGCACCTACTTTTCTTTGCTTGCCGCAAAGAAAAGTAGGCAAAAGAAAGCGGCTCACACCGCTAATTCTGAAGCGGGTCCCTCGCGCAGCCACGCCATTGGCTCATCTGGAATCCGTGCCCCCGCACACTCCGCGCTCGTGACAAAGCCATCATCAGCTCCGGCGCCGCTACGCGCGCCGACCGCCAGCTTCGAAAACCAGCGGGGTGCTTTCGCTCCACGCCAAGGCGAAGCCGACGGCCCCCCTAACACGCCAACAAACCCGAGGGGGTTCCTGGTTAGCCGTTCCGACGAGCACGCAGTGCAAGACGGGACGAATGACGGCTTTGTCACAAGCGCGGAGTGTGCGGGGGCACGGATTCCAGATGCACCACTGCCGGTGGTGGACCACGGGGCCCACTTAAGAGTTAGCGGTGTGAGCCGCTTTCTTTTGCCTACTTTTCTTTGCGGCAGGCAAAGAAAAGTAGGTGCCCCCCCGCACAGGGGGAACGCCAATAGACCACCGCGAAAACAAGGAAAGGCCAACAACAAGACCACAAGCCTAACCAGAAAAAACCAAGAAACCGGCGTAGCCATAATCAGCGCTCTGCTGGTAGTCGCGCTATCAGCGATCCTGGTCTCCGGCATGCTCTGGCGCCAGCAAGTCCAAATCCGCCGGATAGAAAACCAGCGCCTGCTGTCCCAGGCCCAATGGGTCTCGCGAGGCGCGCTGGACTGGACACGCCTGATCCTGCGCTCGGAAGGCGACACCTCAGCGGGCATAACGTACCTGGGCGGCCTATGGGGCGTCCCCATCGCCAAAACGCGCCTATCGGATTTCTTAGGCCAGATCGGCGAAGCCCGCTCCGCCCAGGGCGCCGAAACCTACCTGTCAGGCTCGATAGAAGACGCCCAATCCAAGTTCAATCTGCGAAACCTGGTCTCAAGCCCGGCCCCAGGCGTCATGCAACTGAACGTGGAGCAAATCGCCTCCTACCAGCGCCTATTGGTCTCGCTAGGCATAAGCGGCCAGCTAGCCAAAGCAACCGCCCTGCAAGTCCGCGCAAGCCTGGGCCAATCGGCGACCCGCTTCCAGACGATCACGTCGACCAACGGCACAGCACCGACCCCAACGCCGCAAGGCGGCGCCACCGGCGGTACGTTCACCGATAAACCCGGCATGGAAGACAGCAACGACAACTCCGCGCAAGCCCCGCTGCAATTAACCAGCGTCGACTCGCTGCTCGATATCCCCGGCTACACGCCGGAAACCGTCGCGCGCCTGCGCCCGTTCGTCACCGTGCTGCCCACCGTCTCGGCGGTCAACATGAACACCGCCTCGGCGGAAGTGGTCGCGGCCATCGTGCCGGGCATGAGCCTGTCGTCCGCGCAAGCATTCGTCGCACGTCGGCAAACCGTGTTCTTCCATAACGCCAGCGACGTGATGCTCGCGCTGCAAGGCGCCGGCGCCCAGCAAGCCTCAATCGACCCGAATCAGCTCGACGTCAACACCAGCTATTTCCTGATCCACGGCCGCGTGCAGCATGAACGCGCGGAAGTCGATCGCACCACCCTCGTCTATCGCGATCCATTGACTCACACTACGCGTATCGTGCGAGTACAAGACCAACTATGAATAACGCCTTTCCCAGAGAGAGTGGCCTTTGAGCACGCTGATCGTCCTACTCCCGCCGCGTGATCCGGCGGTGCCATCGCAGGAATGGCAACTGCCGGAGCTGCCGTTCGTGCTGCTCGACAAGTCAGGCCGCACCCAGCGCGCCGGACGCTCGTCGCTCGCGCTGCTGCCGCGCGCGTCGTCGACGGTGCTGATGGTCGCCGCCCGCGATCTGCTGATGATGCCGACCACGCTGCCGCCGCTGCGCGGTCCGAAGCTGCGTCAGGCCCTGCCGAATATCGTCGAGGATCAACTGATCCAGGACCCGCAAACCTGTCACATCGCCGTCGACCCGAAACCGCTCGCGGGCGGTAAGCAGATGCTCGCGATCATCGACCGTGGCTGGTTCCGCTTTATCTGCGAAGCCTTCTCGGCCGCCGGACACCGCAGCCTGCGCGCCGTGCCGGTCACGCGCTGCCTGCCGCAAGCCGTCTCGCCCGATGTGCCCGCTGAAGTCGCCGAACTGGTCAGCGCAGGTGAACCCGGCGTGGGCGGCGCTGCTCAGGTGGCGACGTCGCTGCCGGGCGTCGCGCCGGTGGTCGCGCCCGGCGTGGCGTCCGTCATGCCGATGGTGGCGACGGTGCTCGGCGCGGTGGTCCAGACCGCGCCCGCGCTGCTGCTCGAAAGCGTGGTCGACAGCGGCGTGCCGCGCGTCGAACTGGCCATTGCTCGCGGCGTACAAGGCGAAGGGCTGGCGGTGCCGGCCACCGCCGTCAACGCGACACTCGCCGCGCTCGCGGGTGCGGCGCCCGTCTCGCTGTACATGCTGACCGAACTGCCGGGCAATGAGCCCAGCCTCGCTGCAAAAAGCCCGGCGCGGTTGGCTGCGCACATCCACGGAGCGAGTCCGCTGCCGTTCGAGCAACTGGCGCGGCGCGCGCTGGAATGCCGCTTCGACCTGTGCCAGTTCGAGTTCGCGTCGCAGCCGTGGCGGCTCGACCGCGCGACGCTGCGCCGTCTGCGTTTGCCGGTGTTGCTCGGCGTCGGCGCGCTGGTCGTGGCGATTGTCGGCATGAACGTGCAGTGGCTGATGCTCGCGCATCAACGCGACGCGATCAACACGCAGATGACTGAGCTGCTGCTCAACACCTTCCCGAAGACGACCGTCGTGCTCGACGCGCCCGATCAGATGTCGCGCCAATTGCAGCAACTGCGCGTGGCGGCGGGTGAGCTGTCGCCGGACGACTTCCTGTCGCTCGCCGACGGCCTCGCGCGCTCGCTGGCGCCGGTGCCGGTCAACGGCATCGCCGCGCTCGATTATCACGACCGTCGCCTCGACGTGACCTTCAAACCCGAGGTGAAACTCGATCCGGACTTCGCCAAGCGCCTCGCGCGCAACGGCCTGACTGGCGAGATCGACAGCAACACCGGCAAGTGGACCATCAGGAACGGACAATGAAAGCTGAACTCGCTCAAACATGGGCCGGATTCTGGGACCAGCGCTCCGAGCGCGAAAAAACCATCCTCGCGTGGGGCAGCGGTGTCCTCGCGGTGGTGATCGCGTGGTCGGTGCTGTGGGCGCCGGCGCAGGAGGGCCGCGCGCATCTGAAGGAATCGCTGCCGAGCCTGCAACGGCAACTCGCTTCGATGACCGCGCAGTCGAACGAAGCGCGTACGTTGTCGGCGGCCGCGCAAGGCGTCGCGCCGACCGGCGCCGCGTTGAAGGATGCGCTCGCCGCGTCGCTCACCGATCACGGTCTTGCCGCGACGCAGGTGCAGGTGATCGGCAATGCCGTGCAGATCCAGATGAAGAACGCGTCGTTTCCGGCGTGGACGAGCTGGGTCGACGACGCGCGCAAGCAGTTCAAGGTGCAAGTCGCCGAAGCGCACGTGACCGCGTTGAAGGACGATGGCCAGGTGGATCTGACGGCGTCGTTGCAGCCGTCCACCGCGAAATGATCGCGGCGTCGTCACAGGATTTTCTCGCATGACTTACTGGATGCGGCGCCTACGCGTCGCGCTACCCTGGCTCGTGGTTGCGGTGTTGTCGGCCGCAGCTGTGATGCTCACGCTGTTGCCGGCCGCCTGGATCACCCCGCAATTCGCCAGACAGACCGGCGGTCACGTCAATCTCGTCAACCCGGCGGGCTCGCTGTGGCACGGTTCGGCCACGCTGATGCTGGCCGCCGGCGCCGATACGAGCGCGGCGACGCTGCTGCCCGGACGGATCGAATGGCAGACGGCGTTCTGGCCGCTCTTCACCGGCCGTGTGCGGATGACCATGCGGCACAGCGAGGCGATGCCGGAGCCGATCACCGTCGACGCCACGCTGCGCACCGCCACGGTGACGCCCGGCACGATCGCCGTGCCGGCTTCGTTGCTGAGCGGTTTGGGCGCGCCGTTCAATACGCTCGATTTGCAGGGCGATGTGCAACTGTCGTGGTCTGACTGGCGTCGCTTCAATCACGAAGCGTTCGGTCAGATGACGATCATGCTCACCGACGCCAGTTCGCGCGTTTCGCTGGTCAGGCCGCTGGGGTCGTACCGGGTGGTGTTTCAGGCGCAGGGCGCGTCGTCGACGCTCGATCTGACGACCATCAAGGGGCCGTTGATGCTGTCGGGGAACGGCACGGTGTCGGCGGCTTCGACGGAGTTTCATGGCACGGCGAGCGCCGCGCCCGAAGCGCGCGATAACCTCGCGGGACTGCTGAATCTACTGGGACGGCCGAGCGGTCCGGATACGGTGGCGCTGACGTTTGCGCATTGATTGGCATGTCGGACGGGTAAGCGGGCGGCTGGCGGGCGCTTAGCGAACGCGCTTTGTTTTTGCGCACAGACTCGCTGCATTACTCGCACCGATAAAAAAGGCCTGGACGCATTTCGCGGCCAGGCCTTTTTACTTCATCCGTCATTGCGCCTATTTGTTCTGCGACGCCGGCATCTCCGGCGGCGTCGCGCCGCTCTGTGCAACCGGCATGGCCGACGATGCCGGCAACGGCGCGGGTGCCGCGACATCGCCCGTTTCGCGGTTCATCTGCGCGATGTCCCAGCCGCCGCCCAGCGCCTTCACCAGACCAACCGACGACACCATCCGCTGTCCGGCGATGGTTTCGAGCTTCTGCTCCGCCGTGAACGCGGTAGTTTGCGCGGTCAGTACGTTGACGTAAGCGACCGTGCCCGCCTTGTACTCATTCGTGACGATGGCGAGCGCCTGACGCGCCGAATCCACCGCTTGCTGCTGCACGACGATTTCCTGTTCGAGAATGCGCTGCGACGCGAGGTTGTCCTCGACATCCTGGAACGCGGCCAGCACCGTTTGACGGTAGCTCGCGACGTCCTGGTCGTAAGCCGCGCGCGCGGCTTCGGTTTTCGCCTGGCGCAGACCTGCGTCGAACAGCGTCGCGGCGAGTTGCGGGCCGACCGTCCAGAAACGCGACGGCATGGTCAGCAATTGCGAGAACACCGAATTTTCGTAGCCGCCCGTGGCCGACAGCGTCAAGGTCGGGAAGAACGCGGCGATCGCGACGCCGATCTGTTCGTTCGCCGCCGCGGCCTTGCGTTCCGCCGACGCAATGTCCGGCCGCCGCTCGAGCAGCGCCGACGGCATCTGCTCGGGTACGGCAGGCGGCGTGGCGGTCAGCGGCGATGCCGCAATCGCGAAGGTCGAGGCCGGTTCGCCGACCAGCACGGCGATTGCATGCTCGTCTTGAGCGCGTTGCACGCCGTTGTCGATCGCGGCGGCCTGCGCCGATTGCAATTGCGTTTGCGCCTGAATCACGTCGGAGCGCGCCGCGACACCGGCCGCGTATTGATTCTGCGTGAGTTGCAGCGAGCGCTGATAGGCCGCGACGGTATCGTCGAGCAGCTTCTGGCTGGAGTCGAGCGCGCGCAGCGAGAAGTACGTTTGCGCGAGCGTGGCCTGGGCGGACAGCCGCGCGTTCGCGAGGTCCGCGGCGGCGCCTTGCTGACCGGCTTTCTGCGAATTCACCGAGCGAGTCACCGAACCCCACAGATCCGGCTCCCAGCTCGCCTGGAGTTGCGCGTTGAAGCTGTTGTTGACGCCCGAGCGGCTCGTTGCCGTCGTCGAATTGCCGCTCGACGACGAGCCGTTGCCCGAGCGCGTTGCGCCCGCCGATGCACCGATAGTCGGGAAATACGCTGCCCTCGCCTGGCCGACCAGCGCGCGCGCCTGCCGGTAAGCGGCGGCGTATTGGGCGACGGTCTGGTTCGCGACGTTCAGCTTGTCTTCGAGCGCGTTGAGTTGCGGGTCCTGATAAATGGTCCACCAGGCGCCACGATCCTGCTGATCAGCGGGTTCCGCGATTTTCCAGCCGGGCGCTGCTTCCTTGTACGAAGCGGGAATTTCCGCCGCCGGCCGCCGGTAGTCGGGGCCGACCACGCAAGCGGTGAGCAGGCTGGCGAGGGCAGCGGCTACCGCGATGGTCAGGGCGCGAGGCGCAAACGTCCGCGCGCGCGAGATTCGATCAGACTGCATGCAATTGATTCCTTCAGGACGCCGCGGCGCCGGCAACGGCGGCACCACTGGCCGGGCGAGATCATGGTCTGCCGGAATGTTAGCGTATGAGCCCGCCTGAGCGCGGGAAACTGAAAGGGTAATGCGGGGAAGAGCGCAGGTGTGTTACTGAGGGTGTCGCGATGGTTACGTGCTGTTACTGGCCGCGCGTCAAACGCGCGATTCCGTCGACTTGGTTTGGCGGGCCTGTTTGCCGGCGGCCGCGCGGCACGGCGCGTCGCCGCGCGCGAGGCACGGACCGGCGGCAGCCACCAGATTGCCCGGTTGAAGCGCCGAGCCCGGGGCGCCGGCGGAATGCCCGGCATGAGCAACACTCGCCGACGAGGCCGGCGCGCCGAGCAGCTTCACCGCCGCCACCTTGCCGCTTTTGCGTGCCCGCCGATGCTCGACCCACGCCAATACCGCCACGCCCACCGACCCGCCGGGCAGCACGAACAACACCGCGAATAGCGCCAGTTTCCACCAGCGGTGCGGGCCTTGAAAGCTGTTCAGCGCGGAATCGGTCAGGGAGCGGCTCAAGCCGCCAAGCGTGTTTTTGAGGTACAGCATGGGGGAAATCCTTTTTCGCACGACGCGTTTGCGGCGTGCAGACAATCGGTCAGAACATGGTCTCGGGTGGCGCGGATCGCGCGTAACTCGTTGCCTATAATAATATTGACTATGCAATTAAATTTCAAGATACTTTGCTCCGGGCGAAACCATACCGTTGTTTTTTGACGGTTTGCCCTACGCGAAATCAGATTTGACTTGTCTGCTTAGGCAGCTAAGATTCGATCTGCTTGATGATGTCCCGAAAACACAATGACTGACGGTCCCTACAAGGCGGACGAGATTCACCTCGAATCGAGTCTTGGCTATTACCTGTCGAAAGCGCGGAATGTGCTGGTCGAGCGAACCGACCGTGCCGTCAAGCCGCTGGGGCTGACCGCGCAGCAGATCGGCGTGGTGCTGATGTTGTCGTCGGGGCGGGCGAATACGCCATTCGAGTTGTCGCGCGCCATGTCTTACGACAGCGGATCCATGACGCGCCTGCTCGATCGCCTTGAAAAGAAAGGCTTTATCGTGCGCACGCGCAGCGAAGCCGATCGCCGCATGGTGAAACTGGAGCTGACGCCGCAAGGCCACGAAGCTGCGCGGCAGTTGCCGGGGCTCGGCGCGGAAGTGCTGAACGAGCAGTTGCGCGGCTTTTCCACCGCCGACCTGACCACGTTGATCGACCTGCTCGCGCGCTTTATCGCGAACGGTATCAGCGAGGGCATCAGCGCGGGCTGCGGGTTAGGCGCGCACGATGAATCGCAGCAGGCAGCACCCGAAGCATCGTCGCCGGAGCGCGGCGAACCCTAATCACACGGCGCTTTTGAGGGCGTCGAAGTCTGAGGATATCTGTCTGGGCAGAGAGTGATCCGGCATATAAGCACACCGGTTGATGGGTGCGATAAAGCTGCCGCGACAAGCTTTCCCGGCTGAGGAGAAGAACCTATGAGCGCTACGGCTCCCGCCGCCGCCCTACCCGCCGCCGAACCCGCGCAGCTCAAAGGCGGCACGCTGGCCCTGCTCACCGTCGGCCTTGCGCTCGGCACGTTTATGGAAGTGCTCGACACATCGATTGCGAACGTCGCGGTGCCGACCATTTCCGGCAGCCTTGGCGTGGCGACCAGCCAGGGCACCTGGGTGATTTCGTCGTATTCGGTTGCTTCGGCGATTGCGGTGCCGCTGACCGGCTGGCTCGCGCGGCGCGTGGGCGAAGTGCGGCTTTTCACGCTGTCCGTGCTGCTGTTCACAATCGCCTCGGCGCTGTGCGGCTTCGCGCATAACTTCGAGTCGCTGATCGCGTTCCGGTTGCTGCAAGGGCTCGTGTCCGGACCGATGGTGCCGCTTTCGCAGACCATTCTGATGCGCTCGTATCCACCGGAAAAGCGCGGCCTCGCGCTCGGCCTATGGGCGATGACCGTGATCTGCGCGCCGATCTTCGGCCCCGTGATGGGCGGCTATATCACCGACAACTACACGTGGCCGTGGATCTTCTACATCAACGTGCCGATCGGTTTGTTCTCGGCGGTGTGCGCGTACCTGCTGTTGCGTGGCCGCGAAACGAAGATCACCAAACAGCGTATCGACGCGGTCGGGCTCGCGTTGCTGGTGATCGGCGTGTCGTGCCTGCAGATGGTGCTCGACCTCGGCAAGGACCGCGACTGGTTCAACTCCACGTTCATCGTGACGCTGGCGATCATCGCGGTGGTGTCGCTCGCCTTCATGCTGGTGTGGGAGACGACGGAGAAAGAGCCGGTCGTCGATCTCTCGCTGTTCAAGGATCGCAATTTCGCGCTCGGCGTGGTGATCATTTCATTCGGCTTCATGGCCTTCTTCGGCTCGGTGGTGATTTTCCCGCTGTGGCTTCAGACGGTGATGGGCTACACGGCCGGGCTCGCCGGGCTCGCCACCGCGCCGGTCGGTCTGCTCGCACTGTTTTTATCGCCGATGATCGGCCGGAACATGCACCGCCTGAATCTGCGCGTGGTGGCGAGTTTCGCGTTCATCGTGTTTGCGTTCGTCTCGATCTGGAACTCGACCTTTACGCTCGACGTCCCGTTCAATCATGTGATCTGGCCGCGGATTGTGCAAGGCATCGGCGTGGCGTGCTTCTTCGTGCCGATGACGACGATTACGCTGTCGAGCGTGTCGGATGAGCGGCTCGCGAGTGCGTCCGGTCTGTCGAACTTTTTCCGGACTTTGTCGGGCGCGATCGGCACGGCGATCAGTACGACGTATTGGGAAAACGACATGATCCGCCATCACGCGATGCTGACCGATTCGGTCAACGTCTATGCGGACAATACGAATGCGTATACCAATGCGTTGGCCAGCATTGGTTTGACGGGCGATAGCATCACCGCGCAGTTGAATCAGGTGGTCACCGCGCAGGCTTATATGATGGCCACGAACGATTTCTTCCGGATTTCCTGTGCGGCTTTTCTCGCGCTGGCGGTGCTGGTTTGGTTCACCAGGCCGCGCAAGGGTGCTGGACCTTCGTTGGGCCATTAAGCCAGGCCTTCACGTTAAAACGAAGACGCGCGACGAAGCGGAGTTTGTCCAAGCTCCTAGTCGCGCGTTTTCGTTTTTGGCTTCGGCTCCAGCTTCCGCTAAGGCCGAAACCGCTCTTCACTGCGTCAATGCTTCGCCATTCGTCGACGGGATCGACTGACTCTGCGAAACATCCGGATGCGCCGCCGGTTTCACACCGTCCCCACTCTGCGGCGTACCGTTCGCGACCCCGCGCACGTACTCCTTGAAGTCGGCGCCCGCTTCCCACGGATTCGGCTTGCAACCCATCGCGCCATCGCAATGCGCGGCGAAGCCGATCGTCGCGGTGCCGTCGGGGTTCGCGGTGCGCGTGATCTGATACGCCAGCGCCCGTTTGCCGCCGTCGGGGCCGGCGGTTTGAATCAAGGTGTCGGTGGCGGATTCGATCTTGTACTTCGAGTGACCCGACACCCACGTTTGCGCGCGTTGCCACCAGACGTCGCACTGAGCTTTGCTCGTGCACGTCAACGGCGTTGTCGCGATCTGCATCACGTCCGGGTTGACCTGCCCTTGTGTCGAACACCCCGCCGCCGCTGCGCACAACACAGCCAACAGACCTTTTTTCATCACGTTGATTCCTCCCTCGCTGGAGTGCGTCATGCAAGTTTGGACCGTCCTGTCGATGCGGTGTTTCATCTGCATCAGAGAATCGTCAGAGCGTGCGGAGAATTTGCCGATATCGCGCGGCGCTCGACCGCTTTTGACGTAGACGTTACCTGCGCACAAAGAAAAAGCGGCCACGTGGGCCGCTTTTCGTCGTACGCGCTGGCGTGCTCGCCGCTTAGACGCTGAAGCGATTCAACGTGTAGGCCCGATAAGCCGCGACGAATGCATCGAACGAACCGACTTCTTCCTGTTCGAGCTGGGTTTGCTCCGCGAGCGACTGCGCAGCGAGGTCGGTGAACACCTTCGTTTCCTCGGCATCCAGCGGACGCGCGCGGAAATGCGCAGCGTGCGCTTCGCTCTGTTCGAGACCGAACGCGAGGAAGCTCTGCTGCTTGTCGCGCATGGTTTGCAGCACGCGTGCCGACGGCGTCAGCGACGCATCCGTGAGCTTCGCGCGCTGCACTGCCACTGAGCGTGCATGCGCGTCGCCGCCGTGCAAAGCGTCGAGCGTTGCTGCTGCGGCGTCGATCTTGAGCATCAACTCGTTGGCCCAGTCGAGCATGGCGACCGGCTGACCGTCGCGCGTCAGTTCGAGGCCGGGCTTGCGGCCTTCCATCGTCACGCGGCCGAAGTTCTGGTTCGCTTCCGCGTAGGCGTCCGGCGGCAGCAACGCGCTGTCGTCGAGCGCGCAAACCAGCAGGTAGGCGTCGAGAAAACGCGACGTCTCGAGCGAAATACCAGTCGGCTCGAACGGATCGATGTCCATGCAGCGCACTTCGACGTATTGCACGCCGCGCGCGGCCAACGCATGCAGCGGACGCTCGCCCGGATACGTGACGCGCTTCGGACGGATTGTCGAGTAGAACTCGTTTTCGATCTGCAGCACGTTGGTGTTGATCTGCACCCACTCGCCGTTGCGTTGCGTGCCGATTGCCTCGTACGCGGGGTACGGCTGGCTCACGGCTTTTGCAAGCGCGTCGAGATAGCCCGGCAGCGTGTCGTAGTCGGCATGCAACTCGGCCTGCGCCGTGGTGTTCGAATAGCCGAGGTCGCTCATGCGCAGGCTGGTCGCGTATGGACGGTACAACGTGTCGGCGTCGAAGCTGTCGAGCGTGTGTTGTCGATCGCGCAGGAAGCGCCGATCCAGCGCCGGCGACGCGCCGAACAGATACATCAGCAGCCAGTTGGTGCGGCGGAAATTGCGGATCAGCGCGAGATAGCGCTCGGACTGATAGTCGACGGCGTTCGCGGTGGATTGCTGATCGGCATGCAGCACTCGCCAGACTTCTTCGTTCAGCGAATAGTTGTAGTGGATGCCCGCAATACACTGCATCGTGCGGCCGTAACGCAGCGCGAGACCAATGCGGTAAACGTACTTCAATTTGCCGATGTTCGAGTTGCCGTAACGCGCGATCGGAATGCCTTCGTCGGTGTCGGGCAGCAGGCCCGGCATCGAGTTGTTCCACAGGATCTCGCCGTCGAGTTCTGCGTAGACGAAACGGTGCAGCGTATCGAGCTTCCCGAGCGTCAGCGCGACGTCGTGCTCAGCCGGCGTGATCAGTTCGATCAGCGCTTCGGAATAGTCAGTAGTGAGCGACGGATGCGTGAGCGCCGAACCCAGCGTACGCGGATGCGGCGTCAACGTGAGTTGGCCCTCGTGCGTGACGCGCAGGCTTTCCTTTTCGATGCCGCGCAAGCCGCGCAACAGCGCGTCGCGCTGCGGGCCTGAGGTCAACACGGACAGGCGGTGCGAGAACGCGTCGGTCGTGCGGGAAGGTGTGGTGTTTGGCATTGAGGCGAGTCGGGCGTTGTCGGCCGCCATGTGCCGCTGCGCTGCTCGCTGGCAGCACGGCGCGGTCGACAACGTTCGGCGGAATTTTCAGTAGCGGGCACTTTAACATCTCGCCAGAACGGCTGCTTGAGGCCGCTTAGGCGGGCGTTTTCAGCGCCTGAATCTCCCCGCTCGCGCCGTCAACCGCCGCGTGCTCCGCCCGCCCGATCCGCAATCTCATTCCACAGATGCATGGCCGCGTAGGCGCGCCAGGGCCGCCATGCGTCGGTACGCGCACGCTGCTGCGTGGGCCGTACGAGCGAGGGATCGCGCGCGGTGATCGCTTGCATCAGCACGAGGTCCGACGCGGGCCACGCATCGGCGTCGCGCCATACGCGCATCGCGACGTATTCAACCGTCCACGGTCCGATGCCGGGCCTTGCGAGCAACGCGGCGCGTAACGTGGCGCTGTCGGCGGTTGTGCTGTCGACGGGTACTTCGCCGGTGGCGACCGCGTGCGCGAAACCCTGCAACGCGGCTACGCGTTTACCCGGCATGCCGATCTGCGCGAGATCCACCGCGGCCAACGCGGCAGGCGTCGGAAAACGCCACGCGGTGTTCTCATGCGGATGCCCTTCAATGCGCTCGCCGGCACGTTGCACCAACCGGCCGATGATCGTGGTCGCCGCCTTCACACTCACCTGCTGGCCGACGATCGCGCGCACCACCAGCTCGAAACCCGACCACGCACCGGGCACGCGCAGACCGGGCACGGCTTCGACCAAGGGCGCGAGCCACGGGTCCGCGGCGAGCTCGGCGGCGATTTTTTTCGGCTCGGCGCGTAGATCGAACATCTTCGCGATCGGCGCGGCGAGCGCATCGGCGTGACGGCTTGCCGGTCCGTCGATCGTCGCAACCAGACAGCGTTTGCGTGGATGCAGCCGCACGCTGAGCGTGCCGCTGTCGCCGGCCCAATCGATCGCGCGGCGATACGCGCCGTCTTCGACGGCTTCGACGCCGGGCGTCGCGCGTCCGCCGAAAAATCGCAGCAGACGCGGCCAGTCGAAGGGAGGTTTGAACGGTAGTTCGAGAGTTGCTACGTCTTCAAGCGTACTCACGCGACGTGATCCAGTTTGGTATGGGTGGGTTTGACACCGGCGCCGGCGCTTGCGCTTGCGTCGTCAGCGGTGCCTTGCTGGCGCAGGCGTGAATTGGACGAAACATGGCCGGCATGCTGCGCTTCATTATCGAGCAACGCCGCCTTGCGCGGCAGACCCCAGCGATAACCTGCCAGCGCCCCACCCTTCTGCACCACGCGATGACAAGGAATCGCCAGTGCGACCGGATTCGTCGCGCACGCACTCGCCACCGCGCGCACGGCACGCGGCGAGCCGACCGCTTCGGCGATGTCCGAATAGCTACGCGTCTCGCCGTACGGAATGCGCCGCAGCGCATCCCAGACGCGCTGCCGGAACGCGGTCGCGGCGATATCCAGCGGTAGATCGAAGTCCTGACGGCTGCCGCGCAAATACGCGTCGATCTGTGCGATGAACGGTGCGAGCCGGTCTGCGTCTTGCAGCAGATCGGCGTTGGCGAATTCGCCGCGCAGGTCGTCGGCGAGCATGGCTTCGTCGTCGCCGAAACCGATCTTGCAGATGCCTTTGTCCGTCGCGGCGACCAGCACGACACCGAGCGATGTCGGCGCGCACGCGTAACGCACGGTGAGCCCCGCGCCCTTGCGGCGATACGCGGACGGCGCCATGCCCAACTCGGCCGACGCGCTGTCATACATGCGCGACGGCGAGCCGAAGCCGGCGTCGAGCGTGGCGCGCGTGACGTCCGAGCCGCTTTGCAGTGCATCGCGCAATGCCGCGCCGCGCTGCGCCGCCTGATACTGACGCGGCGACACGCCCACCACCCGCTTGAACAGACGCTGAAGGTGAAACGGGCTGACGTGCACGGCGTCGCTCAGTTGCGCGAGCGTGAGACGCTGCTGCGGGTCGGCATCCAGCGCGGCGCAGGCACGATTGACGATGGCCAGTTCGCGCGGCAGACCGCCGGGCTGGCAGCGCTTGCAATCGCGAAAGCCCGCAGCGCGCGCGGCCGCGGCATCGGTGAAAAACGCCACATTCTCGCGACGCGGCTGGCGCGACGCGCACGACGGGCGGCAGAACACGCCAGTGGTTTTGACGGCGTAGAAGAACGCGCCGTCGGCCTGCGGCTCGCGGCGAGTGACGGCGTCCCAGCGGTCGTCGTCGGAAGTCCAGCTCACGGGGCCGGATGCGTGCTCGATAGGATTGCGGGTCATGAGGGTTCCGAATGGGCGATGTCGATGCTCAGCAATGTAGGCTGCCTGCCCCCACACTACGCCCCGGTTCTTGCTCTGTCATTGCGCTTCACCGTGGGCCGAAACGCCCGCCGGACGGTCGTTTTGCCGAAAACTGCGACAATTTGGCTCAATATCGGGTTTTCCCTTAAAAAGTTATTGCGTCGCACCAACCCTGTGTGTATATTAGTTCTTGTCTCCTCCATGTCTCCTCCTGATATGGATTCAGCCCGCTCCACATAGAGCGGGCTTTTTTTCGTCCATCGTTTCCCGATCCGGCCCCTCAGGCGGGCTTCACGCGCTCCGCTCGCGGCCGCGCCCTTTCTTCTACACTGGCGATTCCTCCGTTCCGCGAACCTGCCAAGGGGCGTTCGACATGAAAATCCACATTCGCGAGATCGACCACGTCGTCATTCGCGCGGCCGACGCCCAATCGATGGCGCGCTTTTACTGCGACGTGCTCGGTTGCAGCCTCGAAAAGGAACAGCGGGATCTGGGTCTGACGCAGTTGCGCGCGGGGCATTCACTGATCGACCTGTTGCAGGTCGGCGCGCGGCTCGATCACCCCGAAAACGGCGTGCCGGGCACCGGGCGGAATATGGATCATCTGTGTCTGCGCGTCGATCCGTTCGACGCCGACGCGCTCAAGGCGCATCTCACGGGGCACGGCGTCCGGCTGGGCGAACTGGGACTGCGCTACGGCGCGGACGGCTTTGGGCCGTCGCTGTATCTGTTCGACCCGGAAGGCAATATGGTCGAACTCAAAGGCCCGCCTGAAGCGGCGCGCATGACGTCGCTCTGAGCGTCAGGCGCCGCCGGCGTCAGGCCGACATCAAGCGTTGGCGGGCTCTTTCAACACCGTCCAGTCGATTTTCACCGCATCGGCGTCGGCGCTGCCGAGCCAGGCTTCGCCGTCCTGCACCGTGCATTGCAGCCGCATGGTCCGCGCGGCGAGCGAGCCGAGCGCCGTGGCGATATCTTCGCCGAGCGACCACACCGTCACGTTGCGCATGCGTTCCACCTTGCTACGCACGCCTTGCCACCAGATGTCCGACGTGCGGCCGCCGTAGGCGATCACGATCACCTCGTTCGAGCGACCGCTTGCCTTGGCAATGCGCCGTTCGTCCGGCTGACCGACTTCGATCCAGGTTTCGATCTGGCCAGTCAGGTCCTTCTGCCACAGATCCGGTTCATCCACATCGGACAAACCTTTGCAGAATTCGAGGCGTTCCTGCGCGAATAGCGCGAACGCGGCGACGCGGACCATCATCCGATCGTCGGTTTCCGAGGGATGGCGGGCGATCGTCAGCGCATGGTCGGCGTAATAGTGCCGGTCCATGTTGGCGATCTGCAGTTCCGCCTTGTAAATCGTCGATTTAAGAGCCATGCCGTTGCTAAACCAGGCGCTCGCTCCACCGGAGCGAACAGAAAAAGAATCGTCGACGGCGCGTTGCCGTTTTCCGTGTTTGTTGTACATCGTATGGTCCTCCCGCGCCGTCGGCCGGCTTCTGATACCACGGGAGAAGCATTTATCGCGCCACACCCGGCTCGAAAGCCGTGCCGTAGACCTCGCCGGCCGCGTCCCGTAAGGCGTCGAGCACGACACAGGCCGCGGGAGAAAGGAGATGCGACTGGCGCGTGATGATACCGAATGTATCCATCCTGTACGGTAAATCGATCGGTATACGCTTCAGGACACCGTACTGTTGGTACTGACGCGCCACTTCTTCCGGTAAAACCGCCAACATGTCGCTTTGCAACAGTAAGCTCGAAATCGCCAGAAAATTGTTCGTATTCACGACGTTTTGCGGCGGATTCAGTCCAATGTGCGAAAACATCAGATCAAAGCGATGACGCAACACGCTGCCCGGCGGATGCAAAACCCAGCTTGCGTTGACGATTCCCCGTAGTGTCAAACCTGTCTCATTTTCGAGAGGATGCCCGGGGCGTGCGACCACGCACAGCGGTTCGTCGGCGAGCGGTTCGTAGCTGACTTCCGCCTTGAACTGGTTCTGCCGCTCCAGAACGCGGCCAATCATGATGTCCAGCTCACCTTCGGCGAGCCGCGGCAGCATGACATCCGAGGTTTCCACTTCGGCCCAGATCTGCAACTGCGGATAGCGCTCTTTCACGCGGGAGATCGCGCGCGGCACCATCGTCGCGGCGGCCGCCGCGATCACGCCGATCCGCACCTGCCCCGCCAGACCGGCGCGCAACGCCGAAATCTCGTCGTGCGCGTGGCTCAGATTCGACAGCACCATGCGTGCGTGGCGAATCATCACTTCGCCATACAGCGTGGCGCGCATGCCGTGCGGCGTGCGGTCGAACAGGCTGACCTCCAGCATGTCCTCCAACTCCTTCAGCAAACGCGACGCCGCCGGCTGGGTCATGCCGAGCATGTCGGCGGCTCGCCGGACGTTGCCCTCCTCTTCCATAGCCGCGAGCAACTGCAATTGCCGCGTCTTCAGGCGCGCGCGGACGAACCAGTTCGAGTAGTTACGCGTCATGGCTTGTCTCCCAGACTTCCCGACGATTGGCACAAAACGGCTCAACGCTGTTCGCCGGCTCGTGAGCGCCGAGCAAGGCTTCATGATGCCATACCGGAATTGGTATCGGGTTGGCCTAAAAAGGGATTGGAAAGTTATCGGAGCCGCTCATACCATTCGTGGACTTTCTGAGCCGTTCCGCTTCGCCCCGCTGCCCATAAATCAAATCAACGCAGCACTACAACTTCAGGAGACAACCATGACCCGCAAGCTTCGTCGTTTGACGCTATCCGCGCTCGCCGCCGCCGCGCTCGCCGCGCCCTTCGCCGCCCAGTTTTCCGCGCACGCGGACCAGCCGCTCAAGGTCGGCTTCCTCGTGAAGATGCCGGAACAGGCGTGGTTCATCAACGAGCAGAAAGCGGCCTCCGCACTCGGTCAGAAAGACGGCTTCTCGGTGGTCAACATCGGCACGCCCGACGGCGAAAAAGTGCTCGCCGCGATCGACAACCTCGGTGCGCAAGGCGCGAGCGGCTTCGTGATCTGCGCACCCGACGTGCGCCTTGGCCCTGCGATTCAGGCCCGCGCGAAGCGCTACAACATGAAGTTCGTCACCGTCGACGATCAACTCGTCGACTCCACCGGCAAGCCGTTGCCGAACGTGCCGCATCTGGGCATGTCCGCGCTCAAGATCGGCAATCAGGTCGGTCAGGCGATCAGCGACGAAATGAAACGCCGTGGCTGGAAACCCGAAGAAGTCGGCGCGCTGCGCATCACGAACTACGAACTGCCGACCGCGAAGCTGCGCACCGATGGCGCGACGCAATCGCTGCTGGCCGGCGGCTTCAAGAAGGAAAACATCTTCGACGCCCCGCAGAAAACGACCGATGACGAAGGCGGTTTCAACGCTTCGTCGCCGGTGCTGGCGCAGCATCCGACCATCAAGAAGTGGGTGATCTTCGCGCTCAACGAGGAGAGCGTGCTGGGCGGCGTGCGCGCGACCGAGCAGTTGCATATTCCGGCGGCGGATGTGATCGGCGTCGGCATCAACGGCGCGGGCGAAGCGTTCGCCGAATTCCAGAAGAAAGAACCGACGGGCTTCTACGGCACGATCGCCGTGAGCTCGACGATGCACGGCAAGGAGAGCACGGAGAACCTCGTCGAGTGGATCAAGGACGGCAAGCAGCCGCCCGCCGATACGCAGACCACCGGCAAGCTGATGGTGCGCGGCAACTGGCAGGACGTGCGTAAAGAACTCGGCATTTAAGCGGGATTCGCGTTCGCACGCGGCGGGCCGTCTCTTGCGGATTCACGCGAGCGCGGCCTGCACCGGTTGGTTGTCTATCAGTTCGAGGTTTCGAGGTTTTCGATGACGGCTTCACCCAGTGAGTCTCACCTTGGCGAGACGGCGCTGCCGACGCAAGCGCCCTCGCCCGCAACGGCATTTGCGTCGTCGCGTCCTTATCTGCGACTCGACGGCATCACCGTGCGCTTTCCCGGCGTGCTCGCACTCGACCAGGTTTCGCTCGAAGTACGACGCGGCGAAGTGCATGGCTTGATGGGCGAAAACGGCGCCGGCAAATCGACGCTGCTCAAGGTGCTCTCCGGTGTGAATCAACCCGCTGCGGGCACGTTGTCGCTCGACGGCGTCGAGCAGCAATTCACCACGACGAAAGCGGCGATCGCGGCGGGCGTCGCGATCATCTATCAGGAACTGCATCTGGTGCCGGAGTTGACGGTCGCGGAAAACCTGATGCTCGGCGCACTGCCTAACCGTTTCGGCGTGCTCGACGAAAAGGCGCTGGTGGCGCGCGCGGTGCATGAACTCGAACGGCTCGGCGAGAAGATCGATCCGTCGCAACAGGTGAAGAATCTCTCGATCGGCCAGCGGCAAATGATCGAAATCGGCAAGGCGTTGATGCGCGACGCGCGCGTGATCGCGTTCGACGAGCCGACCAGTTCGCTGTCTTCGCGCGAAACCACGCAACTGTTCCGGATCATTCGCGCATTGAAGGCCGAAGGCCGCGCGATTATCTACGTCACGCATCGCATGGACGAAGTCTACGAGCTATGCGATCGCGTGACGGTGTTCCGCGACGGACGCCGCATCGATACGTTCGACGCCGGCGAAGGACTCGATCGCGATCGTCTGATCAGTTGCATGGTGGGCCGCTCGATTGCCGACGTGTACGGCTACCGCTCACGCGAACTCGGCGACGTGCAACTCGACGTCAAAGGATTGATGGGACGCGGCCTGCGTGAGCCGGCTTCGTTCTCCGCGCGCCGCGGTGAAATCGTCGGCTTTTTCGGCCTGGTCGGCGCGGGACGTTCCGAGTTGATGAAGCTGATCTACGGCGCGGTCAAACCGACAGCCGGCGACATCACGCTCAAGGGAAAAGCGGTGCGCTTCGCCACACCACGCGACGCAGTGCGCGCCGGTGTCGCGCTGTGTCCGGAAGACCGCAAGCAGGAAGGCATCGTTTCGATCGCGTCGGTGTCGGACAACCTCAACATCAGTTGCCGCCGTCACTTCAGCCGCTTCAACGTGCTCAACGGCCGCAAGGAAGCGCAGACCGCAAAAACCTTCATCGGCAAGCTCGCGATCAAGACGCGTAACGGCGACACGCCGATCGGCACGCTGTCCGGCGGCAATCAGCAGAAGGTGATTCTGTCGCGCTGGCTTGCCGAAGAGATCGACGTGTTTCTGATGGACGAACCCACACGCGGTATCGACGTCGGCGCGCGCAGTGAAATCTACGGCTTGCTGTATGGACTCGCCGAAGCGGGCCGCACGGTGATCGTCGTGTCGAGCGATCTCGCCGAAGTGATCGGCGTGGCGGATCGCGTGATCGTGATGAAGGAAGGCCGCATTGTCGGCGATCTGCCGAAGGCGCAGGCCACGCCGGACGCATTGATCAAGCTCGCGTTGCCGCGCTAACGGCAACCGGCCGCACCGCACCCGGCGAAACAAAGCAGGCGCATCGCGCCATTGAAACGGAACACACATCATGCAGACACCTTCAACCGACACCTCGACCGCCCCCGTCGTCGCCTCAGGTCTCAGCGCGCGCGCCGCGCGCACCTGGGATCTGATCAACAAGTCCGGCATCGTGATGGTGTTCGTGATTCTGTTCGCGGTGCTGTCGTTCACGGTGCCGGATTTTCTGAGCTCGCGAAACATTCAGGGCCTGCTGCTCTCGGTCACGCTGATCGGCTCGATCTCCGTAACGATGATGTTCGTGCTCGCGCTCGGCGAAGTGGATCTGTCGGTGGCGTCGATCGTCGCGTTCGCGGGCGTGGTGGCGTCCACGCTGATCACCGCGACGCATAGCGTGACGCTCGGCATTGCGGCCGGCGTGCTCGCGGGTGGCGCGGTCGGGCTGGTGAACGGCGTGCTGGTCGCGCGCTTCAAGATCAACTCGCTGATCGTCACGCTTGCGATGATGGAAGTCGTGCGCGGCCTCGCCTACATCACCTCGAACGGCGACGCGGTGATGATCTCCGAAGAACGTTTCTTCGACCTGGGCGGCGGTGCGTTCCTCGGTATTTCGTACCCGATCTGGAGCAACATCGTCGGCTTCGTCCTGTTCGGATTTTTGCTGAAGAAAACCGTATTCGGCAAGAACGTGCTGGCGGTCGGCGGCAATAGCGAGGCGGCCTTGCTGGCGGGCTTGCCGGTCACGCGGATCAAGATCACAGTGTTCGTATTGCAAGGCCTCGTGACGGGTTTTGCGGGCGTGATGCTGGCGTCGCGCATGAGTCTGGGCGATCCGAAAACTTCGGTCGGGCTCGAACTGGGTGTGATTTCCGCCTGCGTGCTCGGCGGCGTGTCGCTGACGGGCGGCGTCGCGACGATTTCCGGTGTGCTGGTCGGCGTGCTGATCATGGGTTCGGTGCAGGACGCCATGAGCCTGATGAACGTGCCGACCTTTTATCAGTACCTGATTCGCGGCGGGATTCTGCTGCTCGCGGTGCTGTTCGATCAGTTCCGCCGCAGCAAGCGCGTGCACTGACGCACGCCCTGCTCCCCCTCTTTGCCAACAGGAGATTTCATGGCTGATTCGAACCAGACTAAAAAGCCGCTGCGCAGCCAGGCGTGGTTCGGCCTCAAGGACCGCGATGGTTTTCTGCATCGCTCGTGGATGAAAAACCAGGGCATTCCGCACGACGAGTTCGACGGGCGTCCGGTGATCGGCATCTGCAACACGTGGTCCGAACTGACGCCGTGCAACGCGCACTTTCGCGAGCTCGCGGAGTACGTGAAAAAAGGCGTGCACGAAGCGGGCGGCCTGCCGCTCGAGTTTCCAGTGATGTCGCTCGGCGAGACCAATTTGCGGCCCACGGCGATGCTGTTTCGCAACCTCGCTTCAATGGACGTCGAGGAGTCGATTCGCGGCAATCCGATGGACGGCGTGATTCTGCTGGTCGGCTGCGATAAGACCACGCCCGCTCTGCTGATGGGCGCCGCGTCGTGCAATCTGCCGGCGCTGGCGGTGTCCGGTGGGCCGATGCTCAACGGCCGGTTTCGCGGCAAGCATATCGGTTCGGGCACGGGCGTCTGGCAGATGTCGGAGGAAGTACGCGCCGGCTCGATGACGCAGGAAGAATTCACCGAAGCCGAGTCGTGCATGAACCGCTCGCGTGGTCACTGCATGACGATGGGCACGGCGTCGACGATGGCGTCGATGGTCGAATCGCTCGGCATGGGCTTGCCGCACAACGCGGCGATTCCCGCCGTCGACGCGCGCCGTCAGGTGCTCGCGCATCTGGCGGGCCGGCGGATTGTCGACATGGTCCGCGAGGATTTGACCATGGACAAGATCCTCACACGCCAGGCGTTCGAAAACGCGATTCGCACGAACGCGGCGATCGGCGGCTCGACCAATGCCGTCGTGCATCTGATCGCGCTGGCCAAGCGGATTGGCGTGGAGTTGTCGCTGGAGGATTGGGAGCTGGGTTCGAACGTGCCGTGTCTGGTGAATCTGCAACCGTCGGGTGAATATCTGATGGAGGATTTTTACTACGCTGGCGGTTTGCCGGCGGTGTTGAAGCAAATGGGCGAACAAGGCCTGTTGCATCGCGAAGCGCTGACTGTCAACGGTAAAACGATCTGGGACAACGTGCGCAACGCGCCGAATCACGACGAGAAAGTCATCACCACGTTCGCCGAGCCGTTCAAGCCGAAGGCGGGCATCGCCGTGCTCAAGGGCAACCTCGCGCCGAATGGCGCGGTGATCAAGCCTTCGGCGGCGACGGCGGAGTTGCTCAAGCATCGCGGCCGCGCGGTCGTATTCGAGAACATCGAGGAACTGCACGCGAAGATCGACGACGAGTCGCTCGATATCGACGAGCATTGCATCATGGTGCTCAAGGGCGCGGGCCCGAAGGGCTATCCGGGTTTCGCGGAAGTCGGCAACATGCCGCTGCCGAAAAAGGTGCTGCAAAAAGGCATCACGGACATGGTGCGGATTTCCGACGGCCGCATGAGCGGCACGGCCTACGGCGCGGTGGTGCTGCACGTGTCGCCGGAAGCGGCCGCGGGCGGCCCGCTCGCGTTCGTGCAAACCGGCGACATGATCGAACTGGACGTCGAAGCACGCCGTCTGCACCTGGACGTCTCCGACGACGAACTCGCCCGCCGGCGCGCCGCATGGCAGCCGCCGGAGCCACCCAAACGCGGCTACTACAAGCTGTATGTCGAGCATGTCTTGCAAGCGGATCAGGGCGCGGACCTGGACTTCCTCGTCGGCTCGAGCGGCGCGGCGGTGCCGCGCGATTCGCATTGATCGCTGCGCTGAATGACGCGTTGACTCAAGAATGGATTGATTGAACCTGCGCTTTGCGAGAAGGCGTACTGCCGATGTGGGCCGATAGGCCGCATCGGCTTTTTTGTCCGCGTCCGCTTCAGTTCGGCGTCAAAGCGTTAACCCGTAAAAAACGCCACGCACAAAATAAAATCGGCCGGGCACATAATGCCCGGCCGATCTATTACTCACAGGTCCACCGCCTCCGGCTTTTAACAGTCAGAGAATCTAATTGTCCGACACAACAACTCATTCCGGCGTGATGCCGGAATGACGGCGTTCAGCTTATTTTCAGTTTATTGTTTGATAAAGCGATCGTTTGCCCAGAGGCCTTCCGTATCGCTATTGCCGGAATTCACGAACTCGACGTCGTGGCCGACTACGCGCACCACGCGGAAGCTCGAATTTTCCGGCGTCGAAACGCATTGATATCCGGAGAAGAATTCCTGCATTTTCTGCTGTTCGCCGGCCTGGGCATGCACATCGGCGGCGTCGAGTTTATCTTTCGACAGACAGCCGTACGCATTGGCTTTGAACTGAATGGTTTGCTGCGGCTTGATCATGACGTCTTGCGCCTGAACAGTCGCGGCAGCCAATCCCGCAATGGCGAAAACAAGGGCGATTCGCGTTTTCATATTTTCCTCCGGTGCGGGCCGGGAATACTCTGGTTAGCTATGTATTTAACTTTAACGTCCCACCCGCAACTTGCACTTTAGGAGAATGGCGAAGAACAACAAGCACATCTTGTGTGCGGTCGCAACAGTGGCGAATTGTCGCACCATGCGCCATGGCTGCTTAAACATTGAGCAGCCGCTTAAATGATTGGAATGGCGGTGGATAACTGACAGGCAAGCAGGGCACGCCGCTTTAACCAGTAAAGCTTTGCGGCGCGTATCGGCGTAAACGAGTAGCACCAATTAAGCGATTTACTACATTTAATTCGCGCACTTGGTGCATTGCACACAAAGTCATTCAGACGATCAATGAAAAATCGCGAAATAACGGTGTACGTGCAGAAGATAAACAATGCCAGGCTGAGTCGCCGGTGCGCGTCAGCGACATCCGGCAACCCTCGCGCGCTCACTTTTCGCGCTGCTTCGACGCGAAGAACTGCGCCTGGAACAGGCACATGCGCAACGCGTTGTGATAGCTGCCGTTGCCGAAAAACTCCTCGATCAACTCGGCCTCGTGGCGGAAGCCGCACTTCTCGTAGACGTGGATTGCCGCGGTATTCGACTTGTCCACAATCAGGTAGACCTTGCGCAGATTCAGCACCGAAAACGCATAGTCGATCGCGAGTTGAGTCGCGACGGTCGCGTAGCCGCGGCCCTGAGCGTGAGGCGCGATGATGATCTGGAACTCGCCGCGCCGGTGAATATAGTCCAGTTCGATCAACTCGACGACGCCGACGGTCTGCCCTTCGTTGTCGATCGCGACGAAGCGGCGCTCGCGCAGATCGTGCACGTGCTGGTCGTACAGTTGGGTCAGTTCGGAGAAGGTTTCGTACGGCTCCTCGAACCAGTAACGCATGATCTTCGCGTTGTTGTTGACTTCGTGCACAAAGCGCAGATCGGTGCGCTCGAGTGGGCGCAAGGTGAGGTCGTTGCTGCGTTCGGTGGTCATGAGATTCCCCTTGAGAATTATTGGTCTAGGCGCGCGAGGCCGGTGACGGCGCATCAAGCGCGCGCTAGTTAGTCAGGGCGCGTAGCCGGGAGTTCGTAAAGCGTGCCAGCGCGGTGCGACCTATCCACGCGGCGAACCGAGGCGGCGCGCGGGTTTGGCGCGGGCGGGGCGTCGCGTTGTCGCAGGTGGCCTGCCGCGTGTTTATGCGTGGCGCGACACCGTTCGGGCACATGCGGTGCTCTACAATGAAATCTTGCTCCTGCGATCGGAGGCCACCGTGATCGAGCACTTGATTCTGGGCGTTTTTCTGGTGATTCCGCTGCTTATCGTCGCGTTTCTTTTCTCCGACGAATTGTGGCAAGAACACCGCCATCTGCACGAGATGCGACCCGCGCACGTTAAACCGCGGCGCATCGACTGGCGGCATCCGTTGCGCCGCACGCGGCATCGGCTTTAATGCGCGGGCTTTGACTGGCCGCTGATCCTCCTGGGTGCTGCACAGCACGAATCGACGGTGCCGTTTTAGAATGACGGCCCGTTGAACAGGAGGTGTTGTGCGCAAACTGATGTCTTTGATGCTGCTGGCGGCCACCGCCGCGGCCTTCGTGCCGGCGGCTGCCGAGGCGCATTCCCATTCCCGGGTGGTGTGCAAACGCGTGTGGGTGCATGGTCGGCTGGTGAAGCGCTGCCGTCGCGTGCCGCCGCCGCATCATTACCCCCATCATCGTCGGCCGCCGCCGCATCATGGCCCGGCGCCGTATCACCGTTGATGCATCACGAACCCGCCGCGCGCGGGTTTTTTTATGCAGGGCGCCCGAGACCGGCAGCACGGCGCGTGCAAATACGTGCCGCCAATAAAAAAGCCTGCCGTTTCGGGCAGGCTGAAAAAGAGATCCACACTCAATGCCTTGCGGGTACACAAGGCAGAGATAAGTCTAACTTGTGAACGCGCGCCGCTGGTTTCACCGGCTTTTACAGTTATTACGGCGCAATACGCGGCGTTCAGCTTCGAGCGATGCTTCAGGCCGCCTCAATCGGCACGCCAATGAGCGCGAATCCGTTGGGCGAGGGCTTCGAGCGTATCCGCGTCGGCGACCTCGCGCGCGTGCATGCGCAGCGGCTGGCCGTCCCAGCGCGGAATCACGTGAAAGTGCACATGCGGCACCGTTTGACCGGCCGCCTCGCCATTGAACTGGCCGATAAACACGCCGTCGGGCCGCAAGGCCGCGCGCACGGCGATTGCCAGCTTCTGCGTCATGCGCATGCAGGCCACCGTCGACGCATCCGACAGCTCGAAAATCTCCACGACCGCCTCTTTCGGCACCACCAGCAAATGGCCGTCCGCTTGCGGCATCAGATCCATGAAGGCCAGCGCCGTACTGGTTTCCGCGACTTTGATGCAGGGTAGTTCGCCACGCAGAATCCTCGCGAAGGGATTGCTGTTGTCGTAGTTCATCACGCTTCCTTTCCTGGGTTGCAGGGACAGTTCGAGGGATGCCGCATTCGCCTCTATTGTCCGCCTCGACTGTTACAGCGCGCGGGCCGCGCGCTTGATTGCCTGCGGTGGTTGGCCATACGCCCGCAGAAAGGCGCGCCGCATTCGTTCGGTGTCGACGAAACCGGTGTCGACGGCGACGGCTTCCATTGAATGGCGGCCGGCCTCCAGCATGGCGCGCGCGGCCTCCACACGCAACGCTTCAATCGCTTTGGCGGGCGATTGACGGGTTTCGTCGCGAAACGCGCGGCTGAATTGCCGCGGGCTCAGATGCGCGACGTCGGCGAGTTGTTCGACCGTCAACGGCTCGCGCAGATGGTTCTTGGCATACGACAGCGCGCTCTGGATGCGATCGGATTTCGGCTCGAGATCGAGCATGGCCGAAAACTGCGACTGGCCGCCGGTGCGCCGGTGATACACCACGAGCTTCCTGGCGATCGCGCGCGACACCGCCGTGCCAAGATCGTTTTCAACCAGCGCCAGACAAAGATCGATGCACGCCGTCATGCCGGCGGACGTCCACACGGAGCCGTCGACGATAAAAATGCGGTCGTCGTCGACCCGCGCGCCGGGAAAGCGCCGTTGCAGCTCGCCCGCATAGGCCCAGTGCGTGGTGGCATGGCGGCCGTCGAGAATCCCGGCTTCCGCCAGCACGAAGGCGCCGGTGCAGATGCTGGTGGTGCGGCGCGACGCAGCGAGCGCGTCGTTCAGAAACGCCAGCATGCCGGGCGACGACGGCGCGATCTCCATGGCGCCTGTCACGACCACCGTGTCGTAGGTGGGATCGCCGAATGGTCGCGAGACGACCTCGACGCCGGACGAGCTGCGCACCGTGCCGCCGAGTTCGGAAATCACCTCGACCTGATATTCGGGCTGCCCAGCCACCAGGTTAGCCAGTTCGAACACCGAGATCGCGACCATATCGAGGATCTGGAAGCCCGGAAAAACCACCACGCCGACGTGTCTCATTGCGATGTCCTAAAACGAGGTAATTACGACATTTGAGACGAAAGACTACGCGTCTAGACTTGCCTCGTCAACCTGCAGTGCGCGATGAAAACGGCACGGCAGCGGCGGTTTCCGGTTTTTCCCTTCATCTGAATCTGACAGGGCACAGGCGCAAAGCGCCACGCCCGCGAGGAGCGCTTCAAATGGCAACGCAAGCAGGCAACAAAGGAACAGCATTGGTTACAGGCGCATCGTCGGGCATCGGCGCGGTGTATGCGGATCGCCTCGCACGGCGCGGCTACGACCTGATCCTCGTCGCACGGGATGTCACCCGGTTGAACGGTTTGGCCGACCGTCTGAAGCAGGCCACCGGTCGCAGCGTCGAGACCATCGGCGCGGATCTGACCGTGAAGGCCGATACGCGCCGCATCGAAGACCGGTTGCGCGTGGACCAGAACATCACGATGCTGGTCAACAACGCGGGCGTCGGCGCGACGGCGTCGCTGATCGATTCCGATGTCGACTCGCTCGAGCAGATGATCGAGCTGAACGTGACCGCGCTCACGCGGTTGACGGCGGCGGCCGTGCCGGGTTTCGTCGCGCGCGGCAAAGGGATTCTGATCAATGTGTCGTCGGTCGTGGCGTTGTCGCCGGAGATGTTGAACGGCACGTATAGCGGTACCAAGGCCTATGTCCTGAATCTGACGCAGTCGCTGCAGCACGAAGTGGGCGACAAGGGCGTGCAGTTGCAGGCGGTGTTGCCGGGCGCGACCAGCACGGCGTTCTGGGACCGTGCCGGACTCGCGGTCGAGCATTTGCCCGCGCAGATCGTCATGACCGCCGAAGACATGGTGGACGCGGCGCTCGCCGGTCTGGACCAGGGCGAACTCGTGACGATTCCGTCGTTGCCGGACGCCGCGGATTGGGAGCGTTTCAACACCGCGCGCCAGCATTTGCAGCCGAATCTGTCGCACAAGCTGCCGGCCGCTCGTTACGCGAGCGCCAAGGCGGCTTGAAGAAGGCTGTACGGCGCGGCGCCCTAGCGCCAATCCGTCGCCACGTCGTCGGGATCGACCAGCGTCAATCCCGACGACGGCAACGGCAACGCCGTCTTATAGCGCACCTGCTTGAGCGCAAAACTCGAACGGATATTGGAAATACCCGGAATCTTCGTCAAATGATCGACGATGAAGCGCTCGAGCGTCTGCATATCCGGCATCACGACGCGCAACAGATAATCGGCGTCGCCCGTCATCAGATAACACTCCATCACCTCGGGCCGCTCCGAAATCGCCTGCTCGAAACGCTGCAGCGCGTCTTCCACCTGCTTTTCCAGACTCACCTGAATAAACACGTTGATGCGCAGCCCGAGCCGTTCCGGATTGAGCAGCGTGACCTGCTGCTTGAACAGGCCCAGCTTTTCGAGCGCGCGTACGCGGTTGAAGCACGGCGTCGGCGACAGATTCACCGAGCGCGCCAGATCCGCATTGGTGATGCGCGCGTTCTGCTGCAACTGGCTCAGGATGCCGATGTCGATACGGTCTAGCCGGCGGGGTGGCGTCGTCATAGATGAAATATTCCGTGTGGGCGGCGAATTTCGGAATAAATAGCCTATCGCAGCGGACGATCACAAGCAATTCAGACGCTCATTTTGCGACCTCATGGTTACCATTGACTCACTCGATCTTGAGCCGAACGCGTCGATTGCGGGAGTGGTGCCATGACGGATTTGTCCAACGGTAATGAGCAGGTGCGGGCGTTGAATGTGCAGCAAGTCGGCGGCGCGGAGCAGGCGGACGACGATCCGCAGGAAACCGCCGAATGGCTCGACGCGCTCGATGCGGTGGTCGAACACGTCGGTCGCGACCGCGCGCAGTTCCTGTTCGACAAGCTGGCGAGCCACGCGCTGTCGCTCGGTGTCGAATCGGCACGCACCAACGTCACGCCGTACCAGAACACGATCCCGGTTGAGCAGCAGCCGCGCTATCCGGGCAACCTCGAACTCGAGGAACGGCTCGCCGCCGCCTTGCGCTGGAACGCACTCGCCATGGTGGTGCGCGCGAACAAGGCCTACGGCGAACTCGGCGGTCATATCGCGAGTTATGCGTCGGCGGCGGATCTGTTCGAAGTCGGCTTCAACCATTTTTTCCGCGCGGCGGCGCCGGGCGGAGAGGCGGGCACTGGCGACCTCGTGTACTTCCAGCCGCATTCGTCGCCGGGCGTGTATGCGCGGGCTTACCTCGAAGGCTTCCTGTCCGAGGAGAACCTGCAGCATTACCGGCGCGAGATCGGCGGCCCGGGTTTGTGTTCGTATCCGCATCCGTGGCTGATGCCGGACTTCTGGCAGTTCCCGACCGGCTCGATGGGCATCGGCCCGATCAACGCGATTTACCAGGCGCGCTTCATGCGCTACCTGGCCAACCGCGGCCTCGCACAAACCGAAGGCCGCAAGGTGTGGGGCTTCTTCGGTGATGGCGAGATGGACGAGCCCGAATCGACCGGCGCGCTCTCGCTCGCCGCGCGTGAGGGGCTCGACAATCTGGTGTTCGTGATCAACTGCAACCTGCAGCGTCTCGACGGCCCGGTGCGCAGCAACGGCCGCATCGTCGACGAACTGGAGGCGCATTTCATCGGCGCCGGCTGGAACGTGATCAAGGTGCTGTGGGGCTCGGACTGGGACGCATTGTTCTCGCGCGACCGCACCGGCGCCTTGCTGCGCGCGTTCGCGCAAACCGTCGACGGTCAGTTCCAGACCTTCTCGGCGAACGACGGCGCGTACAACCGCGAGCGCTTCTTCGGCCAGAACCCGGAGTTGGCCGCGCTCGCCGCGCAATTGAGCGACGACGATATCGACCGTTTACGACGCGGCGGTCACGACGTGCGCAAACTGCACGCGGCCTACGCGAAGGCGTTGGCCCATCAAGGCCAGCCGACGGTGATCCTCGCGAAGACGATGAAGGGCTTCGGCATGGGCACCGCGGGGCAGGGCCGCATGACCACGCATCAACAGAAGAAACTCGATTTCGATGACCTGAAGGCGTTTCGCGACCGTTTCCGCCTGCCGCTGACGGACCACGACGTCGAACAGGTGAAGTTTTACCAACCCGCAGCGGACAGCCCGGAAATGCAGTACCTGCATGCTCGCCGGGCGGCTCTTGGAGGCTATCTGCCCAGAAGGCGGAGAGTCGCATCGACGGGGCTGATCGTCCCGCCGGTGTCCTCTTGGGGGCAATTCGCGCTGGAGTCGAACGGCCGCGAGATGTCCACGACCATGGCGCTGGTGCGCATGCTGACCGCGCTGCTGAAGGACAAGGAAGTCGGCCAGCGCGTCGTGCCCATCGTCGCCGACGAGGCGCGCACCTTCGGCATGGCGAACATGTTCCGGCAGGTCGGCATCTATTCGCCGCTCGGGCAGTTGTACGAGCCGGAAGACCTCGGCTCGATGCTGTACTACCGCGAGGACACGCAAGGCCAGATTCTCGAGGAAGGCATTTCGGAGGCGGGCGCGGTGTCGTCGTGGGTCGCGGCGGCGACGTCGTACAGCGTGCACGATCTGCCGATGCTGCCGTTCTACATCTACTACTCGATGTTCGGTTTCCAGCGCATCGGCGATCTGATCTGGGCGGCGGCCGATCAACGCGCGAGAGGTTTTCTGATCGGCGCGACCTCGGGCAAGACGACGCTCGGCGGCGAAGGTTTGCAGCATCAGGACGGGTCGAGTCATCTGGCGGCATCGACGATTCCGAATTGCCGCGCGTACGATCCGGCGTTCGCGTACGAGCTTGCCGCGATCGTCGACGAGGGCATGCGCGAGATGGTCGAGGCACAGCGCGACGTGTTCTATTACGTCACTGTGATGAACGAAAACTACCCGCAGCCTTCGGTGCCGGATAGCGATTGGACGACGCTGAGGGAAGGGATTCTGAAGGGCATCTACGCGCTGGGCGCTCAGCAGGACAGTGCCGCGAACGCCAGGGTGCAGTTACTCGGCGCGGGCGCGATTCTCGGCGAAGTGATCGCGGCGCAGCAGATGTTGAAGGACGACTGGCAGATCGACGCCGCCGTGTGGAGCGTGACGAGCTTCACCGAGTTGCAGCGCGACGGGATGGCGGCGGAGCGGCTTGCGCGTCTCGGCAACGGCACCGATACCGATGCAGACACGCCCTACGTCACGCAAGCGCTCGCCGCATCGCAAGGTCCGATCATCGCCGCAACGGACTACGTGCGCGCGGTGCCCGAACTGATTCGCGCCTACGTGCCGCGCCGCTACGTGACGCTCGGCACCGATGGTTTCGGCCGCAGCGATACGCGCCAGGCGCTGCGCGAATTCTTCGAAGTGGACCGCCGCTCCATCGTGATCGCTGCACTGAAGGCGCTGGTGGACGAGGGCGCCATCGAGGCCACGGTACTCGCCGAAGTGCGCGCCCGCTATCGGGGTGACGCAGCGCCCGGCGCCGCGTCCTGGCAACGCTGAACGATCAGTCGCTCACCGCGACCTGATTTTTCCCGTCCCGCTTGGCGCGATACAGGCCGATGTCGGCGGCTTCGATCAGCTTGGTCACCGGCTCGGCCGCTGACGGCACCAGCGTCGCCGCGCCGATGCTGATCGTCACCACGCCGCTCGCGGAGCCCGCATGCGGAATCATGAGCCCTTCGATCGCGATGCGGATCTTCTCGGCAAGCAGCCGCAAGCCGCCCGACGACGTGCCCGGCAGCACCACCGCGAACTCTTCGCCGCCGAAGCGCGCTGCGAGATCCGGCGAGCGTCCCAGGCAGGCTTCGACGGTTTGCGCGACGCGCTTCAGCACTTCGTCGCCAGCCACGTGGCCGTAGGTGTCGTTGTAGGCCTTGAAGTTATCCACATCGATCATCAGAAAGCCGAGGCCGGTTTTATCGCGCATGGCGCGGCGCCATTCGGCGGCCAGATACTGATCGAGGTAGCGGCGATTCGACAGCCCCGTCAACCCGTCCGAATGCGTGAGCCGCTGCAACTCCAGATTGGTCGCGAGCAACTGCTGTTGCGACTGACGCAGCGCCTGATACGCCTCGTCGCGTTGCAGCAGGTTCAGATACGAGCGCGAGTGATAACGAATCCGCGCGATCAACTCGATGCGGTCCGGCAGCTTCACCAGATAGTCGTTGGCGCCGGCAGCGAATGCCGCGCTTTTCACCAGCGGCTCTTCCTTGGTCGACAGCATGATGATCGGAATGTCGCGCGTGGCCGGATTCTGGCGGTACTGACGCACCAGCGTGAGGCCGTCGGTGCCCGGCATCACCAGGTCTTGCAGGATCACGGTGGCGCGCGTTTCGTCGGCGCAGCGCACCGCCTCTTCGGGCGACGCGCAGTAATGGAAATCGACGCTCGACTCGCCGGCCAGCGCCAGCCGGATCGCTTCGGCGATGATCGCCTGGTCGTCGACCAGCAACACCATGATCGGGCATTCGGCAGCCGGCGGATTACCGAGGATGCGGGCCAACGCGTCGTCAACGGCGAGATTGGGGGCGTCCTCCGCTTCCAACGCTTGCGCCTGCGCGTTCGCGTCGTCTTCTGCGAGGTCCTGCGCGGCGGCGTTCCGATGCGGTTTAGGAGTGTCCATGATGTTCAGCCAGAATGAATGTCAGTGAATCGAAACGTGCTCAGATGCGGTCGCGCGGACAGTGTGCGCCAATCACGCGCTGATCGCAGCCGCGAGTGCAGTAGCAATCCTCGGTAAAGGCAGAATCCTGACGGCGGCGTCGAGCGCGGCCGCCGCTTTCGGCATGCCGTACACGGCGCACGTCGCCTCGTCCTGCGCGATCGTGTGATAGCCCTTGGTGCGCATTGCCTTGAGACCGATTGCGCCGTCGCGACCCATACCGGTCAGCAGCACGCCGACCGCGCGCGCCGGCCAGCGTGCCACCACGCTGTGAAAAAACACGTCGACGGACGGGCGGTACGGCGTTTCTTCCGGCACCCGTGTGTAGCCGAGCACGTTCGGCAACTTGAGGTGCAGGTGATCGTCGGTGGCGGCGAGCAGCACGAGGCCCGCTTGCGGCCGGTCGCCTTCGCGGGCGATCCGCACCGGCAACGCCGATTGCTGGTTCAGCCAGTCGGCCATGCCGGCCGCGAACGCCGCGTCAACGTGCTGCACGATCACGGTCGCCGCCGGAAAATCTTTCGGCAGACCGGCGAGCAAGGTTGCGAGCGCGGCGGGACCGCCCGCCGATGCGCCGATCGCCACCAGCGGCGTATCGCTGTTCGTCGCGCTGACGGGTGTGCCGGCAGCTGCCGCGCCGGGTGCGATGCGCTCCTTGACCAGCGCGCCGATGCGGTCGATTTTCGCGATCAGCGTGGCGATGCTTTTGTGCGCGTCGGGCCCGCTCAGCGACGGCGTATCGACGGCGTCGAGGGCGCCCGCGCCCATCGCTTCATAGACGCGCCACGCGTTCGCGCCGACGTCGACGGTCACGATCAGGATCGCGCACGGCGCACGCGCCATGATGCGGCGCGTAGCTTCGATGCCGTCGACGTTCGGCATCACCAGGTCCATCAGCACGATGTCGGGCCGCTGCGCGGTGCAGAAATCGACCGCCTGCTGTCCGTCTTGCGCGACCCATAGCACGTCGTAGTCGTGGCGCGCCGCGAGTGCGCGGCGCAGCGCCTCGATGGCGAGCGGCATGTCGTTGACGATTCCGATTTTCATCCGTTTTACCCCCGGGCTTAGCCGTAAGCTTCGCCAATCAGATCACGCACCGCATCGAGTAGTGCTTCGTCGTGAAAACTGCCTTTCGCCAGATAGTAGTCGGCGCCGGCGTTCAGGCCGGCGCGACGGTCTTCTTCGCGATCTTTATACGAAACGATCATCACCGGCAGCGACTGCAACTGCGGATCGCGCTTGATCAGCGTGACCAGTTCGATGCCGTCCATGCGCGGCATGTCGATGTCGGTAATGACGAGGTCGAAGCGTTCGCCGCGCACGGCGTTCCAGCCGTCCATGCCGTCGACGGCGATCGTCACGTCGTAGCCGCGCGTGGCCAGCAGCTTGCGTTCGAGTTCGCGCACGGTGAGCGAGTCGTCGACCACCAGCACGCGGCGGGTCGTGCGCTGTGCGGCCGGCGCGACACCGTGTTGCGTGTGCCTCAGATCGCCGCCCGCGACGAGCCGTTCGACCGAACGCAACCAGTCGTCGACGTCGGCGATCAGCACCGGGTCGCCGTTTTCCATCAACGCGCCGGCGGTGATATTGCGGACCTTGCCGAGACGCGGGTCGAGCGGCTGCACCACCAGCATCCGCTCGCCGAGAAAACGGTCGACCACCACGCCGTACGTGTGCGGACCGTCGCCGATCACGATCATGCTGACGGCGTCGCTTTGATCGGCGGGTGCGGCGGTGTCCAGAATCTGATGCGCGGTGACGACGCCGATGCGCCGGCCGGCGAAGGCGATGTGCTGATGGCCTTCGAGCAGTTCGATCTCCGCGCGGCTCACGTTCAGCGTGCGGTTCACGTGCGCGAGCGGCACCGCGTACGGCTCGCCTGCGACTTCGATCAACAGGCTGCGGATCACCGACAGCGTGAGCGGCAATTGCAGTTGCACGCGCGTGCCGAGGCCGGGTTCATGGGTGATGCGCACCGTGCCGCGCACGCGTTTGACGACGTCGTGCACCGCGTCGAGTCCGACGCCGCGGCCCGAGAGATCGGTTACCTGATCGCGCAGCGAAAAGCCGGGCAGCAGCAGGAATTCGAGCAGTTCGGCTTCGGACAGACGGGCGGCGGTTTCGTCGCTCGCCAGCTTCTTGCGCACGATCGACGCGCGCAACGCGTCGAGGTCGATGCCCGCGCCGTCGTCGGAGACTGTGATGAGCAGCGCGCCGGCGGTGTGGCGTGCGTCGAGCGTGAGCGTGCCTTCTTCCGGCTTGCCGCGCGCGAGGCGCACGGCGGGCGCTTCGATGCCGTGGTCGAGCGCGTTGCGCAGCATGTGGCCGAGCGGCGCTTCGAGCAGGTCGAGAATGTCGCGGTCCACCTGGGTCGATTCGCCGACTAGTTGCCAGCGCACCTTTTTGCCGAGCGAACGCGCGACATCGCGCACCATCCGCGCGAGTCCGCCGGTGCCGTCGCCGAACGGACGCATCCGGCATTGCAGCGCGGCGTCGTAGAGCTGCTGCGACAAATGCGTCGAGCGACGGTCGAAGCTTTCGAGATCGGCCAGACGCTCGGCGAGCAGGTGCTGCGATTCGGCGGTGAGACGGCGCACTTCTTCGAGCGCGGCCTGGGCGCGTGGGTCGAGCTTGAGGTCGGCGAGCGTTTCGTGCAGTTGATCGAGCGCGCGGGTGCCGTCGCGATGGACGCGCTTGATGCGCAGCATTGATTGCGCGAAGGGTTTCAGCCAGCGCGATTCGACCAGCGATTCGCCGGACAGCGACAGCAGACGGTCGAGGTTGTCGGCGCGTACGCGCAGCATGCGGCCGGATTCGGTGGTGGTGCTCGCGTTGCTCGCCGAGGGCGCTGCGGGCTGCGCGGGAATTGCGTTGCCGGCGATGATCGAGGCGGGCGCTGATGGCAGCAGCGGGGCGGCTGTGGGATCTGCGGGTGCGCTCGCAGATGTGGAGACGTTCGCAGGCGCAGGCGCGGAGGCAGTCGACTTCGCTTCAGCTCGCAGCGCTTCGGCTAGCAGGTTGAAGGCGGCGTCGGGGTCGAATGCTGGGGGGGCGTTGGCGGGGGCGGGTGATGGCGTCGTTGTGCTCGGTGCGGCTGCGGAAGGAGTGGCAGACGTAGCGGGCGTAGAACCGTAAGCGGCCATGGAGCCGGAAGCCGACGTCAGTGCCGAGTCAGCACCCAACGCAAACCCACTCCGCGTCGCTGCCCCATGCGGCAGCACACTCGCCATCCGTGCATGCAATGCCGCCACGCAGGTGCCGACCTCATCGCGGGCCGATTCATCCTCGTCATTGCCAATGCGCGCGATGATATCCACGCCGCGCAGCAACTCGTCGATCCACACCGCGTCGAGCAATGCGCGCCCTTCCTGCGCCGCGACGAAACACTCCTCCATCTCGTGCGCGAGTTCGACGCCGACCTGCACGCCGACAATCCGCGCTGCACCCTTCAGCGAATGCGCGGCTCGCATGCAGGCTTCGAGCGCGGCGGCGTCGCGCGGCGCACGGTCGAGCGCAAGCAGGCCGTCGTTCAGCACGCGTGCCTGGGTCCGCGCTTCTTCGCGGAAAAGATCGATCAGCGACGGGCGGCGCGGGTCGTCCGTCATCCGAGACTCCGGTTCAAGGTATCGAATAGCGCGTCGGCGTCGAGCAGACCGACGCTCATGCCGCGCCACGGCGCGACCGCGCGCGTATGCGCGGCGGCCGCTTGCGACAGCGTGGCGGGCGGCGGGCAAAAACTGTCGAGCGCGAACCGGTGCACGCCGTCCACCTGGTCGACCGGCAACACCGCGTGTTCTTCGCCGCGCGTGACCACCAGCAGACGCGGCAGTTCGTGCCGCGCGCGGTCGTCGCGACTGTTGCGGTCGTTGCGCTTATCGCGCTTGTCTTGCGCAACGCCGCCGGCGTCGAAACCGAGCAGATGCGCGAGCGACAAACACACCAGCAACTCGCCCTGCACATTCACCACGCCCAGCACCGCGCGATGTTGCCGATGCGGCAACGTATGAATCGGCCGCGTCTGCACGATGCGCTTGAAGATCGGCGTGGGCAGCGCCAGCCATTCGTCACCGATACGAAAGACGAGGAAGGATTCGCTCGCGTTTTGTCCTTCGCGTTTTTGATGTGTCTGCGCCGGCACGCGCGCTTCATGCAGCGCGAGATCCACCCGCGGAATCGGCCGCTCCAGCAGTCTGGCCGCGGCCGCCTCGAACACCGGGCAATTCAGGCAACGCACATAGTCGTCGAGACGCTCGCACGACGAATCGCCGCGCACGCCGATGCGGTTCCAGCAATCGTCGAAGCCGATCGTCTGCGTATCAGCCACGTGGCGCTCCCTGTGTGCGCGACGCGCGTTGCATCAGCAAACGCGCACCGTTGCGGTCGCCTTCGAGTTCGAGCAATGTCGCCAGATGGGCGAGTGCTTCCGTGTGCTGCGGATCGAGATAGAGCGCCTTGCGATAGTGGCCGCGCGCGAGGTTTGTTTCGCCGTTGGCGTCGGCCAATACGCCGAGCAGATAAAACGCGTCGGCGTGCGGCGCGTGTTGCTCCAGATAAACGTTGATCGCCGTGGCGGCTTCCGCGAGACGGCCGGCATCGGCGAGCGCGTGCGCGGCGTCCAGACTGTCGCGGGCGGCGTTGGTCGGCGCGGTGACGGTGGGCGGCAGCACGTTGTGCGTTGGCGACGAAGTCATCGGCGATTGTCGCGCTGGCAACGATCCGGCATGAAGCGACGCGGACGGCATTGCCTCGTTGAGCGGCGTGGTGGACCCGGCAGTGATGCCGTTAAACGGTGCGCTCTGTGCCGCCCCGTTGATCGATGCGCGCGCAACCGGATCGGGCCACGCGAACGGCTCCGCCGAGAACACTTGCAAGGGAGCGAGCGCGGGCACCGGCGCGTGCGTCATGGCGAGTGCGGCGGCGGTGGCGAGCGGCGCGGTATGCCAACCGTTCAACTGCGTTTCGCCCGGCGCCGCGCGATGGAAGGCGAACGCGAGCGGAATCTTCGCGGACTGCATGCCGTAACGCATCAGCAGCCCGGTTTCCGCCGGACCGACGAACAGCGTGCCGTTTTCGGCGAGCACCTGATTGAGCGCGTGCAACGCGGTTTGCTGCGCGTCACGGTCGAAGTAGATCAGCACGTTGCGGCAGAACACGAAGTCGTAGACGCCCAGCGCTGCGGCGTCGAGTTGCATCAGATTGGCGCGCGAGAATCGCACCGTATCGACGATGCGCGGCGCGAGACGCCAGCCGTCTTCGGTGCGTGTGAAGTGCGCGTCGCGAAACGGAAACGCGTTGCCGCGAAACGAATTGCGGCCGTAGTGTGCACGCTGCGCAACGGCGAGCGAACGTTCGCTGATATCCATCGCGTCGATACGTAACTGCGCGGCGTCGATGCCCGCGTCGAGCAACGTCATCGCGATCGTGTACGGTTCTTCGCCGGTTGAACACGGCAGGCTCAGAATGCGCAGCGGCAGCGCGGCGCCGCGTTCGTATAAGCGCTCGTGCGCGAGCCGCGCGAGTGCCTTGAACGCGTCGGCGTCGCGATAGAACCAGGTCTCCGGCACCACCACGGTTTCGATCAGCGCCTGCACGATGGCCGGCGACGCGAGCGCCGCGTTCCAGTAGTCGGCGAGCGTGGCGTCGGGGTGACCGTCCGCGTACCACGCCGCAGCGAGCTGGTCGACCGCGCGCTCGATCGCACTATGGCCGAGCGACGCCGCGTCGAGTCCCATGGCCCGGTGCAGGAGTTCCGCGAAGCGTCGGTACAGCGGCGCGTTGTCGTGATGCGCGTTCATGCGTGCGCCTCGGGAAACAGCAGCGCCTTGACGTCGTCGGGCAGCAGATGTTCGACGCGAATCCATTGCACCAGACCGCCGGCCTCGCTCGCGACCGGGCCGAGATAGCGCGCGTGCGGCAGGTCGATGCCGGCGTCGTGAAACGCGTCGGCGTCCAGACGCAAGGTGCGGGTCGCGCCTTCGAGCAGCAACGCAAGCAGGCGCACGGTGCCCGCGTACGGATAGCGCACCAGCACCACGCGCGTCGACATGAGTTGCGCGGCGGGGCGGCCGAGCGCGAGCGCCGGCAGATCGATCAGCGGCAGCGGCGTGCCCTCGTGGTCCAGCACGCCGGCTACCCATGACGGCGCGCCGGGGATCGTCTTCGGCGGCGATTGCGGCGTAAGTGGCATCAGACGCTCCACCTGCGTCGCGTCGATCACGTAGCGTTCGCTATCGAGCGTGAAGAGGATGAAGAGCATCGGCGTGGGCGGTGGCTGGACGGGAAGGGTGTCTGGCTTCGTGGCGCGGGCTGCCGCGCGTCAGGCCATGACCTTGAAGCGCGACACGCCGGTGCGCAGACTGTTGGCGACGTGCGTCAGATCGTCGATCGCCTGGGTCGACTGGCGCAGCGATTCCGCCGTTTGCTGCGCGGCCTCGGAAAGCTGCGTCAACGCCTGAGTGATCTGTTCGGCGCCGGTCGCCTGGGTCTGCATGCCTTCGTTGACCATCGAGAAGCGCGGCGCGAGTTGCTGCACCTGCTGGATGATCTGCGTGAGATGGCCGCCCACGTTCTGCACGTCGAGCATGCCGCGCCGGACTTCTTCGGAGAACTTGTCCATGCCCATCACGCCTGCGGCCACGGCCGACTGGATCTCCTTGACCATCTGTTCGATGTCGTAAGTCGCGACCGCGGTCTGATCGGCGAGGCGGCGGATTTCGGTGGCCACGACCGCGAAACCGCGGCCGTATTCGCCGGCTTTTTCCGCTTCGATCGCCGCGTTCAGCGAGAGCAGGTTGGTCTGATCCGCGACCTTGGTGATGGTGGCGACGACCTGGTTGATGTTGCTGGCCTTCTCGTTGAGGATCGCGAGCTTCGCGTTGACCGAGCCGGCCGCTTCCATCACGAGGCGCATGGTTTCTTCCATGCGCGCGAGACCGGCGTGACCGGTGCCCGCGAGTGCCGCCGACTGGCCGGCTACTTCGGAGACTTCGTTCATGGTGCGCAGCAGATCGCGCGACGTCGCGAAAATCTCGCGTGAGGTTGCGCCGATCTCGGTGGTGGTGGCGGCGGTTTCGTTCGCGGTGGCCTGCTGTTCGCGCGAGGTCGCGGCGATTTCCGTGACCGAGGTGGTGACCTGCACCGCCGATTTCTGCGCCTGGCCGACCAGTGCGGTGATTTCGTCGGTCATGCGGTTGAAGCCCGTTTCGAGCGCGCCGATTTCGTCCGCGCGGTTCAGTTGCAGGCGTTGCGTCAGATCGCCCGTGCGCATGATGTCGACGACCTGCAGCACTTTGGCCATTGGCGTCGTGACCGCGCGCAGCAGCCAGTAGCCGGACAGCACGGCGACAGTCGCGGCGAGCAGCATCATCACGAGCAGCACGATGCGGGTCGCTTCGACCGAGCCGCGAATGCTTTCGGCGGAGGCGTCGGCGTAACTCTTGTTGTTCTCGACCAGCTTGCGCACGGACAGCCGACCGGTTTCCCAGATCGGCGTGAGTTGCGTGTTGAAGATGCGCGCGGCGTTGTCTTTCGACGCTGGCAGGACGTTCAGCAACGACGCCTGGATCGGCACGTACTGCGCCTGCTGCTGGCGGAAATCGTTGAAGAGCTCATGGTCGACGTCGCGGAAGATGGTCGCGCTGTAGTCGTTGAGCAGCTTCTGCAGCGTCTGCTGGGTTTCCTGCAGACGCAAGCTATCGCGCTTGACGGAATCGGGGTCCGCGTCGACATAGATAAGGCGCTGCGTGACGGAGTAGTTCTCGAACCACGCCGCGCGCATGGCGGTGGCGTAGTAGAGGCCAGGCATGGAGTCCTGCTGCTGGCTCCTGGCGTTGCGGTCGATGCCGCCGAGCTGTTCGAAAGTGACGATCGCCATTGTCAGCATCACGATCAGCACGATCCCGAAGCTGCACAGAATCCGTTGCCGGATGGTCCATTGTTTCACGCGCACGCCCCTTACTTTGGCTTTGTCTCGAACCCGGTTGGTCGACGTGGGATGTCTCGGGTCGAGGGATCGGAAAGCTTTGCGGGCTGCCGGATTGATCCGACAGCTTGTGCGGCGAATTTTACATTGATCGGCGGATTGGGGGGCTGATCTCGTTGAGCGGTGGAACCCCTGGGAAACTGGTTTGCGACGCACGGCGCGCGGCGGTTACACGGGTAATGTCTAGTTACCACTTGCAGCATCTATTTCTGCCCGCGACCTCCACAATCCGTTCCATGCCTCAACGGCGGGAGTCAAACATGAAAAAGATCGCAGTGGCGTTGGTGATGATTGGGAGCCTGAGCATGGCGGGGCAAGCCTCGGCTCATGGCAATGGCGGCGACGTGGTCGGTGCGCTGATCGGCGGGGCCTTGCTGGGCGCGGTGGTGACCTCGGCGCTGAATCCGGCGCCGGTAGTGGCTTACCAGCAACCGGTGTATGCGCAGCCCGTTTATGCGCAACCGGCGTATCAGCCGGCCCCCGTGTATGCGGGTCCGCCGCCGGGATATTGCTATGACCAGTATAGCGGCGGCTATGTCGCGTGCGGTGGGCCGCCTCCGCAAGCGCAATACGGGTATCCGGGATATCCGCAGCCTCAGCCGGGTTGGTGAGCGTCCGGCGCGCCTCGCGCGCGCTGTACGAACATAAAAAAGCCGTCGCCTTTGAAGCGACGGCTTTTTGTTTCATATGCCGCTCAGTGCCGGTGATGCAGCCACTCCGCGTAGTGCGTGTCGAGCCAGCGCTCGAATTTTGGCGGCCTGGTCTTGTGGTGATAGTGGGACGCTGCCCAGATAACCACGCCGACCAGCAGCATGACAACGGGTCCCAGCAAATAAGCCAACAACGATTCAGACATGGGAGCCCCCGTATTGGGTCGCGTCGGACTTTCAGTTTAGGCGATGAATCGCAGGAAAAAAGGGCGACGTGATGTGCGTGGAGGCGTCCTATTCTTCTCACCTTTTAAAACGCGACGAAGAAGGTGATTTCTTTTTTTGACAATGGTTTAAGTCGGGTGTTTTAGGTCTTGTGTACCAAAAAGACGACTTGGTTGAGGTTTCGCGAAGCCGGTGTCGAGCCGGAAGCGTTGATCGCTAGACGCGGCTCACCCCCCGGCTTTCCGCCCACTCTCGATTTGCGAATCGACGAAGTCCGCCCAGCCCTGCCCCTGTGCACGCTGCTCCGCGGCGTCTTTTTGGTTCGTGTCTTGACCGGCGGTTTCATCTGCCGCGTCGGTCGATTGCGTCAGGTTCCGCAAATGCGCGGCCGCCGTGCGCCGGAAGTCATGCAGGACGAAATGCTCCACCTCCAGCCCCAGCGCTTTGACCGCCTGATTCAGCGTGCTTTTGGCGATGGGCTTGTCGCCGCCCCTGACGCTCGGGAATACGAAGCTTCCACTTGCCCTGGCGTGCTGAAGCTCGCGCAGCATCGACACGGCCTGACGCGGCAGAGGCACCCGTTGATCCTGCTCTTTGTTCAGACGTGCGGCGGGTATCGTCCAGCGTGCGTGGTCCAGATCGAATTCGTCCCAGCGCGATTCCACCAGATCCGATTTGCGGACCATCGTCAGCACTAGCAGATGCAGCGCGAGCTTCAATGGGCGGCGAATGCTCGACGCGTCGATAGCGCGCAGCATGACGCCGATCTCGTCGCCGGAGAGCACGCGGGTGCGGCTGTCGAACGTGGCGATGGAGCGCGCCGGCACGACGTCGGCCGGATTGCTGGTGGCGAGTTGGCGGGCGATCAGATACGCATAGAGACGCTTGATCACGTTGCGGGTGTGCAGCGCCATTTTCGGCGAGCCACGGCTTTTGATGCGCTCGCAGATCGCGACGACGTCGTCTGCGGTCACCGCTTTGATCGCCATGCCGCCGATGGCCGGCAACACGTCTTTATCGAGCGCGCGACGGGTGGTGCGGCGGTATTCGGCCGATTTGCCCGCCATTTCCGTTGCAAGGTACAGCTCGGCGGCTTCGCGCAGCACGTCGGCTTTGCTCTCGGCGCCGCGGTCCCGGCGCGCCGTCGCGACCGGCGAGACGCCTTGCGCGACCATCTCCGCATACTTCTGCGCCTTGGCCCGCGCGACCCGCAGCGAGATCATCCGATAATCGCCGATCGTGGCGAGCGGCTGGCGGCGACCGTTCAGCGAATAGCGGAAGCGCCAGACCTTGGTGCCGGTCGTCATGACTTCGATGACGAGGCCGTTGCCGTCCGCGACGCAATAGCGGGTGGCGCGCGGTTCGAGCGCGCGAATCTGGCTTTCGGTGAGCGGGACGGCTAGTCGGGGCATGCTGGGATCGCGGGTACGTGGCCAGCGGGGATTTTAGCGCTTATCCGGTCTGTGTACCAAAGATTGGCTGTGTTTTGGCATCACAACGGTGGGTTGAAGGCGGCCGATCGGAATGTGGTGGCTGATCAAGCGAGCCTTTCTTGATGAGGTTTTCTGTCAAGCTAGCGAACAAGCCGAGCACTCGCTACTTCCCAATACAGAACCTGCTGAAAATCACCCCAAGCAGATCGTCCGAGCTGAATTCGCCTGTGATCGAGTTCAGTTGATCCTGGGCGAGCCGAAGTTCTTCCGCAAACAGATCCAGCGCCTGCGAGTTCTGATCCGCGTGCGCGGCCGCCGTCGCGAGATGCTCCTCGGCGGCGCGCAGTGCGATCAGATGCCGCTCGCGCGCCAGGTAGACGCTTTCCGCGCCCGCTTGCCAGCCGGCAATCCGCAGCAACTCGTCGCGCAGCAGCGCCACGCCATCGCCCTGTTTCGCCGATAGCCGCACCTCGCTGAGCTCGGCGTCGGTATCGAGCGCTTGCGTCGCTGGCGCGAGGCCGGTCAGGTCGGTCTTGTTCAGCACGCGCACCACCGGCACACCGCCCGGGAAGCGGGCGGCGATCGTTTCGTCTTCGGCGGTCATGCCGATGCGCGCATCCAGCAGATGCAACACCACGTCCGCGCGTTCAATCTCACTCCAGGTGCGCGCAATGCCGATCTTTTCGACTTCGTCCTCGGTGTCGCGCAGGCCTGCCGTGTCGATCACGTGCAGCGGTATGCCCTCGATCTGGATGGTTTGCGCGACCTTGTCCCGCGTCGTGCCGGCGATCGGCGTGACGATCGCCAATTCAGCGCCGGCCAGCGCGTTCAGCAACGACGATTTGCCGACGTTCGGCTGCCCCGCGAGCACCACCGACAAACCCTCGCGCAGCAGCGCGCCTTGGCGCGCTTCGCTCAGCACGTGCGCGAGGCGTTCGCGAATGCGTGTGAGCTTGCCGCGGGCGTCGGCGGCTTCGAGAAAGTCGATTTCCTCTTCCGGGAAGTCGAGCGTGGCTTCGACCAGCATGCGCAGCGTGATCACGTCTTCGACCAGCGCGTGAATGTCGCGCGAAAACGCGCCGTCGAGCGAGCGGCCGGCCGAGCGCGCGGCGGCTTCGGTGCTGGCCTCGATCAGATCGGCGACGGCTTCGGCTTGCGCCAGGTCCAGCTTGTCGTTGAGGAAGGCGCGGCGCGTGAATTCGCCCGGCTCCGCGAGACGCAGGCCGAACGCGCGGCCGGCGTCGACGCAGCGCTGCAGCACGAGTTGCAGGACGACCGGACCGCCGTGGCCTTGCAGTTCGAGCACGTGTTCGCCGGTGTACGAATGCGGCGCCGGAAAGTACAGCGCGATGCCACGGTCGAGCACGTTGCCGCTGCCGTCGAGAAACGGTACGTAGCTCGCGTGACGCGCTGCTAGCGACTGACCGGTGAGCGCCAGCATCAACGGCTGAGCCGCCGCTTCGCCCGCACGGCCGAACGAAATCCGCACGACGCCGATGCCGCCTCGACCGGGTGCGGTGGCAATGGCGACGATGGGATCGGAATCGGTGGTGAGCATGGGGTGCTTGGCAAAAAACGGAGGAAGGGCGGCGCGGCGTAGTGTGGGCCGAGTGGGCCGACGCGGCGCGAGGCATTGTAACGCGAGCGTTTGCCAAGGTTTGCGACGGGCGGCTTCCAGCAACGGTGGCGCGTCGCATCGGTCACTTTACCCCGCCAGTTGGGATTTATCTTAAATAAGCTAGGAATGTAGTCGTGGTTTCCGAGAATAATTAGGAGCGCGTAGGCCGGCCGAATCGCCTGGAAGGCCATCCAATAAGGAAAAGATCGAAAAATTTGAAATCGGCGGAACGCGTTGCACGAAGCGGCAGACAAGCTAAATTTATCTCAATTACGCCACCCCATAGCCCGCGGGGTTGTCAACAGACCGGACGTAGAATTGCACAATCCGGCGCATGCCGACCAAACAAGAAAAAGCCGCCTTCGCCAAGAGACTGAAGGGCCTGCTGGAACCGCTCAAGATCCGCGGTGGGACGAAGCTCGCCAAGGAATTCAATAAACACTATCGCGGCGAACCGGTGACACCGCAAACCGCGCATAAGTGGCACTCGGGCAGCACCATTCCGATGCCCGACAAGTTGCGCACGTTAGCCGAATGGCTGCTGGTGACCGAACATTGGCTTCGCTATGGACCGTCGCCGGGCATGGCCGCGAAGCCGCTCGCTCGCGAGGAGAAGTATCCGCCGTCGCCTGAAATCATCGAACTGGCTTCGAAGATCGGCGCGCTGAATCCGAAGGACCGCTTTCTGGTTGAGGAGATGATCGTGCGGTTTTACGGTGAAGAGGTGGAACCGGTGGAAGAGATGAAGGCGGGGGAGGGTGAGACGTAGCGTGTGTTGCGGGGTGTGGGTGCGATTGCTGTGACCCGCCTCGGGCACCACTTTCTGCCAGCGATTCGGATTTATCTCAACTAAGCTAGGATTGTTACCGCGATTGTTGAGACAAATTAAGGCTTTCTAAGATGGTCATGTCGCTGGCACGCCCGCCATACAAAGAAAAATCAAAAAATTTGAATTCTGCGAAACGGCTTGCGTGAAGCGGGATACAAGCTAAATCTATCTCAAATACGCTAAATCATAGCTCGTATGGTTGTCAACTGGTTAGACGCTGAATTGCACAATCTGGCCCATGCCGACCAAACAAGAGAAAGCGGCCTTTGCCAAGAGGCTGCGTGACCTGCTAGAACCGCTGAAAATTCGCGGCGGGACCAAGCTCGCCGAACAGTTTAATCTGCGTTATCACGGGGAGCGTCCGGTGACGACGCAAGCCGCCCACAAGTGGCTGTCGGGCGCGACGATTCCGAAGCCGGACAAGCTGCGCATGCTGGCCGAGTGGCTGAATGTGAAAGAGCATTGGCTTCACTACGGACCGGCGCCGGGCGCGAATGCGAGGCCGCTCGCGCGGGGCGAAAAGTATCCGCCTTCGCCCGAAACGATCGAACTGGCGTCGAAGATCGAGTCGCTTACCCCGAAGGACCGGTTCCTCGTGGAAGAGATGATCGTGCGTTTTTACTGCGAGGATACGGCGGGAGAATAACCGCGGCGTTTGCCGGCCGAACGTTGACGCGCCGACCATGAAAAAAGCCGCCCGGTTTGCACCGGGCGGCTTTTCTTTTTACGCGCTGCTGCGGTTTTAATACCGCGATCAGCTGGCGTCGGCGTGAATCGGTCTTGCGGACGGCAAGCGCGTTAGCGCTCGCCGTCAGACCCGATCTCAGGCCGCTTTCGTCTTCGACTTGCCCATCATCCGCGTGATGTAGTACTGCTGGGCGATCGACAGCACGTTGTTCACGACGTAGTACAGCACCAGACCGGCCGGGAAGAAGAAGAACATGACCGAGAACGCGATCGGCATGAACATCATCATCTTGGCTTGAACCGGGTCCGGCGGCGTCGGGTTCAGACGTGTCTGCAGGAACATCGAGACGGCCATCAGCACCGGCAGGATGAAGAACGGATCCTGTTGCGACAGATCGTGAATCCACAGAATCCACGGCGCGCCGCGCATTTCCACCGACGACAGCAGCACCCAGTACAGCGAGATGAACACCGGAATCTGAATCACGACCGGCAGACAGCCGCCGAACGGATTGACCTTCTCGGTCTTGTACAACTCCATCAGCGCGGAATTCATCTTCTGCGGATCGCCCTTGAAGCGTTCGCGCAGCGCCTGCATACGCGGCGTGATCGCCTTCATGCGCGCCATCGACTTGTAGCTCGCGGCCGAGAGCGGGAAGAACACCGCCTTGATCAGCAGCGTGAGCAGCACGATCGACCAGCCCCAGTTGCCGACATAGCTATGAATCTTCTCGAGCAGCCAGAACAGCGGCTTCGCGATGATCGTGACCCAGCCGTAGTCCTTCACCAGTTCCAGACCCGGCGCGATGCCTTCGAGCATGCGCTCTTCTTCCGGACCGGCGAACAGGCGCGCGGAGACCTCGACCGTTTGGCCCGGGGCAATCGTCGCCACCGGTTGCTTCACGCCGACGCGATACAACGCCGGATCGATCTTCTCGACGTAGATGTCGCGCTTCACGCCCTGCTTCGGAATCCACGCCGACGCGAAGTAATGCTGCACCATCGCGACCCAGCCGTTGTCGGCCGAATTGACGAAGTCTTCCTTGTTCTTGTCGATGTCGCTGAACGTCATCTTCTGGAAGTGATGCTGGTCGGTATAGACAGCCGGCCCGATGAACGTGTGCGAGAAGCGCGGCGTTTCCACCGGCTGATCGTCACGCACCAGTTCCATATAGACCGACGGCGTCACCGGCACGGTGCCGACGTTCTCGATCTTCGTGTCGACGCCGATCACATAGCTGCCACGCGTGAACGTGTAGGTCTTGATGACCTTCACGCCACCCTTCACCGGCGATTCGAAGCTGAGCTGGAACGATTTTTCGTCGCCCGTCAGATCGTGCGGCTGGTTCGGCAACGGCGTGTAGATGTCGTTGTGGTTCGGGAAATCGCCGCCGAGCAGACCGGTGCGCGCCAGATACGTATGGTTCGCGGTGCGGTCGAACAGCGTGATCACCAGGTCCGGCGTCTTGCCGTCGCCTTGCTTCACGAGCGACAGCTTCGACAGCGTGCCGCCGCGGGTGTCGATCTCGCCGTTATAGACGTCGGTGCTGAACTTGATCAGTTGCGATTGCGCGGCGGCCGGCGCGTTGCCCGGAGCAGCTGCGTTCGTGGCCGGCAAATCGGCGGGCTGGGTTCCCGGCGTCGTGGTTCCCGGTTCGGCGCTACCGACGGTGTGCGTCGGCGTGGCGCTCGGGAAGAACATCGACGGGCGTCCGTGGTCGCGTTGCCAGTTGTCGAACAGCATGACCGCTGACATGAAAAAGATGACCCATAGGACGGTGCGTTTGATATCCATGCGTTGTCTCAGTGTCGATGGAACGGCGCGTCAGCGCTTTTCAGAAGTGGGAGGCGGGACGAGATCGATGCCGCCCGCGGAAAACGGGTGGCAACGGCAAATACGCCTGGCGGCGAGATAAGTCCCGCGCGCGGCGCCATGATACTGGATTGCTTCGCGCGCGTAATCAGAGCAGGAAGGGTAAAAACGGCACCGGTTGCCGAGCATTGGGCTCACGGCAACCTTGTAGAAACGCAATAAAGCGAAGAGTACCGTTTGCATGGCTGGTGCGGCTAACAGCGCCGCGCAACGTGGAGGTCCGGGTGGATGCCCGCGCAGCAGGGCTGCGGGAGCCGCAAAGCGGCGCAACGGGCAGTCACTTGAGCGTCATTCCGTTTGGGGCGCTTCCGCGGGCGGCGCCTGACGACGGACAATTTCGCGCGCTGCCTTGTCGAGCAGCGCCTCGATTTCGCTGCGGCACAACGCCCTCAAAGGCGGCGACGAGGCGCTCGGCAAAGCTTTCTTGTCGAAGCGCGTGTGCAAACGCAGCAGCACATCCCAACCGCCGAATTCCGCGCGACGCAGCCGGAAGGCTTCACGCGCGATTCGACGTACCAGATTACGCGTGGCCGCGCGCGGCGCGTACTTCTTGCCGATTACGAGGCCAAGACGTGCGTCGTTGCCGGTGGGCCGGCCGTACACCACGAAGTGCGCGGTGCGGCGCCACGGGCGCAAACGAAAAACGGATGAAAATTCATCCGTTTTCAGTAGCCTTGCGGCTTTGGGGAAGGCGGCTTGCGCTCGCAACGGAACCGAGCCCAGTTGCTGCGCCCCACCTGTTCCCGCCTCACCGCGGGCTTCAGTCACAGCGCGCAATCCGCTCGCCTGCCTTAGATGGCGAGGCGCTTGCGGCCCTTCGCGCGACGTGCGTTGATGACCTTGCGGCCACCTGCGGTCTTCATGCGAACGCGGAAGCCGTGGGTGCGCTTGCGACGGGTAACGGAAGGTTGGTAAGTACGTTTCATGTTGCTCTCACTTGATCGACTGATCGAAAAATAACCGCACGATCATCGCTGAAGCGGCAATGGCCGGAGGTTTACAGAATTGGTTTTCGCGGAACCCGCTATTTAAACCGGTTTTCTGTTGGCCGTCAATAGTTTAGCGCTCGCCGGCCTGCGACGGCGCTGGCTCGGGCCGATGATCCGTCCCTGTGGATAACTCCCTTCCGGGTAGCATTTGGCGTTAGAATCTCGCCTTACTTCCCAAAAATCCTGCACGCCGCTCCGGCTCGCTTGCCCCGCAAACCCTTGTGGCACAAGCGCCTGGAGCCGTTACGCCTGGCTGCTCAGGGCCTTGTTGCGCGCACGCGACAGGGGCAGCGGCGACCGCCGTGCACACCATAACGACAGCAACTCGATGAACGATTTCTGGCAACACTGTTCCGCATTGCTGGAGCGTGAGCTTACGCCCCAGCAGTACGTGACGTGGATCAAACCGTTGGCCCCGGTCGCCTTCGACGCCGCTGCGAACACGCTTAGCATCGCCGCGCCGAACCGCTTCAAGCTCGACTGGGTCAAGAGCCAGTTCTCCGGCCGCATCGCGGATATGGCCCGCGATTTCTGGCAAGCCCCGGTCGACGTGCAATTTGTTCTGGACCCGAAAGCCGGCATGCGCGCGCCGCAGGCCACGTCGTCGCCGGGTTCGACCCGTACTGTTTCATCTTCATCCGCGCCAATGGGCGGTAACTCTGGCGGTGGCGCCGCAGTGGACGCGGCCGTCGGCGCCGTGCAAGCGGCGCATGCCACACGCGCCGGCGGCGTGAACGCCGCCGCGCAGCAACATGCGAACGCGCGCGCGGCATCCGCCGCCGCCGAAGACGCCGCCGACCTCGATCTGCCCAGCCTCGACGCGAACGAAGCCGCGGCCGCCCGTCGCACGTGGCGTCCGGGTCAGAGCGCGAACTCGAACGGCAATGGCGAAAACGATTCGATGTACGAGCGCTCGAAGCTCAACCCGGTGCTGACCTTCGACAACTTCGTGACCGGTAAGGCCAACCAGTTGGCGCGCGCCGCGGCGATTCAGGTCGCGGATAACCCCGGCATCTCGTACAACCCGCTGTTCCTGTATGGCGGCGTCGGCCTCGGCAAGACCCACCTGATCCACGCGATCGGCAACCAGCTTCTGATGGACAAGGCCGGCGCGCGGATTCGCTACATTCACGCGGAACAGTATGTGTCCGACGTGGTGAAGGCGTACCAGCGCAAGGCGTTCGACGATTTCAAGCGCTACTACCACTCGCTCGACCTGCTGCTGATCGACGATATTCAGTTCTTCTCGGGCAAGTCGCGCACACAAGAGGAATTCTTCTACGCGTTCGAGGCGCTGGTCGCGAACAAGGCGCAGGTGATCATCACCAGCGACACGTATCCGAAGGAAATTTCGGGCATCGACGACCGTCTGATCTCGCGCTTCGACTCCGGCCTGACGGTGGCGATCGAGCCGCCCGAGCTGGAAATGCGCGTCGCGATTCTGATGCGCAAGGCGCAATCGGAGTTCGTGAGCCTGAACGAGGACGTCGCGTTCTTCGTCGCGAAACACTTGCGCTCGAACGTGCGTGAGCTGGAAGGCGCGCTGCGCAAGATCCTCGCGTATTCGAAGTTCCACGGCCGCGAAATCACGATCGAACTGACCAAGGAAGCGCTGAAAGACCTGCTGACGGTGCAGAACCGCCAGATTTCGGTGGAAAACATTCAGAAGACGGTCGCGGACTTCTACAGCATCAAGGTCGCGGACATGTATTCGAAGAAGCGTCCGGCGAACATCGCGCGGCCGCGGCAGATTGCGATGTATCTGGCGAAGGAGCTGACGCAGAAGAGCCTGCCGGAAATCGGCGAGCTGTTCGGCGGGCGTGACCACACCACGGTGCTGCACGCGGTGCGCAAGATCGCAGCCGAACGCAGCACTGACGCGCAACTGAACCACGAATTGCACGTGCTGGAGCAGACGCTGAAGGGCTAAGCAAGTCGACTGGGAAAAACGACCTGTTTATTTCCAAACTCGCCCCCATTTTAGTGAGGCGGTTCTGTTTTCAGGCACAATACAGGTTTAACCGCCCGGCGGCCGCGGGCGGATTTCACGCTGTGGCAGGCGCTGCGTGGCGCCGGCGGGGGGCCACGGCTGTGAGCTGGATCGCTTGCCTGGCAAGGCGCGCAGGCCGTTATATCAACGAAGGAACTCTATGCAACTGGTCAAGACCGAACGCGATAACCTCCTCAGGCCGCTGCAAACCGTGAGCGGCATCGTCGAACGCCGCCATACGTTGCCGATCCTCGCCAATTTGCTGATTACCAAGAACGGCCCTGACGTGTCGTTCCTGTCCACCGACCTCGAGTTGCAGATCACCACGCGTGCCGATTTCGGCGTGGGCGGCGATTCGGTGGCGACCACGGTGGCAGCAAGAAAGCTCCTCGACATTCTGCGCGCCATGCCCGACGGGCAGGTCACGCTCACGCTGAACGACAAGCGTCTGACCGTGCAATCCGGCAAGAGCCGCTTTGCGCTGCAAACGCTCGCGGCGGACGAATTCCCGACGGTCGCGCAAGCTAAAGATTACGGCGCGAACCTCGTGGTTCCCCAGAAAACGTTCCGCCAGTTGCTCGGCATGGTCCATTTTTCGATGGCCCAGCAGGACATTCGCTACTACCTGAACGGCATGCTGCTGGTAGTGGACGGCGATCAGTTGATGGCAGTCGCAACCGACGGCCACCGTCTGGCGTTCTCGTCGATGAAGATCGAGGGCACGTTCGCGCGTCAGGAAGTGATCATTCCGCGCAAGACGATTCTGGAATTGCAGCGTCTGCTGGAAGACATCGACGACACGCTGAAGATCGACATCGCGCAAACGCAGGTGAAGTTCACGTTCGGCCAGGTCGAACTGGTGTCGAAACTGGTGGAAGGCAAATTCCCCGACTTCCAGCGCGTGATTCCGAAGTCGCACAAGAATCAATTTTTGATCGGCCGTGAAGAACTGCAGCGCTCGCTGCAACGCGCCGCGATTCTGACGTCGGACAAATTCAAGGGCGTGCGCTGCATTATCGAGCCGGGCCAGTTGAAGATCATGTCGACCAACGCCGATCAGGAAGAGGCGCAGGAAGAACTGGAAATCGCGTACGACGGCGACAGCGTCGATATCGGGTTCAACGTCACGTATCTGCTCGACGTGCTCGCGAACCTGAAGGTCGACATGTTGCAAGTGAGCCTGGGCGACGCCAGCTCCAGCGCGTTGATCACGATTCCCGAGAACGACGAGTTCAAATACGTAGTGATGCCGATGCGCATCTAACGCGTCCAATACCGAGAAGACACCAAGGGGCGCAGTGCCCCTTTGGCGTTTTTATGGTGTTTTGAAAAGTCCCGAGCAGCAACCTTGCAGTAACGCAGAACCGGAAAAAATCCATGACTGAAACGAACAATACGCAACCCGACAACAGCTACGGCGCCTCGTCCATTCAGATCCTCGAAGGTCTGGAGGCGGTGCGCAAGCGGCCGGGGATGTACATCGGGGATACATCGGATGGCACCGGTTTGCATCACCTCGTGTTCGAGGTGCTCGACAACTCGATCGACGAAGCATTGGCCGGGCATTGCAACGACATCCAGGTGATTATTCACGCGGATAACTCGATCTCGATCACCGACAACGGCCGCGGCGTGCCGACCGGTCTGAAGATGGACGACAAGCACGATCCGAAGCGCAGTGCCGCTGAAATCGTGATGACCGAGTTGCATGCCGGCGGCAAGTTCGACCAGAACAGCTACAAGGTGTCCGGCGGTTTGCACGGCGTGGGTGTGTCGTGCGTGAACGCGCTGTCGGCGTGGTTGCGTCTCGTGATTCGTCGCGATGGTAAGAAGCACTTCATGGAGTTTCACCGTGGCGTGCCGCAGAACCGCATCATCGAAGAGATCGATGGCGTGGCCGTGTCGCCGATTCAGGTGACGGGCGATACCGAGAATCGCGGTACCGAAGTGCACTTTCTCGCCGACGACACGATTTTCGGCAATGTCGAATATCACTACGACATCCTGGCGAAGCGGATTCGCGAACTGTCGTTCCTGAATAACGGCGTGCGGATTCGTTTGACGGATCAGCGCTCGGGTAAGGAAGAAGATTTTGCGTTTGTGGGCGGCGTGAAGGGTTTTGTTGAGTACATCAACAAGAACAAGGCCGTGCTGCACCCGAATATTTTCCACGTCAGCGGCGAGAAGGACGGCATTGCCGTCGAAGTCGCGATGCAGTGGAACGACAGCTACAACGAAAACGTGCTGTGCTTCACCAACAACATTCCGCAGCGTGACGGCGGCTCGCACCTGACCGGGTTGCGTGCGGCGATGACGCGCGTGCTGAACAAGTACATCAACGATCACGACGTCGCCAAGAAGGCGAAGGTCGAGACGTCGGGTGACGATATGCGCGAAGGGTTGTCGTGCGTGTTGTCGGTGAAGGTGCCGGAGCCGAAGTTCAGCGCGCAGACGAAGGACAAGCTGGTGTCGTCGGAAGTGCGCGCGCCGGTGGAGGATGTGGTCGCGAAGGCGCTCGAGGAGTTTCTGCTTGAGACGCCGATCGACGCGAAGATCATCGTCGGCAAGATTGTCGACGCGGCTCGCGCGCGGGATGCGGCTCGGAAGGCGCGCGAAATGACGCGGCGTAAGGGCGTGCTCGACGGCGTTGGCTTGCCTGGGAAGCTCGCGGATTGCCAGGAAAAGGATCCGGCGAAGTCCGAGATTTATATCGTCGAGGGTGACTCGGCAGGCGGCTCGGCGAAGCAGGGTCGCGATCGGAAGTTTCAGGCGATTTTGCCGTTGCGCGGCAAGGTGCTGAACGTTGAAAAGGCGCGGTTCGATAAGCTGATTTCTTCCGAGCAGATCGTTACGCTGATTACCGCGTTGGGTTGTGGGATCGGCAAGGACGATTACAACCTGGAGAAGCTGCGTTATCACCGCATCATCATCATGACCGATGCTGACGTGGACGGCGCGCATATTCGAACGCTGTTGCTGACGTTCTTCTATCGCCAGATGCCGGAGATGATCGAGCGTGGGTTTATCTATATCGCGCAACCGCCGCTGTTCAAGATCAAGGCGGGGAAGGATGAGCGGTATTTGAAGGATGAGTCCGAGGTTAATGCTCACATTTTGAAGCTGGCGTTGCAGGGCTCGGAACTGGTGCCGGCTGAAGGCGCTACGCCGATTACTGGTGACGCGTTGGGTGAGTTGGCTCGTGCTTATTTGCTGGCGCAGGCGGTAGTGAATCGGTTGAGCCGTTTGTATGACGCTGGCGCGCTTGAAGCGGTGATGGATGGGGTCGTGATGGACCTGTCCAGTGAGGAAGCGGCTGAGGCTTCGGCTCGGGCGATGGAAGCGAAGTTGCGCGATGAACCGCTGAAGCCTGAAGTTAAGGTGACGACGATGTATGACGAAGTGCGTGAGTTGCGCTCACTGCGCGTCGCGCGGACGCATCACGGGAATCAGAAGATTTTTGTGCTGGATGAAGAGTTTCAGCTGACTGCGGATTACCGACAGCTTATTAATACGGCTAATACGTTTAAGGGGTTGATTCAGGCTGGGGCGGTGATCAAGCGGGGTGAGCGGAGTATGGCGGTTACCGACTTCAAGAGTGCGATGAAGTGGTTGCTGGCCGACGCTGAGCGGAATATTTCGAAGCAGCGCTATAAGGGTCTCGGTGAGATGAACCCTGGGCAGCTTTGGGAGACTACGATGGATCCGACCGTGCGTCGTCTTCTTCGTGTGCAGATTGAGGATGCTATTGCGGCTGACGGTATCTTCACGACGCTCATGGGGGATGATGTGGAACCGCGGAGAGCGTTTATTGAGTCGAATGCGCTTAGGGCGGGGAATATTGACGTTTGAGCTGAAGTGTAGCTGAACGCATAACCTGAGAATCTGGGACCCATGAGCTGAGAAACTTATGGGTCTTTTTCTTTGATAGCTCGAATTAACCGATAACTCATCAACGCCCACCGTCTCGCAAAGATTTCCGAGCGGGCGGCGGTGCATCTTTCAGTCCGATGTCGCCAAAACGTGGAATCTGGCGAAGTCGGTGACGGTTGCAGGTCCGTCGGACCCGTGTCAGCACGCAAGCGCTTTTTCGACTGAAAGGGCAAGCCTGAAACCTTAGTGCGTCCAGACGCGTACCTCGTTCGTGCTCTCCAATGCCTCCTGCGAAAACCTCAAAATGTTTGACCTTGACAAAATCGAACATCCTATGTACGATTTTCGTACATTCAACCCCGTATGACGGAGGACGAAATGAACGAAATCGAGGAACGCATAAAAGCGGCGTTGGTTCAGTTTTGGGATGAGCGTGCCATCGTTGTCGAGGTTGGCACGGAGGGCACGGTTGACGAGTTACTGGAACCGATTGAGTCGATGACCGCAGTTGAAGTGCTATCAACGCTCGATAAGATTGTCGGAAAAGCCCTGCCGAACACACTTATTCAAGCTGGTGGATACAAAACGAAAGACGAGTTTGTAACCCGTTTATCGGCACGGGTGATGGCGCATCTGACAGCTGCAAAAAAATGAGTCAAGAGACGCCAGCATCAGATGAAGACCAGCGCCTCTCACTAGCCCGGCGATTGCGTGAGGCTCGCGAATACGTCGGCCTTTCTCAAGAAGATGTCGCCGCGGCATTAGGCATATCTAGGCCCGCCGTAACAAACATTGAGGCGGGAACGCGAAAGGTCGAGGCCTTGGAGTTGGACAAGTTAAGCCAGCTCTATGGCCAGACGGTTCAATACCTTCTCACTGGTTCCTCCCCTACAAATGACGCACGCCTCGCCTTTCTGGCAAGGGCGACCCACGGCTTAAGCTCCCAGGATTTGGAAGAGTTGGGACGCTTCGCTGAATTTTTGCGCAGTTCGGGCAACTCCAAACGTCGAGGCGAGTAATGGCACGCGACGATTTGCTGCAGGCTGCGCGGCGAGCCGCAGAGGTTTTGAACGACTTCTCTGTTCGTGACCGCATTACTGCGGGATACACACGCGTTGACCCGACACGCTTGGCTAGCGAAGCTAGCGTGACTGTGATGTTCCGCCCACTCGAGCGTCTCCTCGGGGGGTTTTTGCGTGAAGGCGACCAAGTCGGCATATTGGTCAACTCCGAGCGGCCCAGAGGGTTGGTTCATATGACGTGTGCTCACGAGCTTGGGCACTACTTCCTTGACCACGAAAGCAACACCGATGAAACGGTCGACATCGGCAAGAGTGCTAGCCTCGTCGAACGGCAAGCAAACCAGTTCGCATATTCGTTACTCGCGCCGCAGTGGCTGATAGCCACCATCATGAGGATGAAGCGTTGGTCAAAACATCACCTCGCTGACCCGTCTGTAATTTATCAACTGTCGTTGCGCCTTGGGACGAGCTATTCGGCAATGATATGGTCTCTAGTACGCTTGGGCCTTCTCTCCGAGGGGCAAGCGACGCCGGCTTTGGGGCAAAGCCCAAAAGCCTTGAAGCTTGCCGCCTTGTACGAGAAAGATGCGTCGACAAAGGTCGAGGGCGACGTTTGGGTACTCGACTCGTCGGACAGGGACCGAGTCATTGAGCCATCGACGAAAGACAGTTTTGTAGTCGACCTACCAAATCATGCAGCGGCCGGTCATTTGTGGACAATTGACGAGCTACGCTGTGAAGGCTTCACCCTAGAACCATTCACTCACGACGCCCGAACGGTGTCGAAGCCACCGCGCGATTCCATAATCGTGGGCGGTCTGGGCGTTGACCGTACCCTGAGGTATTCGCTGACACCGGTCGCCAACTTCGCGCAGGGCCTCAGTTCCGAACCCAACGTGCGAGCGTTAGTGTCGGTTCACGAGACCACCCCGTGGGCGGCCACAGCACCAAGCCACGATGCATTTTCGTTCAGCACTGAATTTGACGACATCAAAGGCGGACTGTCGAAGCCCGAGCGTGCGCGAAGGTTGGAAAGAGTTCGAGGGGGCGTGGATGATTGAAATCGAGGTGAACCATTCGGACCGCCTCGGTCCTCCGCGCAACCAGGGTAGACGGCCAACATGCTTGGCATTCGCTGCATCCGACCTGAACGCTTTCGCTCACTCGACGGGGCATCTCAGTGTCGAGTACTTGTGCCACTTCGCCGCGAAGGCAATAGATGGCTGGCAACCTGGCGACGGCTTTACGACGGACCAAGTTTTTACAGCGCTCACTCGCCCTGGCCAGCCATCGGAAGAAATCTATCCGTATCAGATAGGTACGCCCGATGCGCCACTCCTGGCACCGCCGGCGAATCTTTTGCCGCTCTACTCTGGCAATGTGAGGGAACAAGATTTAACGCTTGAAGATGTCCTGACTCAGGTTCGGGTCGCCCGCGCGGTCTGTATAGTAATAGCGGTCACGAAATCACTGTTTTACCCGCAAGACGGAATCGTCGAGTTTGACCCCTTCGTCATTCCGAATCAGTTCCATGCGCTGCTGGCCGTTGGCGTTGGCGCGCACACGCAATCACACGAGACACACGTTTTGCTGCGAAACTCCTGGGGTGCGGGGTGGGGACGACAAGGGCATGCTTGGGTATCGGAGCGATATCTCCGATTACACATGCAAGAGGGATTCTCGGTGTAAAGGAAAACATGGCCATTCTGTTCGACAAGCAGTCTCGCGTGGTACCAACTTGGCTGGCAGCAGCTCAGTATCTCGACAAGATGCCCGACCGCAAGGCAATGAACATCGTTTTGGAGATTTCCGACCCTCTCACGATTGCAGATGACGACAAAGCGATAATGGGCCGAGTGGATGTCGCCTTGGAGAAACTCGACCTGACACTGAGCACGGTGGCGGGAACGATTTTCCCGCTGGCGTTTTACCATCGATACGGGCGCCCCGACTTTTATGATGCGTACAAGAAGATGATTGTGCGCGGCAAAAAACAAGGCACATGGGGCACCTATGCGTTGCGGATGATGGACAGGCCTTCCTCCAAAGGGAGAGGTCGAATCAATCCGTTGGAGATGCTCATCGAGCGGCTAAGCGACAGTGGTCAACCAAGCCAAAAAGACGGAAAGTCATCGTCGTACACCTCGGCTTATGAATTGGCGGTATCGGACCCAGAGTCCGACTTGGGTATCGCCGATTTAGCTGATTTGGGTGGAGATGTTCCAACATACGATGCAGGGTTGGACGGGCGCCGCTGGTTGGGACTACCGTGCCTCTCTCATTTGAGCTTCAAGCGCATAAAGACGGCAACCGGTCACGCCGTGCACCTTACCGCGATGTATCGGTCGCACCACTATTGCGCCCGAGCGCTCGGCAATCTTATCGGCTTAGCACAGTTGCTCTCATTCGTTGCGAAGGAGGCCAAGCTAGAGGTCGGCACACTCACCTGCTTGTCTTCTCACGCTGTACTTGACGTGGATGAGTGGGGCGGTGTCGACCGCACCCGGGCTATATTGGGCCTGTCGGCAAATTAGAATAACGAGACTTGTGCAGATGCGGGAGCGGGCGAAAGACTGTGGCCATAGATTCGAGCCATTCCGTTGCGAAAGTCGGACACGCCACCGTAGCTTGGATGCCGCACGCAATCAACTGTGGCTCCAAACGCCTTCGCGTAGTTGGTAGCATCTTGGCCGATGCAAATGATGCGCGTAATACCAAGCCATTTGAAGAGTTCGTGATTAAGCTCCGTGACAGTTGCGAGTTCCTTTGCCGTGAATTTGCGATTCGTCAGTGGGTCATCCACCTCGTGGGGATGAAACGGAAACACGTTCCACAGCAGCGGCAGCCGGTCAAGCCGCTCCAATATTGCCCAGATTTCTGCGGCGGTTCGCTCTGCGACGACTGGGCCTCGTGTCGCTTTGCTTGGTGTAGCGCCGGGATAGGAATGCGCGACGGCGTCGAGTCTGCGTTCGTCCGTCAGTGCGAGTCCAGTGCGTCGGCCACCACGATAGCCAAGGTCGCGTCCCATCCAGATAGTATCCACCCCCAATTGCTCGATTGCTGCAAGGTATGTCCTCAGATTCCGCCGGCGAACTGCGGGTGCATCTGCAAGGTCGTGCACGTCACAGCGATGGTTGTATGGGTTGAACACACCTTCCATGTTGATTTGCGAAAGGGCAGCAACGAACGAGCGGGGAGTCATAATTACTCTGTACTCAAGGGCGGTAGAACTGCACCGACCAATTTTTGGTTTTTGGGACGGAGAATCGGAGCCTGAGGCCTGTCGGCTACGGGGCTGAAACTGATTGTGTGCGCGAGCATGTTGACATGCACATCACCACCGCCTGCGTCGTATAGCTCACGGAAGACCTTGAAACCTTCCAAGATAGCCTTCTCCCACTGCCAAAGCGGACAGTCATAGGCCTCATAGCCTTTCACCATATCCCTTACCTGCTTGAGTAGCCCGTACTCGAGCTTACCCGGCTCGGTGTCCACAAAAAAACGGCGGCGGTGAGCGTGATTGAAAATCCAGGTAGCAATGCCTTCTTCGATAATCATCGCGCGGGCGCCATCTTGGTCACGGTCAACGTCCGGCTTGCTTTTGCGCTTAAGCTTCAACAAGCCTCGGATAACGGGAGACCAACCTAGGTGCGCCACGTACGCCAAATGGATTACGTCATGAAATCGGTAGCCATCGGCCTCGGTGCGGTTATCGGTAAGCCGGTCTCCAATATTCACACCGTTCAGCTGCTGAATAACGTACGGAACCCCGTCCGCCCCCACCAACTGAATGAACCGCATCGTGAATTCCCGAGGGAGTTGTTCGAGCTCCGGCAGGTTGACATCAAACAAGGGCACGTGCTCTGTACCTTCGCGCGGCCACCGCGACTCAAACTTGCTCATATTGTCGGTCGCAACCTTTTCGAATTTCACATGGAAGTGTGCACTCACCAAGACCATGTCCGCCAACAACGTGCCAAGCGGTTCGAGCCGTGACTGTCCCGCCAAATCGTTGCCAGCCGCCGGCACAGCCATCAAATGGCCGCAGTTTGCACCGAGCTCGCATAGGGCGGTCGCGCGCGAATGCGATTCGATTTTGCTCCGGCAGAACGCCACCAATCCATCAAATTCTGCGAAGTTCAGCGTATCACCTGAGTGCGTGTGATTTACATCGAGCCGGCGTTGCAGGACGGTCAACGCGGATGCACCAACCTGGTCGAGGGTATGGCCACATTCCTCAGCGATAGTCGCCAGATACCAGAGAGCGTCGCCGAGCTCCTCCGTGACATTTGCTTGTTCCGCTAGACCGAAATCCCGGCTTGTTTTTTTGACCGCGGACAATACGCTACCAATTTCACCAAAAAAACCGAATCTAAGCTGGCTAAATGCGTCCTCTTTGCCTTTGAAACGATTGGCTGCACTGGCACGAGCCTGGTATTCGGACAGAGACAGTTGCTTGCCAGTAGCATCCTCAATAGCGTACATACCGTCGGCCTCTCGCTGTATTTATTATCTAGGACTGTGGCACAGGGTCCTGACTTTCGTAAAGCTCCGCTTTCAGCTGCTTTGCACAACCGATAATGGTGCTGCGGTCGCCCAGCGCGGCGCCCATCGCTAATGCCTTGTCTCGAACGCCCAGCGTGACGTCATAGTGGGGATAGACCGACCTCTCCTGGAACCAAGCTCGGCGCAAGCCGAGACGCTGGGCGAACTCATGCAACTCCGTCAAAGAGTCTGCTACGAGATGGCACCACAACTTGCCCCGCCAAGGAATTCGCTCGTCGTCGACGTAAATCGCCATGCTTGCCTTTTTGCAAAAATATTTGCAAAATAATAAACAGTATGCAAATAAACCGCAAGTCCGAACTGGAAGCTAAAGTACTGGGGAGCGCTATTCGTCAGCGGCGGACGCAGCTCGAACTAACGCTTGACCAGCTGTCGAGGAAGGTTCGGGTAGATGTAGGACAACTGTCCCGCTTCGAAAGGGGTGAGTTCAAATATTCGTCAAAGAATTTGCAAAAAATAGTAGATTATTTGCAAATTTCGGTCGAACAGACCCAGACCGCAGACCCGCTTATTCAAAAATTCGCAGAGCTGCTTGTACGTTCTGAGCGCCATAGAGCCGCAGCAACGGCGTTAGTCCAAGCGCTGCAAGAACTGCGATAGCGGTTGCCCAAACGCTTCCATGCCAGTAACCGTCAATGGTAGCGATGCGCGGAATACATTCGAGTATCTGACGAGCCTCGCGAACACATGACGGGCGTCAGGCGACAAGGACGGTGAGGTAGCCGCACGTGAAAGCTGACGGGAAACATCGCGCATGGTTTCCGGCGAAATCTACCGCTCGCCATACGTCTGGACACCCCGCGGCACCGTACTTAAGGCAGTGGGCGAGTCCATGTGTCATTCAAGATAGAATCGCTTCCAATTTCCTGATGGCGAGATGCCGGGCCTTTTGCTTGGAGATACACCTGACTTTGACCGGACGAACCAGTTCTGATGCTTGATGACATCAAAAAGACCCTCTGGGCAACCGCCGACAAGCAGCGCGCCAATATGGACGCTGCCGAGTACAAACACATCGTGCTCGGCCTCATTTTCCTTAAGTACATCTCCGATACTTTTGCGGCCCGGCGCGCAGAGCTGACCCGCCGTTTTGCCGACGAAGGCGACGAATACTTCCTGCACGGCTGTGACGACGAACTGCTCGCCGACGAGCTTGAAGACCGTGACTACTACCGCGAGGTCAACGTATTCTGGGTGCCCGAAACCGCGCGTTGGGAGAGCCTGCGCAGCGCGGCCAAGCAGACCGACATCGGCAAGCGCATTGACGACGCTCTTGCGGAAATCGAAGCCGAGAACCCCAAGCTCAAGGGTATCCTGGACAAGCGCTATGCCCGCTCGCAGTTGCCGGACGGCAAACTGGGCGAGCTGGTCGACCTGATTTCGACCATCGGCTTTGGCGAGGACGCCAGCCAGGCGCGCGATGTGCTCGGGCAGGTGTACGAATACTTCCTCGGCCAGTTCGCCAGTGCCGAAGGCAAGAAGGGTGGGCAGTTCTACACGCCGGCGTCCATCGTCAAGACGCTTGTGGCTGTGCTGGCACCTCACCACGGCAAAGTCTACGACCCCTGCTGTGGCTCCGGTGGCATGTTCGTGCAGTCCGAGAAGTTCATCGAAGCCCACGGCGGCAAGCTGGGTGACGTGTCTATCTACGGGCAGGAGTCCAACCCTACCACCTGGAGGTTGGCGGCGATGAACCTCGCCATTCGGGGTATCGACTACAACCTCGGGCGCGAACCGGCCGACACGTTTGTACGCAACCAGCACCCGGACCTGCGCGCCGACTTCGTGCTTGCCAATCCGCCTTTCAACATAAGTGACTGGTGGCACGGCAGCCTGGAAGGCGACCCGCGCTGGGTGTATGGAACGCCGCCGCAGGGCAACGCCAACTACGCGTGGCTCCAGCACATGCTGTATCACCTCAAGGCCAATGGCCGCGCGGGTATCGTGCTGGCCAATGGCTCGATGAGCTCGAGCCAGAACTCCGAAGGCGACATCCGTCGTGCCATGGTTGACGCTGACGTGGTCGAAGTAATGGTCGCATTGCCGGGCCAACTTTTCTTCAACACCCAGATTCCAGCCTGTCTGTGGTTTCTCGCCAAACAGAAAGTCAACCGCCAGGGTGAAGTGCTGTTCATCGACGCCCGCAAGCTCGGCAGCATGATTAGCCGTACGCAGACGGAACTGTCCGACGAGATTATTACGCGCATTGCTAATACTGTCGCCGCCTGGCGTGGCGACGCGACTGATGGTGTCGACGCATACGCGGACATCCTCGGCTACTGCCGCAGCGTGAGCCTTGCCGAAATTGCTGAGCACGGCCATGTGCTGACACCGGGACGTTACGTCGGTACCGAGGAGATTGAGGACGACGATGAAGCGTTTGCCGAGAAGATGCAGAAACTCACGGAAAAGCTGGGCGAACAGATGGCGAAGGGCGCAGAACTGGACCAGTTGATTCGGCAGAAGCTGGGGGGGCTGGGATATGAATTCTGAGTGGATTCCAACAACGATAGGCGACCAGGCCACCCTTCAGAGGGGCTTTGACATTACGAAGGCGCAGCAACGAGAGGGCAGCATTCCTGTGATTTCGTCAGGGGGCACGAATAGCTACCACAATGCTGCAGCGGTAAAGGGACCTGGCGTTGTGCTCGGTCGTAAAGGCGTGGTCGGTAGCGTGTACTTCGTAAATAAAGACTTCTGGCCCCACGATACAACACTCTGGGTCAAAGATTTTCACGGGAACGATGCGCTTTTTGTTTATTACTTTTTTCGTTCACGCGCGGCGGACCTTGCTGCCCTTGATGTAGGGTCCGCAAACCCGACTTTGAATCGAAATCACGTTCATCCGATAAAAACTGCCTGGCCGCCGCTTTCGGAGCAACGAAAGATTGCGGAATTCTTAGGAGCCCTCGACGACCGCATCTGCATCCTACGTGAAACCAACGTTACCCTGGAAGCTATCGCTCAAGCCTTGTTCAAGTCTTGGTTTATCAATTTCGACCCCGTTCGCGCCAAGCTGGAAGGTCGTGCGCCCGAAGGCGTGGACGAGGCCACTGCTACGCTTTTTCCGGATGGGTTCGAGGAGTCGGAGCTGGGGTTGGCGCCCAAAGGGTGGCGGGTAGGCGTTTTTGGAGACCTAGCCGTACAGGTGAAAGGCTCTGTGAATCCGCTTGATACGCCGAGCCGGGAATTCGAGCATTACAGTCTGCCGGCATTTGATGCACACCGGCTCCCTGTGGTTGAGCTTGGTGCGTCCATCAAGAGCAACAAGACCCGTATGTGTTCGGGCGTCGTACTTCAATCGAAACTGAATCCTCATATTCCCCGTGTTTGGTATCCCCAAACTGTTGGGACGGCGGCAGTTTGCTCAACGGAATTCTTACCCTGGTTAGCGAAGGCTCCCGCAAGCCCCGAGGTTGTGTACTGCCTTTTGCAAAGTACGGCGTTTGAAGCGGAAGTCCGAACCTTGGTGACTGGTACCTCGAATAGTCACCAAAGAGTGAAGCCAGACCAAGTAGCTTCGTTACGGACTGTCATAGCGACAGCCGAAACTTATGGGGCATTCACCAATACGGTTAGGCCTCTTTTGCAACGGGTCGCAGAAAACTGGCAATTGTGTGGGCAATTGGCGGTAGTGCGCGACGGTTTGCTCCCTCGCTTAATTTCTGGCCAACTCCGCTTACCCGAAGCCGAAGCACTCGCCGCCTAAGAACGACCATGACCGAAGACCAACTCGAACAGGAAACGCTGGACTGGCTGGCCGATGTAGGTTACAGCTGCCTCTTCGGCCCAGACCTCGCGCCTGACGGCGCCGGCGCCGAGCGTGCCGACTATCGCACAGTCTTGTTGGTCGAACGTCTACGCGGCGCCATTGCTCAACTCAACCCGGGTATCCCACTTCAGGCACGGGAGGATGCCGTGCAACAGGTGCAGGACCTCGGCATTCCCGCGCTGCTGTCGGCCAACCGGCGGTTCCATCAGCTGCTGGTCGGTGGCGTGCCTGTGCAATACCAACGCGACGGTGAGACACGCGGTGACTTCGTGCGTCTCATCGATTGGGCCAACCCGGCAGCCAATGAGTGGCTGGCGGTCAACCAGTTCGCCATCAAAGGCCCGCACCACACGCGGCGACCCGACGTGATGCTGTTCGTCAATGGTCTTCCGCTGGTGCTGCTGGAGCTGAAGAACCCCGCTGACCAGAACGCCGACATCTGGAAGGCCTATGACCAGATTCAGACCTATAAGGCGCAGATTCCGGACGTCTTCCAGTACAACGAGGTCCTGGTGATTTCGGACGGGTCGCAGGCGCGCATGGGCTCGCTTTCAGCCGATACGGAGCGCTTCATGCAATGGCGCACCATCGACGGCGCCAAGCTTGACCCGCTCGGCCAGTTCAACGAGCTGGAAACATTGATACGCGGTGTGCTGGCACCGACCTACCTGTTGGACTACCTGCGCTTCTTTGTACTGTTCGAGGATGACGGTGCATTGGTCAAGAAGATTGCCGGCTATCACCAGTTCCACGCGGTGCGCGCGGCTATCCAGCAGGTGGTGACGGCATCGCGCCCTAGTGCCAGCCATAAGGGTGGGGTGGTCTGGCACACGCAGGGCAGCGGCAAGAGCATCACCATGACCTGCTTCGCAGCCCGCGTTATGCAGGAAGCGACGATGGATAACCCGACCATAGTCGTCATCACCGACCGAAACGACCTCGACGGGCAACTTTTCGGCGTGTTCTCGCTGGCACAGGACCTGTTGCGTGAGCAGCCTGTACAGGCCGGCACCCGCCATGATTTGCGTGCAAAGCTCGCCAACCGACCCTCAGGCGGCATCGTGTTCGCCACCATCCAGAAGTTCATGCCTGGCGAGGATGAAGACACGTTCCCTGTGCTTTCAGACCGAACTAACATCGTGGTCATCGCTGACGAAGCGCACCGCACCCAGTATGGATTCGAGGCACAACTGAAGGGCAAACCGGGCCAGGAAAAGTACCAGGTGGGCTACGCGCAGCACCTGCGCGACGCACTCCCCAATGCCACCTTCGTGGCCTTTACCGGCACGCCGGTGTCGAGCGAGGACCGTGACACGCGCGCCGTTTTCGGGGAGTATATCCACGTCTACGACATGCAACAGGCCAAAGAAGATGGCGCCACGGTCGCCATCTACTTCGAATCGCGCTTGGCCAAGCTGTCGCTCAAGGCCGGGGACCTGCCACACATCGACGCGGAAGTTGACGAACTGGCCGAAGACGAAGAGGAAAGCCAGCAGGCCAAACTCAAAAGCCGCTGGGCGGCGCTGGAAAAGGTCGTCGGCGCGGAACCCCGCGTGGCCGCTGTGGCTACCGACCTCGTCGCGCATTTAGACGAACGCAACAAGGCTCAGAACGGCAAGGCCATGGTGGTGGCGATGAGCCGAGAGATTTGCGTCCACCTCTACGACGAAATCATCAAACAGCGCCCCGACTGGCACGACCCGGACCCTGAGAAAGGCGCCATCAAAATTGTCATGACGGGCTCAGCGAGTGATAAAGCGCTGCTGCGGCCACATATTTACAGCGGCCAGGTCAAGAAGCGGCTGGAAAAGCGTTTCAAGGACCCGGCTGACCCACTGCGCATCGTCATCGTGCGCGACATGTGGCTGACTGGTTTCGATGCGCCTTGCGTGCATACGTTGTACGTGGACAAGCCCATGAAAGGTCACAACCTGATGCAGGCAATTGCCCGGGTTAACCGCGTCTTCAAGGATAAGCAGGGCGGCCTCGTAGTTGACTATATTGGCATCGCCAACGAACTGAAGAGCGCGCTGAAGGAATACACCGCCAGCAATGGACGTGGCCGTCCGACGGTCGACGCGGCCGAGGCGTATTCCGTGCTCGCAGAAAAGCTCGACATCCTGCGCGGCATGCTCCACGGTTACGACTATAGCGGCTTTCTAACCGGCGGACATAAGTGCCTCGCTGGTGCGGCCAACCATGTATTGGGCGCGAAAGACGGCAAGAAGCGCTTTGCCGACACGGCGCTTGCCATGAGTAAGGCCTTTACGCTGTGCTGCACGCTCGACGAGGCCAAGGACGTGCGCGAGGAAGTAGCCTGTTGATTTGCACTGAATCCGGACCCAGGATTTGCATCGAATACTGACCCACCCTTTGATCCAGTTTTGGGGTTCAGGTTGGGTGTTTCGGGGTTCGTTTTCTCTCCTTTTCAGGCTGTGTCGTGCTGTTCCTGAAACGATAGCTATCGTTGCCGGTTTCTACAATGTGGCAGTGGTGTGTGAGCCGGTCGAGCAGCGCCGTGGTCATCTTCGCGTCGCCGAAGACGTTGGCCCACTCAGAGAAGCTCAGATTGGTTGTGATGACGACGCTCGTGCGCTCGTAGAGTTTGCTCAGTAGATGGAAGAGCAAGGCGCCCCCGGTCTGGCTGAACGGCAGATAACCCAGTTCGTCGAGGATGACGAGGTCGGCGTACATTAGACGCACAGCCAGTTGCCCAGGCTTTCCAGTCAGCTTCTCCTGCTCAAGCGCATTGACGAGTTCAATGGTGGAGAAGAAACGCACGCGGCTTCGATCATGTTCGATCGCCTGCACGCCAATCGCCGTCGCCAGATGCGTTTTGCCCGTGCCCGGTCCGCCGACCAGCACGACGTTGTGTGCCGATGTCATGAACTCACACCGATGCAACTGACGCACGGTTGCTTCGTTGACATCGCTGCAACCGAAGTCAAAGCCGTTGAGATCCCGATACGCCGGGAAGCGGGCGACCTTCATCTGATAGGCCAGTGAACGTACCTCACGGGCCGCCATCTCCGCCTTGAGCAGACCTGCCAGAACTAGCGATGCCGACTTGTACGCGGGGGAATCCTGCGCGGCCAGCTCGCCAAGCGCCTGGGCCATGCCGTGCAGCTTCAGTGACTTGAGCATTTCCATCATGGCGTCAGGCTGCATGATGATCCTCCCGGCCTCTCAGGTCGTCATAACGGCCGACGTTGGCTTGCGGCTCGACGCGCAGGGCGAAGGCCTGGGGCGTCTGCAGCGGAGGCACGGGAGCCCCGTCAAGCAGCCGGCTCAGGACGTTCATCACCGTTTGCTTTGAGGGCGCACCGGCCTCAAGTGCCAGCTCGACGGCGGTGAGTACGGCCTGTTCGTCGTGCAGCAGCACCAGCGCCAGTATCTCGACCATCTCCCGGTCGCCACCGGCGTGCTTCAGCAGGATTGTCTGCAGCCGCTTGAAGGCGGCAGGAAACTCTGCGAACGGCGCGCCGTTGCGCAATGCTCCAGGCTTGCGCTGCAGGACTGCGAGGTAATGACGCCAGTCGTAGATGGTTTCTCCGCGATCATGGCTGCGGTTGATACGCCGGACGTGCTCCGCGATGACCTGCCCTTCGGCGACGAAGACGAGCTGGGCCGCGTAGACGTGCAGGCTGATGGGCCGGTTCGCAAATGCCGCCGGCACGCTATACCGGTTGCGGTCGAAACTCACCAGACACGTGGGCGAGACGAGTTTGGTGTGCTCGACAAAGCCGTCGAATGCCTGGCCGACCGGCATCAGATGGGGTCGCTCGACCGACCACGCGTCCCAGATCGTTGTGTCCTGCTCAGGGTGCTGCGTCTGCTGCCAGAGCAGGACACACTGGTCGGCCAGCCAGTCGTTTAATGCAGAGAGCGAACCGAACGCCGGCACGCGTTGCCACAGCCGGTGACGGCTGTCCTGAACGTTCTTCTCGATCTGCCCCTTCTCCCAGCCTGAGGCCGGATTGCAGAATTCGGCGTCAAACAGATAGTGACTGACCATGGCGCTGAAGCGCGCGTTGACGTCCCGCAGCTTGCCACGACGAACCTTGTCGACAGCGGTCTTCATGTTGTCATATATGCCACGGCGCGGAATGCCGCCCCACGCCACGAACGCGTGGTAGTGAGCGTCGAACAGCATCTCGTGGGTTTGCAGCAGATAGGCCCTCAGGAAGAACGCCCGGCTGTGACTGAGCTTGAACTGCGCAACCTGCAACTTGGTGCGCTCGCCGTTGATCACGGCCCAGTCCTCGCTCCAGTCGAACTGGAATGCTTCTCCGGGTGCAAAGGTCAGCGGCACAAAGGTGCCACGTGCTGCGCTCCTTGCCTGCTCCTGCTGCTCCTGTCGCCAGCGGCGCGCAAAGGCGGCGACCCGGTCGTAGGACCCTGTGAATCCCAACACGGTGAGGTCAGCGTAAATCTGCTTGAGGGTTCTGCGCTGTTTGCGCGGCCGGTTTGCTTCCGTCTTTAACCAGCCGGCGAGCTTGGCCGCAAATCCGTCGAGCTTGCTCGGGCTCTGCCGTTCCGGATAGGTGGGCACTACGGTGCCGGCACGTATATAGCGCCTGACGGTGTTTCTTGAAACGCCAAGCCGTTTGGCGATCTCGCGTAGCGAGACATGATCGCGATAATGCCAGCGTCGGATGATGCTCAATATTGCCATGTCGATCACTCCGTTCTCCCGCTAGCTGCACAGCGGGCCAGTGTGTTCCACGTGGGTCAATATTCGATGCAAATCACCGTGTCAGGTGGGTCAGAATTCAGTGCAAATCAACACGCAGCCTTATTCAGCCTGTTACTTTCCTTCACCGCAACCACCACCAACGCCGCCTCCACCACCTCCCCCGACATCCCCCTCGGCACCCCTGAAGGCTTCACCGCCTCAACCATCGACTCAGCCGGCAACGGCCGCTACTGCATCAGCGGCGCCGTCTACGACGACTCCGTCCCAACGATGACAGCCTACGCACTGCTCGTCGACGCCACCACGCATCAGGTCCTCTGGCGCCTGCCCATCCCACTGGATCGCAACTTCGTCGGCAGCAGCGTAGATCGCTGCCTGAGCGACGGCAACGCCTACTACATCCTCTCGGAAGAAAACTCCGACAACTCGCCGGCGGTCAGTCAGGAGCGTGTCGTGATCAACAAAGTTTCGGCGCAAGGCAAGTTGCTGCGACAACAAAAGATCGAAGCGGGATTGGACGAATGGTCCTACTTCTTCGATGTGGGACCGAGCGCGATCACCATCGGCGGCGGCACGAGCGCGACACTTGACCACGGTGGTAAATTCGGCAATTTCCTGTGGCAGTTCGATTCCAACCTCACGCGAACCAGAACCACCACGCTCGAAAACGGTGCCTTCTGGCTTGGGTCGAACGCGAAGCTCGACGGCGATCACTTGCTCGTGTCGGGGCAATTCATGCCGAACAAGGGCTCATCTGCCGGGCAGGAAGCGTATGCGGTATCGAAGATCGATGCTGGCAGCAGCAGGTACACGTGGTCAAAGTATCTGTTCCCGCTGGATGCCCAGAGCGTGACATCGGTGTTCGGACCGGACGGCAGTACCTACGTCGCCGGGCTGACAGGGCCCGACCTGGCCGTGTCGGAAGTCGATCGCACGGGCAAGAACGTGAACAGCTTCGCTGTCAAAAAGCCACTGTGCGAAATCAAAGCGCTGGCACTGGACGGCCATGCGCTAAAAGCGATCGGCAAATCCTGTACGGGAAAGTCGACGTCCGTGATCGTGGCGATTGACCTCGTCGGCAAAACCGCTGCGGTTGTGAGTCAACTGAATGGCGAAATCTCAGCACCGCAGTTTGACGGCCAAGGATGGGTTGGTGTGGTGAAAACCAAAGGAGATCAACTGGTCTTCAGGCGCACCGCTCAATAGCGCAAAGCGAAGCGCGGCGAGTAGGACGATGGAAAGATCGATTGCCGGTCAGCGAGATCACGCTGACCGGCCGTTCGCGACGCAGCAGAATCCATTCAATTCGACGACCTCAAAATCGCCGACAACTTCCCGCAACTCGCTTTGTCGCCAGTCTCGAGCGAATCCGGGCAAATGAGACTTTCGTAAAACGACACCTGCTCATCCCGGACCGCGGACTTGCAGCCTTCGAACTGGAAGTCCGCATCCGGCGCCGGATTCTTGCCCCAGTCGTTAAACGCATCGCGCTGAAGAGCGCAGTCCGTGTCCACCTTATAAGTCCACACCAGCAGGTTTTTCTGCAGCGTGTCGCGCTGCGCTTCCGGCACGTCTCGCCGCAAAGCCTGATAGAGCTTGTCGGCCTGAGCCGTCTTAACGGCGGTTTGCTGTTGCGCGCAAGCGAGTTGCTGATCCCGATTGAGATTGGACGCGTCGCAATCCGTTCTGGCATGAGCGCCGAGCGTGAAAAACGCGAAGCCACTCAAGATCGCGAGTCTGGCGAGACGCAGTGTCGTTCTTGTCATGCAAGCGTACCCCTCGAAGTGATTGAACTGACCGCACGATTTTTCTGTTCGGGTGGACCGACGATCGTCCGCAGAGAAAATGCGTGACGCATATAAACCGATGTCGCCCTCGCAATAGCTTCTTCGATTCGACTGCGCGAATCAACCTATGTTTTATCGCCTGATCAGATTGCTTTGGATTGGAGCATCGATTGCCGTTTAGTTAGTGCCCTGCCCGTGATTCGGCGAGCACGGGACATTTCATTCAGAAATCACGCCTCACGCAATACCACAACGCCCCCGGCACTTCTCTCAGCGAAGAATAGACATCGCGAGCTTCAAAGAACACAGGGTAAGCGCCACTAACCCGACTCACACCAAACCGTTTCAACGCAATCATCGCGCGAGGCACATGAAAGTACTGGGAAACGACAATCGCGCTGTGCAGACCGTGCGCCTTCATATACACGCTAGCGTTTCTCGCGGTATCCCACGTGTCACGGCCCAGGTTGTCCATCACGATGCGATTCTCGGGAACACCTTGGTTGACGAGATCACGCTTCATGGCGAGTGCTTCATCGGTGCCGTGTTTGTCGATGCCGCCGCTCACCATGATCTCGCGGCACAACCCTTTCTCGTAGCACAGACGCGCCTTGTCGAGCCGCGCCGCTAGCCGTGACGACGGGCTACCGTCCACGTGAACCTTGTTACCGTAGACGATCGCGAGATCAGCTTGCTGAGGTCTCGACAGCAAGCCTGCGGAAACAATGATCAGCGTTGCGAGCAGCCAGAAGCCAGCGACCCATTTAATTATCGTAGTCAACATAAGGAGAGGTAGGAGAAGTCGGGAAGTACGCGCGCGGCCGGCGGGATTAGGAGCTTGCGATCACTGATTTCAGGCATTCGATTCACGCACCACCGCTCCACCTTCATCCCGCTCCCAAACAATCCGCTCAAATATCGCCTTCAATTTCGCGCCTCTGCCCGCATTCAGCATCGCCAGATGCGCGACACGTCCCGCGAGATGCGCCCGAAAATCCGGATGCGCGTCACGGTTCTGCGAATGCGGCCCATGCCTCACGCAATTGGTGAGGATCGCCTTCAGCGTATCGAACGTTGGCCGCGCGAGATTCGGATGGCTATTCACCACCACGCCGGCCAGATGTTGCCGCGCCCCACGACGCATCACGCGCGTCTTCCTGAAGTTGAGTGCAAAGCCTTCTTCGATCGCAATCGCCGCGACGCGAATCGACAAGCGCTCGGCTATTCGCGCAAGGTCTTCATCGCCTGAAAAGGCGAGATCGTCGGCATAGCGTGTGTACGTTGCGCCCACAGCGCGCGCGAGCCCCGCAAGCCGAAGGTCGAGCCGGTAAGCACACAGATTCGCCAACGCAGGCGAGGTCGGCGCGCCTTGCGGCAAATGCCGGTTCCGATAGCGCTGCCGTTCCAGCCAATCGATCCGCTCCCGCACATCCGCTTCCAGCAGGCGGCCACTCGGCACGCGATTGGTACACAGCGCGGTCAGCGAGCGAGCAACCGCCAATGGATAGCCAAAATCACGAAACGCTGAGTAAACGCGCCCAGCATGAACCGATGCAAAAAAATCCGTCAGATCGAAGCGAATCACCACCGCTTTCGCCGCATGAGGCGTGGCGAAGCTCAGCGTATTTCTGCCGCGCCGAAACCCATGCGCCGCATCGTGCAGGGGAATCTGATCGAGCAAACCATGCAGCACTTTCCGCTGCACGGTCCGCAAGCGCGATTTAGGAATTTCGATGATTCGGCAGCGACCGTCGCGCTTCTCGATCGCCTTGTACGAATAGTGATGCAGCGGCGTTGCGGCGGCGTGCGCCGGTGCGCGCCAGCGATCGGCGAACCAGTCCAGTTCCGTTGGCTCGACTTCGAGCCAGTCGGCCAGATCCGCCAGCGTGGGCAACTGCGGCAACGTGACGCCGTGCAACCAGGGCGGCGCCTGCCGCTGAACCGGCGGCCGCGTCAGCAGACGCACCACGCGCGGACGGTTGTCGCTCTGCCACGCCGAGACAAACGCCGCATGGTCGGCAATGATCTTCGACAGTTCATGACGCCCGACGCTGTCCCACCGCTTGCCGAATCGCCGGGAAACGCGGCGCGCCAATCCGCTCATCCAGTCGGCCGGCGCGCCCAACGCGAACACCATCCGCTCGACGATCGACGCAGGCTGGGCGGGACCGGCGAGCATGGCGTCGGCAATCGCATTGGCAACGTACTGCAGGTAAGAGGAGGGCATAGGGAAGAGGGGCGGGCCGGCCAGTCAACGCGTCTTGTGCTGCGTGAGCTGTGTTGCGCAAAGCGCAAGTGACGCTCATGCGACGAACTGCGGAGGTCATGCTGATCCACGGGGTAGCCCCGTAGTGCCCGGAACGTATGCTGCCCGATCACAGGCGTGCTTGACCAGCCGTCCCGCGTGCCGACGATAAGCGAGCGAGCCGCGCCTTGTCAACGTCGAGGCCTCGTCCAAAAACCGTCGAACTTATCCACAGCCCCCTCTGGACAACATTTGTAAAAGCCGTCTGACTCGTTGTGGGCGAAACCTTGATAACGATGCCGCGACGGTTCGCCGCGCGAAAGTTCTCCCAGGCTCCGCCTCGCTGTCCGCACACGCTGCGCAGGGTTATGGATTCCGCAGCGCGTTGATCCGTAAACGAAGTTTCCAGTTATCCACAACGGGATGCGAGGCTTGTTAACTATTACTACGTATACGTATACAAAGACTATAAAAAACAGAGAGGCCTCCGCGAAACGCGCTGCACAAGCGGGCACGAAGCAGGCAAAGCAATGGCAACCGTTGGGCAATCGCCAAACCTCCAAGCCTCAAACCAACGGTAAACAGATCTCGGTGATCAGATCCGTAGGCGCGGTGTCCTTCGGGCTGTTCAGATACTCCTCGAACACCGGCGCATCCGCTGCTTCGCGCCCTGACTGCACGAGCCACGTTCCGTACAACCATTCATACGCAGCACGCATATCGCTATACGGACCTTTGTGCCGCAGCACCGCGTACTCACCGCCCTTCACATGCGCGACCGAAGCTGGTGAACTCACCGTCACCGAAGCCTGAACCGGATGCGGCAACAACACGCCGGCCTTCGAACGCAACGCGTTTTCTTCGATCACGCCAGGATCGTCGTAGTAAATCCCGATCATGCGCATCTCCGCGGCCAGCAAGTTGTGTTTCGCGAGCCAGCCGAATAAAGCATCGAACGCTTTACCGATCTGCATATACGGTCCTACATGATCGACCGACAACACATCCATCGGCTCCACATGTCGAATCGTGACTTCGCGCAAGGTCATTTGATCGTCTCCTGAAAGTGCCGGACGAAACCGGCTATGCGTGCCCTGCTTGCGATACTGCGCCGGCGGCACGCCGAACGCCGCGCGAAACGTGCGCGAGAAAGACTGCAAACTGCTATAGCCCGCGCGCTCGGCAATCTCGGCGATCGGCATTGAATCGTTCGCGAGATAACCGGCCGCGCGATGCAAGCGCAAACGTCGCACCGTCGTCGCGACCGTTTCGCCATACATGGCCTGATAAATCCGATGCCAGTGATACGGCGACAAACACGCGATTTCCGCGAGTCGATCGATATCGAGCGGTTCGTCGAGGTGATCGTAAATATGATCGAGCACGCGGCCGAGCCGGGTTTCGTAGCGTGCCCGATGGGCTGATTCGTTCATAACCATGCCGATGCCAAAAAATTGAAATGGGCGAGTTCACTGCGAACGAAAGTACCACGAGCCCATTTACCAAATCCTGCGGACTTCAACGGTCTCCCGCAAAAAGAGCGCGTTGCCACGACCACCCCGAACTTTGCCGAATTTCGATAACACCTCGATTAATGGCTCACTACCATCGGTTGAACGCTGTCCGCCCCTGCACCGCAAAGCCTTGCGGCGTCGAGCAAGCGGCCATATCAGGGAGCTCCGATGAAATCAGAATCCAAAAGTCAGCACGTCGGTAAAGTCACCCATCACGAGTTGAAGCAGACGCTCGGCACGTGGCAACTGTGGGGCATTGCGGTCGGGCTCGTGATTTCCGGCGAATACTTCGGCTGGAGTTACGGCTGGGCAAGCGCCGGTACGCTCGGTTTCGTTATCACGGCGGTTTTCATTGCCGCGATGTATACGACCTTCATTTTCAGTTTCACCGAACTCACCACGTCGATTCCGCACGCCGGCGGCCCGTTCGCCTACGCGCGTCACGCGTTCGGCCCGACCGGCGGTTATCTGGCGGGCGCCGCCACGCTGGTGGAATTCGTGTTTGCGCCGCCGGCGATTGCGCTGGCGATCGGCGCTTATCTGCACGTGCAGTTTCCCGGACTCGAGCCGAAACATGCGGCAATGGGCGCATACCTCGTCTTCATGGCGTTGAATATCGTCGGCGTGCAGATCGCTGCGGCGTTCGAGTTGTGCGTGACGGTGCTCGCAATCTTCGAACTGCTGGTTTTCATGGGCGTGGTGTCGCCCGGGTTTGAATGGTCCAACTTCACGAAGGGCGGCTGGTCCGGCGCGGATACCTTCAGCATGGGTTCGTTCCACGGCATGTTCGCGGCGATTCCGTTCGCGATCTGGTTTTTCCTCGCGATCGAAGGCGTCGCGATGGCCGCCGAAGAAGCCAAAAACCCGAAGCGCTCCATTCCGATCGCCTATGTGGCTGGCATTCTGACACTGGTCGTGCTCGCCATCGGCGTGATGGTGTTTGCCGGCGCGGCCGGTGACTGGACCAAGCTGTCGAATATCAACGACCCGTTACCGCAAGCGATGAAGTTCATCGTCGGCGAACACAGCGGCTGGATGCATATGCTCGTGTGGCTCGGGCTGTTTGGACTGGTCGCGTCGTTTCACGGCATTATCCTCGGTTATTCGCGGCAAATTTTCGCGCTGGCTCGCGCCGGCTATCTGCCGGAATGGCTTTCCAAGGTGCATCCGCGGTTCAAGACGCCGCATCGCGCGATTCTTGCGGGCGGCGTGGTCGGCATCGCGGCGATCTACAGCGATGAGCTGATCCAGTTCGGCGGCCAGACGCTGACCGCGAACATCGTGACGATGTCGGTATTTGGCGCTATCGTGATGTATATCATCAGCATGCTGTCGCTGTTCAAGCTGCGCCGCAGCGATCCGGACATGGAGCGCCCGTTCCGCGCGCCGCTGTTTCCGTTCTTTCCGGCGTTTGCACTGGTCGCCGCGGTCATCTGTCTGGCCACGATGGTTTACTTCAATTTTCTGGTGGCGATTGTGTTCGCCATTTTCCTCGCGCTGGGCTACGTCTACTTTTTGCTGACGCGCCATCAACGCGAAGCGGCGCCGTCAGACGCCCTGCTCGAAGAATGACGGATCGGGCCGCTGCGCAAGCAGCGGCGATGGAGTCGTAACGATGAGCTACACCGAAACGATCGGCAGTCGCACCTATCGCTTTGCCGACCTGAAGACTTTGATGGCGAAGGCCAGTCCGCAACGCTCCGGCGACCAGCTCGCGGGCGTCGCGGCGGCGAGCGAGGAAGAGCGCGTTGCGGCCAAGATGGCGCTCGCGCAGGTGCCGTTGCGCACGTTTCTCAACGAAGCGCTGATTCCGTACGAGAGCGACGAGGTCACGCGTCTCGTGATCGACGATCACTCGCCGCAAGCCTTCTCAGAGATCTCGCATCTCACGGTGGGCGACTTTCGTAACTGGCTGCTGAGCAGCACGACCGACGCGGACGCGCTCACGCGTATCACGGCGGGCCTCACGCCCGAGATGGTCGCGGCGGTCTCGAAGCTGATGCGCAATCAGGATCTGATCGCGGCGGCGCGCAAACGTCCGGTGATTACGCGCTTTCGCAATACGGTGGGTTTACCGGGCCGCATGTCGGTGCGTCTGCAACCGAATCATCCGACCGACGACGTCAAAGGCATCGCCGCCTCGATGCTCGACGGCCTGATGTACGGTTGCGGCGACGCGATGATCGGCATCAATCCGGCCAGCGACAATCTCGCCGCGATCACGAAGCTGCTGCTGATGATCGACGACTTCCGCCTGCGCTACCAGGTGCCAACGCAATCGTGCGTGCTGACGCACGTCACCAACACGATTGCCGCAATCGAAAAAGGCGCGCCGGTCGATCTGGTGTTCCAATCGATTGCGGGCACCGAGAAGGCGAACGCGGGCTTCGGCATTTCGCTCGCGTTGCTGCAGGAGGCGTATGAAGCGGGGTTGTCGCTGAAGCGCGGCACCGTCGGCAACAACCTGATGTATTTCGAAACGGGGCAAGGCAGCGCATTGTCGGCGGACGCGCATTTCGGCGTCGATCAACAGACTTGCGAAGTGCGCGCTTATGCCGTGGCGCGCAAATTCAATCCATTCCTGGTCAACACGGTAGTGGGTTTTATCGGACCGGAGTACCTGTACGACGGTAAACAGATCACGCGCGCCGGACTGGAAGATCATTTCTGCGGCAAGCTACTCGGCGTGCCGATGGGTTGCGACATCTGCTACACGAACCACGCCGAAGCGGATCAGGACGACATGGACAATCTGCTCACGCTGCTCGGCGTGGCGGGCATCAATTTCATCATGGGCATTCCGGGCGCGGACGACGTGATGCTCAACTATCAAAGCACCTCGTTCCACGACGCACTGTACGTACGCGACGTGCTCGGCCTGCGCCGCGCGCCGGAATTCGAGGAATGGCTAGAGTCGATGCAGATCACCGACGCGCGCGGTGCATTGCTGAGCGCATCGCCGCAACAACCGCTGCTGGAAGGGGCGAACGACTGGATGGGAATCGCATGAGCGAATTCCTCGAAAAGAATCCGTGGAACGCGTTGCGCCAGTTCACCAACGCGCGCATTGCGCTGGGCCGCGCGGGCAATAGTTTGCCGACGGCTCCGCTACTCGCGTTCAACCTGTCGCATGCGCAAGCGCGCGACGCCGTGCATCATCCGCTCGACGCGGAGGTGCTGCACGAACAGTTGCGCGCGCTGAATTTCACGACGCTGGATGCGCATAGCGCCGCGCCGGATCGTGAGCATTATTTGCGGCGTCCCGATCTTGGGCGGCGCTTATCGGAAGAGAGCCGCGCAGCGCTCGGGCAGGCGCAGAACGATGCGCCGGAAGTGGTTTTTGTCATTGCAGATGGCCTATCCGCATTCGCCGCAGCGAAGCAATCCATTCCGCTGCTGCAGGCGGTGTGCGCGAAACTCATCGACTGGAAAATCGGGCCGGTCGTGATCGCGCGGCAGGCGCGTGTCGCGCTCGGCGACGAGATCGGCGAGTTACTCAATAGCAAGCTGGTGGTGATGTTGATCGGCGAAAGACCCGGGCTGAGTTCACCGGACAGTCTCGGCATCTACCTTACCTACGCGCCGAAAGTCGGCTGCAGCGACGCGCAGCGCAACTGCATTTCCAACGTGCGTCCCGAAGGGCTCGACTATCCGCACGCCGCGCACAAGTTGCACTACCTGCTGACGCACGCAAGACGTTTGGGTCTCACGGGCGTCGGCCTGAAAGACGATAGCGATGCGCTGCTGGAAAGTGCCCCGGCAACGCCCGCCGTTAGCGACAACCCGACGCCACCCGGCACGGCGTAAACGCATCACGCAACGACGCGTTCCACCGGATGCGTCTCCAGCCACGCGTTCTCGCCGTCTTCAAAGAGCCGCGAGCGCGTTAAAAACCGCAAGCCGCTCGGACGCTCCAAAGAAAACATGCCGCCATTGCCCGGCACCGCGTCGATGATCAGCTGCGTGTGCTGCCAGTATTCGAATTGCGATTCGCTCATGTAGAACGGCACACTCGCAATCGTGCCGAGTTTCACGTCGGACGAGCCGACCATGAATTCGCCTTGCGGAAACATCATCGGCGCACTGCCGTCGCAGCAACCCCCCGATTGATGGAACAACACGTCGCCATGTTCGGCGCGTAGCTTGTCGATCAACTCGACCGCGGCCGGTGTCGCGACCACGCGGGCCACTTCTTTCTCGTCAACCATCCCATGCCTCGCTGAAAAAAGCGCGAGCCGCGCAAGGCGGCTCGTGCGAACAGGATCGTGATGCTTAGAAGAAGCCGAGCGGCTTGTCGCTATAGCTGACCAGCAGGTTCTTGGTCTGCTGATAGTGGTCGAGCATCATCTTGTGATTTTCACGGCCGATGCCCGATTGCTTGTAACCGCCAAATGCCGCATGCGCCGGATACGCGTGATAGCAGTTGGTCCACACGCGGCCCGCCTGGATTTGCCGGCCAAAGCGGTAGGCGCGCGTGCCGTCGCGCGTCCACACGCCGGCGCCGAGACCGTACAGCGTGTCGTTGGCGATCTCGAGCGCTTCTTCTTCGGTCTTGAACGTCGTGACCGATACCACCGGTCCGAAGATTTCTTCCTGGAAGATGCGCATCTTGTTGTGGCCGCGGAAGACGGTCGGCTTCACGTAATAGCCCTTGCTCAATTCGCCGTCGAGCTGATTGCGCTCACCGCCGATCAAACATTCGGCGCCTTCCTGCTTGCCGAGGTCGACGTACGACAGGATCTTTTCCAGTTGTTCCTGCGAAGCCTGTGCGCCGATCATCGTCTTGCTGTCGAGCGGATGTCCTTGCGTGATGGCCGCGACGCGCTTCAACGCACGTTCCATGAAACGATCGTAGATCTTTTCGTCGATCAGCACGCGCGACGGGCACGTGCACACTTCGCCCTGATTCAGCGCGAACATCGTGAAGCCTTCGAGCGCCTTGTCGAAATAGCTGTCGTCGGCGCTCATCACGTCGGCGAAGAAAATGTTCGGGCTCTTGCCGCCCAGTTCGAGCGTGACCGGAATGATGTTCTGGCTCGCGTACTGCATGATCAGGCGGCCGGTGGTGGTCTCGCCGGTAAACGCGATCTTGGCGATCCGCTTGCTCGACGCGAGCGGCTTGCCGGCTTCGAGGCCGAAGCCGTTAACTATGTTCAGCACGCCGGCGGGCAGCAGGTCGTGAATCAGTTCGGCCAGTACGAGAATCGACGCGGGCGTTTGCTCGGCCGGCTTGAGTACCACGCAATTACCGGCGGCGAGTGCGGGCGCGAGCTTCCACACCGCCATCAGAATCGGGAAGTTCCACGGAATGATCTGGCCGACCACGCCGAGCGGTTCATGAAAGTGATACGCGACCGTGTCGTCGTCGATCTGGGAGAGCGAGCCTTCCTGCGCGCGCACAGCGCCGGCGAAATAGCGGAAGTGGTCGATGGCGAGCGGAATGTCGGCCGCCATGGTTTCGCGTAGCGGCTTGCCGTTGTCGATCGTTTCGGCGATCGCGAGACGTTGCAGGTTCGCTTCCATCCGGTCGGCGATGCGGTTCAGGATGTTCGCGCGTTCGGTGGTCGAGGTTTTGCCCCATGCCGTTTTCGCGCGATGCGCGGCGTCGAGCGCGAGTTCGATATCGGCTTCGCGCGAACGCGGGATCGACGTGAACGGCTCGCCGGTGATCGGCGACACGTTGTCGAAGTACTCACCGCCCGCAGGCTTGACCCATTCGCCGCCGATAAAATTCGCATACTGCTTTTTGTACGGGAATTCGGTGGTCAGAAATTGCATCTCTGCGTGATTCATCTGTGTGCTCCTCACATGGTGAATGTTTGAATGGGCTATATTCGGCGCGATATTTCGCTTGGCCGCGAGAGGCTACAGCCAGAAGTGTGCCAATGCACCGCGCTGGGGATCCGTGCACGCGCAGCAAGCACTCGCGCACGGCCTGCGGCGTGTGGCTGTTCATGCGGCAATGCGGTAACGTCCCGTTTCTGATCAGCCTGTGCCGGTCTGTTCAGGAATTGAACAGCGACGTGGCGCAGGCCACGCCGCTCAGGCGGAGCGGGGCGGGCCGCGAAACCGTTCGGCATGGGAATTGCCTTCCTGTCCCGCTTCGATATCCGTTTGCGCAGATCCGGTATGACGATCGACACTCCATCCGACGGCCAGACCAGTGCCATGCTCACGCCGCAGCCGAGCTTCCGCGTGCAGACCTGCGTCGCTCACGACGCCGATGAACAGGCGCGCAACCTGCACGGCTGGAACCAGACCTACGACCAGTTGACCGCGGGCAGTTTTGTCGGCGGTCTGACCGAGTTGTGCCTCGATCACATGCAGGTGTTCGTCGAAACGACCAGCCATACATTGCGGCAAACCTGCGAGGTACAGAAAGACGCGTACTGGTTCGGCATTCCGACCTGCCCGGCGGGGTCGGGCCGTATCGACGCGCAGGTGATCTCGGGCGACGCGCTGGCGTTCCGTCCCGGCGGCGTCGAATTCGAACTGCTGACGTCGGCCGGTTACGAGATTTTTGGCGTGGTGGTCAAAGGCGAAGTGCTGCGCCGTTACGCGGCGGATGTCGAGCGCGTCGGCCTGGCCGATCATGTGCCGCACACGGAAGTGGTGCCGATCGACCGGGCGCGCAAGGAGCACTTGTGCGCGTCGCTGCGGCAACTGCTCGACGACGGCGCGGCGCGCGGCACGCCGCTGTCGCCGTTCGCGCGCAACAACTTGCAGGCGTCGGTGCTGGCTTCGCTGTTCGATGTCGGCGCGTTGCCGGCGTCGGAGCCGGTGGCGATGCCGGCGCGGCCACGCCGGCAGTCGATCGTGTCGGAAGCGCGCGAGTATGTACTGGTCAATCGCGACCGGGCGATCAGCGTGCCGGAGTTGTGCGAGCGGTTGCATGTGAGCCGGCGCACGCTGCAGTACTGCTTTCAGGACGTGCTGGGGATGGCGCCCGCCACGTATCTGCGCGCGATTCGCCTGAACGGCGCGCGGCGCGATCTTTCCAGCGCCGCGCGTGAATCACGTTCGGTGCAGGACGTCGCGGCGGCGTGGGGGTTCTGGCATCTGAGCCAGTTCGCGACGGACTATCGCAAGCTGTTCGGTATGCGGCCTTCTGAGACGTTGAAGGCCGCGGTGGGGGCGCAGGCGGTAACGGGGCAGCGTTCGTTCGCGCATTGACAGCGGTTGAGGGTGACGGGTGGCGGTTTTTACTTACGCAACAACCGCAACCCGTTCGCCACCACCAGCAGGCTCGCGCCCACGTCCGCGAACACGGCCATCCACATCGTGCCGAGACCCATCACCGTCAGCACGAGAAACACGCTCTTGATGCCGAGCGCCAGCGCGATGTTCTGCACCAGCACCGCATGCGTCGCCTTCGAGAGCCGGATGAACGACGGGATCTTGCGCAGATCGTCGTCCATCAGCGCGACGTCGGCGGTTTCGATCGCGGTGTCGGTGCCCATCGCACCCATCGCGAAGCCGATATCGGCGCGCGCCAGCGCCGGGGCGTCGTTGATGCCGTCGCCGACCATGCCGACCGTCGCGCCTTCCGCCGACCACTGCGCCACCGCGTTGAGCTTGTCTTCCGGCAACTGATCGCCGCGCGCTTCATCGATGCCGACCTGCTGCGCGATCGCGGCGGCGGTGTGCGGGTTGTCGCCGGTGAGCATGGTTGTGGCGACGCCGAGGCGCTGCAATTCGGCGATGGCGGCGCGGCTCGTCTCCTTCACCGTATCGGCGACCGCGAACAGCGCGAGCACGCGCTCCGCGTCGACCAGCATCACGACGGTTTTGCCTTGCCGCTCGAGCGCGTCGAGCCGGGCTTCAAGCGACGCCGAGCATCGCCCGAGTTCCTCGACCAGCCGATGATTGCCGAGCCAGTACGACAAACCGTCGATCTCGCCGCGCACGCCGCGTCCGGCGAGGGCTTCGAACGCGTCGACCGTGACGCTGGCGACGCCGTCGGTCTTCGCCGCCGCCGCAATCGCCATCGACACCGGATGATCCGAGCGTCCCGCGAGACTCGCCGCGAGCGAGCGGCAACGGGCGTCGTCGACGTCGGCGAGGATCGCCAGTTCGGTTTGCACCGGTTTGCCGTGCGTCAGCGTGCCGGTTTTGTCGAGCGCGAGGCGGCGCAGTTTGCGGCCTTGCTCCAGATAAGCGCCGCCCTTGATCAGAATGCCTTTGCGGGCGGCCGCTGCAAGCCCGCTGACGATCGTTACCGGCGTCGAGATCACCAGCGCACACGGGCAGGCGATCACCAGCATGACCAACGCCTTGTAGACCCACTCGTGCCATGCGCCGCCGAACAGCAGCGGCGGCACGATCGCCACCGCCAGCGCGACGGCGAACACGATCGGCGTATACACGCGAGCGAACTGATCGACGAAACGTTGCGTCGGCGCCTTGGTGCCTTGCGCTTCCTCGACCGCGTGGATGATGCGCGCGAGCGTCGTGTTGCTGGCCGCGGCCGTGACCCGATAGTCGAACGAACCGGCCTGGTTGATCGTGCCGGCGAACACGGCGTCGCCGACGGTCTTGTCGACCGGCAGGCTTTCGCCGGTGATCGGCGCCTGATCCACGCTCGAACGGCCCGCGACGATCTCGCCGTCGAGCGCGATCCGCTCGCCCGGCTTCACGCGAACCACCGCGTCGAGCGCAATCGCTTTCAGATCCGTGGCTTGCCAGCTGCCGTCGGGCTGCTGGACGCTCGCCTGTTCGGGCGTGAGTTGCATCAATCCCTGGATCGCGTTGCGGGCGCGGTCGAGCGACTTCGCCTCGATCAGTTCGGCGATCGTGAAGAGGACCATCACCATCGCGGCTTCCGGCCACTGGCGCAGGACCAGCGCGCCGGTGACGGCAATGCTCATCAACGCGTTGATGTTCAGGTTGCCGTTGCGGATCGCGAGCCAGCCCTTCTTGTAGGTTGTAAGGCCGCAGGAGAGGATCGCGACGAGCGCCAGACCCGCAGCCATCCAGGTCGGTGCGCCGAGCCAGCCAGCGGCCTCTGAGCCCACCGCGGCGACGCCGGCGAGGGCGAGCGGCCACCACGGCTTGGCCGGCGCGGCGGCAGCGGTCGCCGGCGAGCCGTTCGGGCCGGCGTCCGCCATTTCGGGCGTGAAGTCGAGCGAACGCAGCGCGGCGAGGATCGATTCGAGCGCGTCCGGCGCGTGCACGACCGTCAGCACACGCTGCATCAGGTTGAAGTCCATGCTGCGCACATACGGCATGCGGCTGAATTTCTTGCGGATCAGCGCTTCTTCGGTCGGGCAGTCCATCTGCATGATGCGGATGGCGGTACGCACGTCGTTGCCGACGGCTTCGGATCGCGGCAAGCGGATCGGCGCGGCCAGAGTGCTGGGTGTCGAGCCGCAGCAGCCTGCGTCGGCGTGGTTGTGGGCGTGACCTTTGTGATCATGGCCTTTGTGGTCGTGGTCGTGGTCGTGGTCGTGTGCGGCGTGGTCGTGACCAGCGTGGTCATGCCCGGCGTGCCCGTGGGCACAGGCTTTGGCCTGTTCGGGACGGTCTGCTTCGGCGTGGTCGGCGTGAGACATGGTGGCTTCCTGGTTCGATTTGTGGTCTATTAAACACCTTGAAGCCACTACAAGGTCAAGGCCGCGATCCGGAGGGTCCATGAAAATAGGCGAACTGGCGAAAATCGCCCATTGCACGACCGAAACGATCCGTTTCTACGAAAAAGAGGGCCTGTTGCCCGAAGCGGACCGCACCGAAGCCAATTACCGTAGCTATACCGGCAAGCACGTCGAACGGCTGCGCTTCATCCGCAACTGCCGCGCGCTCGATATGACTCACGACGAGATCCGCGCGTTGCTGCGTCTCACCGACGCGCCCGCCGAGGGTTGCGGCGGCATCAATGCCCTGATCGACGAGCACATCGCGCATGTCGATACGCGCATTGAGGAGCTGAAGCAGTTGAAAGTGCAACTCACCACGTTGCGCGAGCAATGCCACGGCGAACAGGCCGTTGAAGACTGCGGCATCGTGCAAGGTCTGACCGATATGGATGTGAGCGCGCCGCGAGCGCGGCATACGCATCTGGGTTAAGGCGTGTCGGCCGCGCTAACGCGAATGCCGCGCGGCGGCGGCGCGCAGCTTTATGGCGAAGGCCTCGCCTCACCTGTGGCCGGTCCAAACAATCATCGAATCCAGTTGGAGAATCAACGTGTTTACTTGTAGAAACCAGCCCTGCAACGCGCGGTGGGAGCAATCGGACGTCGTCATCAAGAACGAAGGGCAAGGGCTGCTGTTCCGCTGCCCGATGTGCGGCGCGCGCAATTACGTCGAGCGTTTCGACGGCGAAGACGGTTCGGTGCTGTACGAGCAGATCGAAGGCCGTCCCGCTAACGGCCCGATGGCCGACTAAGTCCTTTTTTCCAGCCGACAGCGAGCTCACCCTATGAACAGTCCCACTCCCGCCGGCGCGCCGTTTAGCCAGTTGCCGCTCCCGCCCGCCGCGCTCGCGAATCTGACGCAGCTCGGCTATGTCGAGATGACGCCGATTCAGGCCGCGAGCCTGCCGATCGCGCTCGCCGGCCACGATCTGATCGCCCAGGCGAAAACCGGCAGCGGCAAGACTGCGGCGTTTTCGCTGGCGCTGCTGGCCCGCCTCGACGTCCGCAACTTCGCCGTGCAGGCCATGGTGCTGTGCCCCACGCGCGAACTCGCCGACCAGGTCACGCAGGAAATCCGCCGCCTCGCGCGCGCCGAAGAAAACATCAAGGTGCTGACGCTGTGC